>JBAZPF010000073.1:0-6114 GCA_041648295.1 Candidatus Margulisiibacteriota bacterium | reverse complement strand
AGGCGATAGATGTAATGGATGAAGCGATGGCGAAAGTACGCCTTCGTCTTATTTCTCCTCCAAAAGAATTAAGAGACGCGCAAAAAGCTCTGGCGGCGGCGAAGAAGGAGAAAGAAGAAGCGTCAACAACCCAGAAATACGAAAAAGCGGCGACGGTCCGCGATCAGATCGCCGATCTTGAAAAGAAGGTCAAAGAGCTTGAAGATAAATGGAAAGAAGAGCGCCGGCAGGGCGAAGCGGACGCAGTGGTTACCGAAGAAGATATTGCCGAAGTGGTATCCGACTGGACCGGGGTCCCGGTGATAAAGCTGACCGCGGCGGAGACGGAAAAGCTGATGAAGATGGAAGAGATCATGCATAAAAGGGTCATCGGCCAGGAAGAAGCGATCAATGCCATCGCACAGGCGATAAGAAGAGGAAGAGCTGGGCTCAAAGCTCCCGAACGGCCGGTCGGTTCGTTTATATTTGCCGGACCTACGGGGGTCGGAAAAACAGAAGTTGCCAGACGCCTGGCGGAATTCCTGTTCGGTACCATGGACGCCATGGTCCGGGTCGACATGTCCGAATATATGGAGAAGCATACGGTTTCGCGCATGGTTGGCGCGCCTCCCGGTTACGTTGGCTATGAGGAAGGCGGAACGCTTACCGAGGCAGTAAGGCGCAAACCGTATTCCGTCATCTTGTTTGATGAAATTGAAAAAGCGCATCCCGATGTCTTTAATATCCTTTTGCAGGTACTGGAAGACGGGCGTTTGACCGATTCCAAAGGCCATGTGGTTGATTTTAAGAACACCGTCGTGATTATGACCACAAATGTTGGCCAGCGGATGATTATTCAGCAGGGCGCGATCGGTTTTATGGCTAAGAACGACCGCGAAGCGTCCTATGAGCAGATGAAGACCATGGTTCTGGATGAAATGAAAAAAGAATTCCGTCCGGAATTCCTGAACCGCATTGATGAGATCATCGTTTTTCATCCGCTAACCGATGAGGAGTTGAAGAAGATCGCGGCGCTTATGATAGCCGATATCGAAAAACAGGTTGAGAACCAGGATATGAAGCTGATAACAGACAATGATGTGCTCGAATTGATAGTAAAAGAAGGCTATGATCCGAAATTCGGCGCACGCCCGCTCCGCCGGGCGGTTCAGCGGCTAATCGAGAACAATTTGAGCAACGAGATCATCGCGGGCAATTTTAAAGCCGGCGACGAGGTTACGGCAAAAGTGATTGACGGTAAAATAACTTTTTCAAAGACCGGAAAAGTGGAAATAAAGAACAAGAAAGAAGAGACCCCGGGCAAAGCTTCCACCACCGCGCGGGAAGAGATCGCGGTCAAAGAGACCGGCGGGGAGGAGAGGGAGAAGCGGGGCAGGAAGAAGAGCAAGTAATGCGATCCTTGACTTTCGCTATTCAAATCCTTTACAATAATACAAGCAAGCTTTGGAGGAAAACATGAAAAAAACATTATTCAGCTTCGTCTTATCCATTCTTCTTTTGCCGATTATTTCCGCTTCTGCCAATGCAAATGTTTCATCTGATTTTCAATTTTTCCATCAAGGAACAACTAACACTACTAATAACAAACAAATTTCAATCTACGCCCAAAAATCCGCGCAGGAGGTCTATGGATCCATAAACGAAATATATATTATTAAATTGTCTCAAACAACAAATAGTTCCGGCAAGGCGACTTATTCTTATGATCCCCCTTACATCCCGATCTATGCTTCAGGGTTAGATGTTTCAACGGATGTTATCAAGCAGTATATTTGGGTTGATTCCCATCATCCCGCGGCGATACCCCCTGCAAGAAAAGCCGTTAAAATCGTTAATTTTCAAGCCAACCAGTTAAACAAGGTTTATTTTCCGTCAACCGCAGCTCCGCCTTCAGGCACTCCTGCTCAAAAGATCCGCGCCAAAGTTAGGCAATTGTCACCTAAGCCGAAATAAAGTAATGCTCGGGGAATAAATCAATTTATGGTAAAATTACTTCATGAGCGACTACAATCCTTCCCAACTCGAGCCAAAATGGCAGTCTGACTGGGAAAAGCAGAAGCTGTTTGAGGTTTCTGATACCGAGAACAAACCTAAATATTATGACCTGGTGATGTTTCCTTATCCCTCGGGCAACCTTCACATGGGCCATGTTCGCAACTATGCCATTGGCGATGTTATCGCCCGTTATAAAAGAATGACCGGTTATTCCGTTCTCCATCCCATCGGCTGGGACGCCTTTGGCATGCCGGCTGAAAATGCCGCGATCAAGAATAAAACTCATCCTGAACCATGGACTGACAGCTGTATTGACAGGATGAAAAAGCAGTTAAAACGCTTGGGCATTTCCTACGACTGGAGCCGCGAAGTCAATACCAGCAAGCCGGAATATTACAAATGGACGCAGTGGATGTTCCTCACCATGTTTGAGCGGGGCCTGGCTTACCGCAAAAAAGCGACCGTCAATTGGTGCTCGAAATGCAATACCGTCCTTGCCAATGAGCAAGTGGTTAAAGAAGACAAATGCTGGCGTTGTGAGACGACCGTGGAACAGCGCGAGCTCGAGCAGTGGTTTTTCAAAATAACGGACTACGCTGACCGTCTTTTGGCCGATCTAGAAAAGCTGTCGGGCTGGCCGGAGCCGGTCAAGATCATGCAGAGGAACTGGATAGGGAAGAGCGAGGGGGTCGAGATCAAGTTTAAAATTAAAAGTTCAAAAGTCAAAACTGAGGAGCTATTAATTTATACGACGAGGCCGGACACGCTTTTCGGTGTGACATACATGGTACTGGCCCCGGAACACCCGCTCGCCCTGGAACTTTGCAAAGGCACTCCCCAGGAAAAGGCCGTTAAAGCTTACATCGAAAAGGTCAAGCACGAAAGCACTCATGAGCGGGCGATCTCAACGGCTAAAGAAGGGGTTTTTACCGGCGGCTATGCTATCAACCCGGCCAATGGGGAAGAGGTGCCGATCTGGATCGCCGATTATGTGCTGATGGAATACGGAACAGGTGCGGTAATGGCGGTTCCTGCACACGATCAAAGGGATTTTGAATTTGCGAAACAGAATAACCTGCCGATTAAACAGGCTGATCCTTTTACCGGGGAAATCGGTGAGCGGAAAATTAATTTTAAGCTCCGCGATTGGCTGGTTTCCCGCCAGAGATATTGGGGAGCGCCCATACCCATAATATACTGCAAAATGTGCGGGACGATTCCCGTTCCCGAAAAAGATCTGCCCGTTCTACTTCCGACAGATGTGAATATTACAGGAGAAGGCGCTTCGCCGCTTGCGACTTCAAAAACTTTTCTCAATGTAAAATGCCCCAAATGCGGAATGGACGCGAAACGGGAAACAGACACGCTTGATACTTTTAATTGTTCTTCCTGGTATTATTTGCGCTATTGCGATCCAAAAAACAGCCAAGAACCTTTTTCAAAAGAAAAGGCAAAAAAATGGATGCCGGTGGACCAGTACATCGGCGGGATAGAACACGCGATCCTTCATCTTTTGTATTCCCGATTCTTTACCAAAGTGTTGTATGACGCCGGCTGGTCTCCGTCTGATGAACCCTTCACCAATCTCTTAACCCAGGGGATGGTGGTCAAGGACGGCGCCAAGATGAGCAAATCAAAGGGTAATGTCGTCGATCCGGATTATATTATTGAAAAATACGGAGCCGATACGGCGCGCATGTTCATTCTTTTTGCTTCGCCGGCGGAAAAAGAATTGGAATGGAGCGATCAGGGAGTAGAGGGATGCTTTAGGTTTTTAAATCGTACTTGGCGGTTAGTATACAAAGCTTGTCACCGTACGTGTGGAGACAGCGAAAAATATTGGGAAGAATACGGTGAAATTGCTATAAAAAAAGAATACAAATCGGAATATAAAAATATTATTGATCAAAAAAAGGAAGTAACTTTAGGAAAAATCAGGAAGAAAGCGCACCAAACAATTCAAAGAGTTACAAACGATCTTGAAAACTTTTCTTTTAATACTGCCATTGCAAAGTTGATGGAGTTAACTAATTTATTAACAATTGAATCTGAATTTTGGAATGATAAAGAAGCATTAAATTTATTAGTGTTAATGCTTTCACCATTTGCGCCCCACATTGCAGATGAACTATGGCATCAGCTGGGGAACAAAGATTCGATCTGCAGCCAGCCCTGGCCCAATTACGATCCGGCGCTGATAGTGGAGGCAGAAGCAACCATTGCTGTTCAAGTTAACGGGAAATTGAGAGATACAATAACTGTGCCTGTTGGATCAACAGAAGAAGTCGTCAAAAATTCAGCCGTTGGATCCGAGAAAGTAAAGAACTTTATAACCGGCAAAGAGATCGTAAAGACAATATATGTCCCCAATAAATTATTGAATATAGTCGTCAAAGGTTAATGTGAAAGATAAAATAGAATCGATCCTGCCAAATGTTAGAAAACCGGCGCGTTATATCGGCAACGAGCTTAATTCCATCCATAAGGATTGGGATTCCGCTAAACTGCGCGTAGCTTTGGCTTATCCCGACCTTTACGAGGTGGGAATGTCCAATCTCGGACTCCAGATCCTCTATCACATTCTCAACGAAATGGATGATGTTCTGGCTGAAAGAGTATACGCGCCCGCGCAGGACATGGCAAATCAACTTACAACTAACAACTTACAACTTTTCTCGCTTGAATCGTGGACGCCGATCGGCAAATTCGATCTTCTGGGTTTTTCGCTCGGCCATGAATTAACTTATACCAATTTGCTTGATATGTTGAAGCTTTCCGGCATTCCATTTTATTCCAAAGACCGGAATGAAAGCCATCCCCTGATCTTTGCCGGCGGGCCTTCAACCATGAACCCGATGCCTATCTCCGAATTTATTGATTTCTTTGTTATCGGGGAAGGGGAAGAAGTTATTGTTGAGATCGTTGGCGTAATGCGTAACGCGGAATGCGTAACGCGTAAAGAAATTCTCAAAAATCTTTCTAAAATACCCGGGATATATGTACCTTCTATTGGGAACAAGACGGTTAAAAGATATGTTAAAAATCTTGATGCGGCGCCGTATCCCACAAAGCCGATCGTGCCGTTCATCGAGATAATCCATGACCGGGCGATGGTGGAGATAATGCGCGGCTGCAAGCACATGTGCAAATTTTGCAACGCCTGTATAGGATATAATCCGGTAAGAGAAAGAAAACCGGAAACGGTCCTCAAGCTGGCTTACGAGATTCTAAAAAATACCGGCTACGACGAACTTTCTCTTATTTCGCTGTCTTCCTCCGATTATTCGGCGATCGAACCGGTGGCCAGAGAGCTCGCGATAAAACTAGAAAAACAAAAGATAAACCTGGCTCTCCCTTCATTGCGGCTTGATTCATTTAGCATGAAGCTGGCAAAAGAGATCCAGCGAGTCAGGCCGACTTCCGTTACCATGGCGCCGGAGTCGGGGACAAAGCGGCTTCGGGACGTTATCGGAAAAAAATTATCCGAGGAAGATATCTTGGCCGGGGCGCGCGCGGCATTTTCTGAAGGCGTAACCAACCTCAAACTTTATTACATGATCGGTTTGCCGACGGAAACGCAGGAGGACCTGGCGGGCATAATCGAGCTTACAAAAAAAATCGCCGATATTGGGAAAGAATATACCCAAAGATTCCATGTAACCGCTTCGGCGTCCACTTTTATTCCCAAACCGCATACCCCTTTTGAGAGAGAAAAGCAGATCGGGCTTGCGGAAATAATCGAACGGCAGAATTATCTGAAGCATAACCTGAAGGGCAGGGGGATAGAACTGCGATGGCATGATGCTAAAACCAGCATTCTCGAAGGCGTTTTTTCGCGGGGGGATTCAAAATTATCAAAGGTGATCGAACGCGCTTATGAACTGGGAGCCAGGTTTGACGCCTGGACTGAACACTTTAAATTTGAACTGTGGGAACAAGCATTATCGCATTACGGATTACGCATTACGGATTACTTAAGAGAAAGAACAAAAGATGAGGAGCTGCCGTGGTCAATAATTTCTGTAAGATAAAAATTAAATACGAAAAAGGTCAGGAAATAAGATTTATTTCCCATCTCGACCACATGCGGGTGCTTGAACGGGCCATTCGCAGGGCCGG
>JBAZPF010000072.1:0-6126 GCA_041648295.1 Candidatus Margulisiibacteriota bacterium | reverse complement strand
TCCGATCCGCATGCATCCCGGTAATGATCCGAGCCAAATCACGTATACTTTCCACCGCCCGCTCTCGTCTTATTTTGAGGTCTTGAGGTCCAGTGGTCTAGCGGTCATGGATTTGGAAGAATGGGTATCGCACAGAGTAAGCAAGCCCGGCTTAAGGCAGAGGGCCGAAAATCAGGCGCGCGCGGAAATCCCTTTGTTCCTGGCAGTTTTAGCCGGAAAAATGGTATAATTCAGTCAAATGGCTAATGAAAAACGGATCGAAAAAGCAGTAAAAGAAATACTTGCCGCTATCGGCGAAGACGTTAACCGCGAAGGCATTAAAGAGACCCCAAAACGAGTGGCCCGTATGTACGCGGAGCTTTTTTCCGGCCTGGGAAAAGATCCCGGAAAAGAACTGACCACTTTCAAGCAGGCGGAACACGAAGAAATGGTAATGGTCAAAGACATCCCTTTTTATTCCGTTTGCGAACATCATTTGATCCCTTTCATCGGCAAAGCGCATGTCGTTTACATACCAAAGGCGGGCAGGGTGACCGGACTTTCAAAACTGGTCAGAGTGATCGAAGGTTTTGCCAAAAGGCCGCAGGTGCAGGAGCGGCTTACTTCAGAAGTTGCCGATACGATAATGAAGAGGTTGAATCCTCATGGAGTGCTGGTAATAATCGAAGCAGAGCACCTTTGCTATGATGAAAAAACAGAAATATTAACCTTAAACGGATGGAAATATTTCAAGGAACTTGATCAGGATGACAAAGTTGCGCAGGTTGACATTAATAACAATAGACGATTGTCTTTCGTGAAACCTTTAAAAATATTGTCTTACAATTACAACGGTAAAATGGTGCAGATGAAAAATCTATCGATTGATTTATTGGTGACGCCTGATCATCGGATATGTTTTACTTCAGATTGGAAATTTTATAACAATAGAAATGATTGGCAAATAAAAACAGCATCGGAAATGATTGGCAAATATATTGTTGTTCCAAGAACCTGCACATGGCAGGGGGATGCGCCTCCTTTTGTAATAATAGGCGGGCATAAGATTAAATATAATGTATTTGTAAAATTGTTTGGCATATGGATTAGCGAGGGTTGTGTGACAAAAGCGGGAAAAAGAAAGTTTTTCATAGTTTCACAGAGCCCAAAATCAAGATCATTTAAAGAAATAAAATTGCTTTTTGATGAACTGGGAGTCAAGTATGGAGCCTTTAAAAACGGAAGCACAGTTCAATTTCGAATTGAAGGACATGACTTTTACGATTATTTTGTTAAATACGGAAAGTCGGGAGATAAATATGTTCCTAGCTTGATCAGGAATGCTCCGGCGAATTATTTGAAAATGTTTTTAGATTGGTATGTAAAAGGAGATGGGCATATCAAGAAAAATGGAGCGTTTCACTTGGTCTCAAAATCTGAAAAACTTATTGACGACCTGCAGGAAATCTGCATTAAACTTGATATAGGCTGTACTAAACAGAAGAATAAAACATATTTTAGGATGGAAACTCACAAAACAAAAAAAGGTTCTAATAAATGGTATTCGCGGTTAAGGCCGGAAAATATTTCCACAAAGAAATACAATGGCAAGATATATTGCGTTGGCGTTCCTTCCGGTTTAATTCTTGTCAGGAGAAATGGCAGGACGGCTGTTTGTGGTAATTGCATGTCAATGCGGGGCGTTAAAAAGCCGGGATCGGTCACCGTCACTTCCGCGGTCAGGGGTGTTTTTAGAAAGAACGCCACCACCAGAGCGGAAGCGCTTTCGCTCATTAAGCCTTAAAAATTCCTCCGCCCCTCCATTTAATTCTTCTTACTTTCTTTGCCAGTGATGCAAAGAAAGTAACAAAGAAAACTCTAGGCGATTTCAATATTTCTCCTCCCTATCCCCCGACCGCTCCCACCACCGCCCTAGCTCGCCCCGGGAATTTACCGGGGCTCGCTAAGCCCCCGACCACCTCCCGCCAATAATGAATGTGAAATCGCCGGACATTATATAAAAAGATTGGGATTATAAATGCCTGATAAGTTGTTAGTTTTCTTATATCGACGCCAGCATGTTTTGGCGCCGGAATATCTTTCCATCTCTTCTCATCGGCGCCAAAAGGGAGGGGAAGGAGGTTACGGCCGTCCGTACGGACGGTTCTTCGATGAAATCGAAGAAGGGGTGGTGGAGGCCATGGGGTCATTGGGGCGGTGCTTTGCTGGCGGGGGTTCTAGGGGCACAGCCCCTAGTGGCTTTCTTTTCACCTGCCTGCCGGCAGGCAGGTCCACTTTTCTTTTCCACAAAAGAAAAGTGGAAATAGTTATTTCTTTTTTTTATGGTCCGAATGTTGTTGGTTAGGCTTTAAATTCCCGAATGTTTGGCGTGTGGGAGTATTTTGGAATTAATTTAAGCGGGTCTTCCGTTTTTCCTTCTTTGATCAAATCTTCGCCGATAAGCGCCACATTATAACCCGATACGATATTCATTCTCGCGGGGACTATTTTTGTTTCAGGATTAAGCTCTCTTACTTTGGCCATTATTTCTTCCGTAGTTCCGGTAAGATGCAGTTCGCCTTTTACCCGGCCAAGCACTTCGGTCAAGCGGTCAAAATGAAGGACCATATCATCGGTGATCCGATCTATCTTATTATTATTTGACCGGAATAGGGCAAAGTTAAAATCATCCCGGCAGGCATCGGTTATTGCCGCGATCGTTCCGGTTATGTCCTTAAGATTATAGGCCAGGGCGTGAAGGGTTGAAACCGCCGCCAATTTTAAATTTCTTACCTGCGCCAGCGTTTTTGCGCAGGCCAGTCCACCGCGCAGTCCGCTGTAAGCTCCGGGGCCTACGGCCACGGCGATCCCGTCTATTTTTTCCGGACTTTCTTCGACCAGCTTCTCAATGTATAAGATGAGGTTTTCGGTAAAAGCTTCTTTTCCTGAAACGGTTATTTCAGACAAAAGCTTGCCGTCCTTAACCAGAGCGGCCGATATTATTTTAGTCGCGCTTGAAATTCCGAGGACAACCATATTTTCCTTTCACTTTCTCCCGTATTTTCAATCTTTATCTCAAAAGCGTTCTTCGGCATGAGCCCGCCCAGCTTTTCCGCCCATTCGATCACCATAATCCCGTCTTTATTGTTAAAATATTCCTCAATGCCAAGATCTTCTATCTGTGACGGGTCATCCAGCCGGTAAAGGTCAAGATGAAAAAAGGGATAAATGCCTTTGTACTCATTTATCAGCGTAAAAGTAGGGGAGGTCACGTAATCCTTTATTTCCAATCCTTTGGCTATACCCTGGATCAATGTGGTTTTTCCCGCCCCAAGCTGTCCGGTAAGGACTAAAATGTCTCCCGGCTTTAGCGCGCGGCCTATCTTTTCCCCAAAACTTTTAGTCTCTTCAGCGGAAGAAGTGTCAATTACCACCGTTCAAAATCGTCGTACCCGCCGCCGCGTTTGATATCCTTGAACCCCGGCAGTTCATCGTCGTATTTGTCCCCGCCCTCGGCCTTTTTTTCATCATACATGTCTTCGATCGTCTTTTCGAGCATGGGGTGGATGGCGCGCGGAGCGATCTCTTTTAAAGGCAAGAGAACAAAAAGCCTTTCATGCATCAGGGGGTGGGGGATCTGAAGTTTGTCGTCGCTCATTATCAGGTCTCCGAACATCAATATATCCATATCGATCGTTCTTGGTCCCCACTCAACTTCTCTTTCTCTTCCCAGGGCGGTTTCGATCTCATGGATCTTATCCAGGAGTTCATAGGGTGAAAGGGTTGTCCTTATCTGAAGGACGGCATTGATGAAGGGCGGCTGGTCGCCTCCGCCTTCGGCTTCGTTCTCATGGTTGGTCGAGCGCTTCATGATGTCTATGCCTTTTACTTTGGTCAAAAGAAATACCGCCTGTTCGATATATTCTTCCCGGTCGCCGACATTGCTGCCCAGGCCCAGATAAACTATCTGCGGCTCGCCCTTCTTATATTTTGCGGGCGCTTTTTCTTTGGCGGCGATTTTTACGATCTTTTTACTGATCTTTTTCTTGACCTCTTTTTTTATCCCTCCGGGACGTACCGTCGGTTTGGCCTTTGGCTTTGATTTTTTCTTTACCATTTTATTTTCCCCCTGGCTATTGCATCGGTCATTTTAACGACTTTTTTCATCTGATCGACATCGTGCACCCGTATTATATCCGCTCCGTTCAAAATTGCAACCGATACTGTGGCCGCCGTTCCTTCTATCCTTTGGCCGGCCGGGAGGTCAAGAACCTTGCCGATGGTCGATTTTCTTGAAGTCCCTATCAGTATTGGCGATCCCAAAACCTTTAATTCCCTTAAATGCTTGATTATCTCGAGGTTTTGCTCCGGAGTTTTCCCAAAACCGAATCCCGGGTCAATAATGATCTGATTCCGAAGTATACCAGCATTTTCGGCGATTTCAATGCTTTTTTCAAAATAATCTATAAGCTCCATCATGATATCTTCATAGTTTGTCAGAAATTGCATGGTTTTTGGAGTTCCTTTAATATGCATGACTACTACCGGGACCCCGTACTTTGCCGCTACCCGCGCCATCTTTTTATCATGCCTTAAGCCGGAGATGTCGTTTATGATATGCGCGCCCGCTTTTACGGCCGCTTCAGCGACTGAAGCTTTCCGAGTATCAACTGAAATTATTATTTTTCTCTTACTTAACGCGCGGATAACGGGGATTATCCGGTCCATTTCAATTTTAGCCGGCACGCTTGCGGCTCCCGGGCGGGTGGATTCCCCTCCGACATCGATAATGTCGGCGCCTTCTTTTATCATCCGGTCGGCATGGGAGATCGCGGAATCAGCGTCCAGGAATTTACCGCCGTCAGAAAAGGAATCGGGGGTTACGTTCAGTATTCCCATTATGTAAGTCTTTTTGCCGAAGGGGAGGGGCTTCCCTTTTATTTTTACCGGGGCGGGGGAAGCGGCATAGTTATCAAGCGCTTTTTTTATCTCTTTTGATATTTGCGGAAGCCCAAACTGGTGTTTGCGCAGTTTATCCGTTAAATGTTTAAATTGCCTAAGCGTTCCCATGATAATAATATCGGTTGTTTTTGCGGAAAGGTCGAGCGATCCGTAAGAGGTGGCGGCTTCTCCGCCGTAAGAGAGCATTTCTTGTTTAATGATGTTGGCCGCGACCGACCGGATATTTTTAAGCTTTACCGCTTTGAATACGCTCTTTGGGGCCATTATCTCTATACCGGCGGGATCGCAGTGGATTTTTTTAAGCTCTTCTATTGCTTCAGAGGGGGATGAGATCTCTATTATTCTCATATTTTTGAGAGAGTAAGCCTGACCGCTTTTTTTGTTTTAGGATCAACTTTGGCTCGTTCGTCTATCCGCAGTCCGGCCACCCATACTATTCTTCCGGCGGCTTCAACTATCGGGACCAGATCGCGCGATTCCTGCGCGACTTTCTGGTCGACGAAGAAGTCCTGGAGCTTCTTCGCGCCTTTCATTCCAAGAGGGAAAAAGCGGTCGCCGTCCTTTCTGGACCTTACCACCAGCTCCCGTCCGATCTCTTCAAAATCCAGATAGGCGGTATTTTCGGACCCTTCTTTGTTGACCTCTGCGCTTTCCACTATTTCGGCCTTGATCCTGGCCGAAGCTTCTTTTATTTCGACCTCACCGGGAATGGAAAGGGTATGGTAGAAAGACACCTTTTCGATCTCCTTCGGCTTTTCCTTTGTTATTATGATCGAATTCTTGCCGCCGACCGCGTAAATGCTGTCGGGCAGGTGCAGTTCCCAGCGTTCGGTCTGGTCAAGGTTCTTTATGATATCGTGAACATGTGAAAACGCCAGCTCGGCCAGGTTGCCTTTTACTCTTTCGATCGCGGTCCGGACCAGATGCCTTTCGATCGGCGGCTCAAGCTCCCTTAGCTTTTGCGCGTCCAGTTCGATCGAGTCCTCTTTAGTTTTTATGGTAATGTCGGTAAGCAGGTCCTTTGTTTTTGATTCCATATAGAGATAATCCTCCGTCAGGAGCAGTACAGTTTGGAGAAGGATCTCTTTAATGTTTAAATTATAGATCTTAAGCTGGGGGATCAGCTTGAGCCGGACGCGGTTCCTCAAATATTTTGATTCGTAATTAGTATGATCGATCCTCGGC
>JBAZPF010000071.1:0-6203 GCA_041648295.1 Candidatus Margulisiibacteriota bacterium | reverse complement strand
GCCATTTTTCAATGCCGATGCCGATGACCCGGTCAATTACGGGGCGATTGGAACGGTCATTGCCCATGAGATGACGCACGGTTTTGACGACCAGGGAAGCCAGTTCGATGCCAAAGGAAATCTTAAGAATTGGTGGACAAAACGGGACCAGGCCCGGTTTAAGGAAAAAAACGGGGGATTGGCGGACCAATTCAATCATTATGAGCCGTTTCCCGGCATGCCCATTAACGGCCGGTTGACGCTGGGCGAAAATATCGCCGATCTCGGCGGCGTGACTATTTCTTTTGATGCGTTAAAGAAGATCTTAAAAAATAGGGAGCCGGAAATGATCGATGGTTTTACTCCCGAACAAAGGTTCTTTTTGGCTTACGCGCAGATCTGGCATACCAATATGCGCGATGAAAGGGCAAAGATGCTCATTAAGATTGATCCGCATTCGCCGGCAAAATACCGGGTTAACGGACCGTTAAGCAATTTTCCGGAATTTTACCGTGCTTTTAACATCGGCTCCGGCGAAGCGATGTTTAAAGCGGAAGGGAAGAGGAATAGAGTTTGGTGAGCAGAATCATTTTATCAGGTCGTACGGTTTGTAGCCATGCCTCTTAATCATTTCATCAAAAATATCCAGTGAAAGTCTGTAATACTTAAGCTTCATTTTATCCTTTTCCGGGATTGAAGTGCATTCCCTTAATCCTTTGCCGCCCAATTTTACAGCTTCATCCATAAGCCCTTTTCCCATTAATATTGCGTCGACTTGAGAGAACAATAATGCCAGATCGTGATCGATTGTCGGGTCAAATATTAACGGCTCGCGCTTGTATCCTCCCGGCATGATGCCGTGAAAGTTGTTCAAATATAGCCCCAAACCAAAGCATCGGTCCCCATCTGTAACTTTAGCAGGATCGGATAATATGGCCAGTAATCTGTCTCTGGCATTTTTACCGAATTTTTCATCATATAACGTCGTAAAAAAACCGGTTGCCGCGGCCGGAGTAAAACAAATCCGATATTCCCGGTCATTTTGCAGCCTTTCAATGGTCCTTCCCGGAATATAAGAAAGTCCCATAAAGGAGGCAAAATTTTTAATTGCATTCATTAAATCCTTGTCCCTTGCCGGCGAGGCCTTACTTTCCCGGACCGGCAACAGCAATGCCCCGCTGATTTTTCTTATATTTATATTTACTTCCATACCTATATAATAGTCGTTATATTGGTCCGTAAATTTCAGGCGGATATTTGGCCGTGACCGCGCTCTCTGTTATAATGTAAATCTTATGTGCTACGCCATACCCGGGAAAGTCACGGAAATCGAGGGAAAGAACGTTACCGTTGACTATTTCGGCGAAAAGAAAAAAGCGATCAATGAATTAGTAAACCTCAAGGTGAACGATTACATCTATGCCCAGGGCGGATATGTGATCCAGACATTGCCGGAAAAAGAAGCGCTTGAAATACTTGAGACCTGGAAAGAACTGTTTTTTGAGCTTAGAGAGACAGATGTGCGCCTTTCCCGCCTTGACCTCGAAGAGGCAAATATCTCAAAGCAGGTCGCGCTGATACTCGACAAGGCGTCAGAGGGCAGGGAGCTGAAGCGCGACGAACTGCTGACACTGTTAAAGACTGAAAATCCAGCAGAAATGCAGTTGTTATACAAGACCGCTAATTTTCTACGGCAGAAATATCTGTCTAATTCCTGCTGTGTCCATGGCATTATAGAATTTTCAAATTATTGTCGTAATGACTGCTCCTATTGCGGTATCCGCAAAAGCAATTCCATTCTTCAAAGATACCGTATGACCGACGAAGAGATCCTGTTGGCTGTGGCGGAAGCCGTTGTTGAGCATGGGTTTAAAGCGCTGGTGCTCCAGTCGGGCGAAGATCCGGAATTTCCGGTAGAAAGGCTTTGTTCTTTGATCAAAGAGATAAAGAAGCGGCACGCGGTCCTGATCTTTATTTCGGTTGGGGAGGTTGGGAAAGAAGGGCTTGAGAAATTGTTTGAGGCGGGGGCGAG
This sequence comes from Candidatus Margulisiibacteriota bacterium, assembly GCA_041648295.1. GTDB lineage: Bacteria > Margulisbacteria > WOR-1 > XYC2-FULL-46-14 > WPAF01 > JBAZPF01. The sequence goes on along the minus strand of JBAZPF010000071.1, from coordinate 4,192 downwards.
GGGGTTGCTCATGAGATTTGAGACCAGCAATCCCAGCTTGTATGCTGAATACCATTGCGGAGATATCCTTAGAGAACGTCTTCAGGACCTAAAAGACGCCTATGATATCGGCTATCTTCTATTAACCGGCGGATTGATAGGACTTAAAGGGCAATCAACTGAAAGTTTATTAGATGATATTCTTCTCACTAAAGAATTGAAAACAGAAATGTACTCTTTCGGTCCGGTTCTCCCTGACAGTCCAAAGACAGATTTGGTATTAAAAGTGCTGGCGGTCTCAAGAATAGTTGATCCAAAAAATGCCAAGATTGTGGTTACTACCGGATTTGAAACACTGGAGCCTAACGCCAGAAGGCTGGGGCTTATGGCGGGAGCCAATTCGGTTATGATGAATGTCACCCCATTAAAATATCGCAGGCTTTACAATATCTATCTCAACCGCGCGCATGAGGAAGAGACGATAGAGGAACAGATCAAGTCCACGCTGGATCTTCTTTATTCGTTAGGCAGAGCGCCGACGGATCTGGGGGTTTAGGCCTCTTTGACAAGGCATAATTAGTTAACGACTTGACAATATCGATATTTGACTTGTATAATGATTAATGAGGTGGTCAAATGACAATTGAAACAACGGTGTCCAAGCGGGGGCAGACGGCGGTGCCTGCCGAAATCTGCAAAAAGTACCATATCAAGGCGGGGCAGAAGATCGCCTGGCTTGATCTGGGGAACATGGTTACCATTTTACCCATGCCGCAAAATCCGATAAAGTCTTTCCGGGGAAGTTCCAGTGGAATGTTTAAAATTTTACTGGCGGAGAGAAAGAAAGAGCGGGAGAAGGAAAGTGGAAAACGATAAACTGTATGTCCTCGATACTTCGGCGATCTTTTGTCTAAAAGATGATGATGCCGGGGCTGATAAGGTCGAAGCGATTTTGGAGGCGGCACGGCGCAGGCGCGGCAAAGTATTTATTTCTTTTATGACCGCCATGGAATATTTATATATCAATTTTATGCGTTATGGAGAAGAAGCAGGGCATAAAGCATATCTGGAAATGACGCTCCTGCCCTTGGAAATAATCGAAAGCGATGAGGACTTGAGATTGATCGCCGCCGAATTGAAGGCCGCGCACGATATTTCTCTGGCCGATTCCTGGATTGCCGCCACAGCCAAGAAGTTAAATGCCGTTTTGGTGCATCGGGATCCGGAGTTTGAACCCCTCAAAAAAAATATCGATTCTCTAATCCTGCCATATAAATAACCCAACCGCGCGCCGACGGATTTGGGGGTTTGACGATAATATTTTAGACGGCGTTTCTATTTAACAAACTTGATGTTTGGCCGGTTAAAGTTTTGCCAATCAAGATCAACATTCCCCAGCAATTGAAATAAGTCCGTTATTTCTTCCGGCTTTACATTAGGGCCTATACTGATGTGTTTAATCCCTTTTTTGGAAAGGTGCTCGGCAGTTGTCGACGCTTCGGGCCAAAATTCAGAGATTTCCCTCTTTGTTGTATAAGTCGTAACACATAAATAAAGGTAGCTACCAAGCTTAGAAGGATGAATTTCTATTCTGCGCAAGGGGTTGCTGTAATCATGTTTGATACTAAATACGGCGGTCATAATGACGTCTTTAATGCGCGCAAGGCTTGAAATTGGACGAGACGATCTTCCCGCCCTGTTGGGGCCGATTGGATTGGTCATTATTTATTTCCCTTTTCGGGCCGCTTTGGTTTGATCATGTTGATCCCAAGCGATGGATTAATAGGAGGCTTGCATTCTATTCTCATGACAAATAGTTATCTTGCACAATTTGGAGAAATTTCAGGGAAAAAGAAGCGCGTCTACGTTAATCGGCCGAGCACCGACGGACCTAGGGATTTACAATCGTCAGCCAGCAGGCCGATTATTGGTTTGTGTAGTCGCGGAAAAAAGCAAGTATTTTAATGGCGTCCCTTAAATTCGCCCGCCAGCCCTCAAGTTGATAATCGTATTCTCTCACTAAATGTTTTGGATCACTATCAAGATAATCCAGCCATGATGTCACGCTTGAGTTGTTAAATATGGCGATTTGTTCGACGGCTTCATTTCGGTTGATATCACCGTTTTCAAATTCCCAGTTAACACTGCGGATCGTGCTGATAACTGATATAAGGTCACGATCTGTTTGGCAAATTGTTGGGCGTTCCGGTTTGGCTGGTTCGGTTGGGACTACCTCTGCTTTTTCAACTCCAACCGCCCGCAATGATCTTTGCGCCATGGCGCGAATTAAATCTCTGACTGTCCATTCTTTCGAGAACCCTTCGATGGTTAAACGGAATGGAAAACCGTTTCCGTGAGCCTGGTGTTGCGTTTTAAATAGATCAGAGTGCATAACCCCTTGAGGGGAATAGCAGCCAAAGCATCTATTACCGAAAATAAACTCCTCTTCAAGACCGAAATAAAACGAGTCGTTGTGATGAAATATTTGGCCTTCAGCAATAGCTTTTAATAATAAAGGAGCGGCGTTTTCAAGAAATTCTTTGGTGCAATAGACCTTTAAGGGGCGTTCATAGCCCAGAATGGTTATTCCTGTATAAACAAAATTGCCATAGTCCAATAGAGATGAGTGCGACAGCTGATTGGGAAGAAATTGATCTGCTTCTTCTCCATAGACTTCAACAAATTTACCGAGAATGCCTGCCACGGTAAACTGCATTCCCCACGTCTTACCGCTATTGATCGGGGGGAGATGTCTGGTTTGGGGGCTGAAGCTGGTTTACGATCCACAGGGACAGCTCTTGGTTGCGGTTTAGGTGTCGGCTCGACAGCAATATAACAGGGAAGATCGATCCTGGTTGGCGTTATACCAAGTTTAACCTGCAGTATATTCAAAACTTCGATTAGGCCGACTAACGTTACCTGCTGATCGATCAATTTTTTTGTCCATTTGTCCGAGCCAAGCTCCGCCTGATAAGTGGGGATCGCTTTCTGGGTGTTTGTGATCCATTTTTCTATCTGACTTTTTAATTCATCAGATAAGTGCCCAAGATTGCGGTTAACCTGTTTTCTTAACCGGCCTCCCTCTGATAAAAGTTCAGCTGGTGTCGTCAGTTTTGGGGTTGCCGCAGCCGGAGTTGCTTCCTGTGATGCAGCTGCGCTTTGCAGTGGAAGTGGTTCATTTTTCTTGACAACTCCCTGGAACAAAAACGAACCGGTTGGATTGATACTTACGCTGACAATATCATTGATCTTTAAACCGGTTAATTGGCCTGAAAGTGAGCTGGTACACTGGCTGGGCCTGAAGTAGGTTGGGGGATTAACAAGGGTAGCTATAAATGTCGTGCTTCCTTCTCTTTGAAGGATATTTGCGATCCTAGCCTGGTAAAGCCGCGGAGAGGATCCCCGGTCCGAGATCCCGCCTATTTGCCCTGTCCTGGAAGCGCCATTCATATATAGTCCCTCCGATCTGACCCAACTATTATGTCTTCGAATGCTGGCCTATGAAATTTCACATTCTTATCACATTAGCCTGCGGATCTCAGCATTTGATAAGAAGCCCAAATTGATTTATAATATAAATAATTGTTGATAAAACATGGCAAATAAAGAATATTTTATAACAAACGACAACCTCCAGAAATTCGTAGCGCAACTACTGAACGAGGCGAAGGTTATCGCCCCGATAAAATTTGAGAACAAGAATATAATCGAAGAGATAACCGCCGAAAAAATTAAAGACATCAATCTTTACGGCTATCGCACGGTCGAGCCTTTCAAGTCATACATATTTAAATTGATCGAGAAGGTGTCGAATTACTTTGGCGAAGACGTCGACCCAAAACCGGAAAAGATAATCTTTTTTGGCGCGCGCGGCTGTGATATAGAAGCGATCGAAGTTTTAGATTCCGTTTACGCTGAAGGCGATATAAAAGACGGTTTTTATGTGAACAACAGGGCGAATCTGACGATAATCGGAGCGGACTGCACCGATTGCGGCAAGACTTGTTTCTGCACCATGATGAACGGAAAACCGTATTCCGTAAAAATGTTTGATATCAATCTTACTCCTCTTGGGGACGGGTATGTCGCGGAAATTGGAACGGATAAAGGCAGGGCATTGATCGAAGATAATAAATCTTTATTTGCCGAGGCCGCAAAAGATCCGTTGAATGAAAAGGTCAAACTGCGGACAAATATGGTCGATCTTCTCTCA
>JBAZPF010000070.1:0-6320 GCA_041648295.1 Candidatus Margulisiibacteriota bacterium | reverse complement strand
CATAAAAAATCCGGAAAAAGAGGCTAGTTTCAGCTTTGAGGATCGAATAAAAATGCTAAAAGGCGCCACCCGGCATTTAAAAAATGTTGCGGTAGAAAGTTTTTCGGGCCTTTTAATCGATTACGCAAAAAAGAAAAAAGCCAACGCCATTATCAGGGGACTGCGCGCGGTATCCGATTTTGAATATGAGTTCCAGATGGCGTTGACGAACCGCAAAATGTGCCCGCAGATAGAAACGATCTTTTTTATGACGGACTATAAGTACGCGTACTTGAGCTCAAGCATGGTAAGGCAGATCGCTAAACTGGGAGGCCCGGTTTCCGGAATGGTGCCGCCCAATGTAATAAAGGAGTTGAAGGGAAAATGAAAGTATTAGGTCTTCTGGATACTTTGGAATCGGTGATCCTTGACGGATTTAAGTTTCCGCTGACAAAAAAAGTAATGGTGAATGAAGAGCAGGTGCTAAAGATAATAGACAAGATCCGCCTGGTGCTGCAGGGCGGGGATGAATTCCAGAAGACGGAGAAAGTGGAGAGAAAAGTCGAAATCTCCATGGCCCCCGCGGAGGCGCTTCCTGAAACCGATAAAGGGAAAGCCACCGAAATAGTCCAACAGGCATACTTGCTTGCTAAAGAAATTCGGGAAGGCGCCGACAAATACGCCGACGAAGTTTTATCAAACCTCGAGCTTTCCACTTCCCGGGTGCTCAGGACAATTAAGGCCGGCCGCGACCGGCTGGTAAAAACGGTGCAGGGAAAGGTTGAAGATGCAGAGAGTTGATAAGCGCAAGCCTGATGAGCTAAGGCCGATAAAAATAACCAGAGGCTTTACAAAACATGCCGAAGGTTCGGTGCTGATAGAATTTGGCGATACCAAAGTTATCTGCACCGCTTCCGTTGACGAAAGCGTCCCTCCTCACAAGAGAAATTCCGGCGAAGGCTGGGTTACGGCGGAGTATTCCATGCTTCCCCGGGCAACCAATCAGCGCTCTTCAAGAGAAACATACAAGGTCCGCGGACGAACTCATGAGATCCAGCGATTGATCGGCCGTTCCTTGAGAGCGGTGGTTGATCTTTCTTTACTTGGAGAAAGGTCTATTACTCTCGATGCCGACGTGATCCAGGCGGACGGCGGCACCAGAACGGCCGCGATCACCGGTTGTTTTGTGGCTTTATATGATGCTGTTCAAAAACTCATCAAAGATAAAAAGATATCTAAAAGTCCGATTAAGGAATATCTGGCCGCAATTTCCGTGGGCATGGTCGAGGGGCATCCTGTGGTTGACCTTAATTATGCCGAAGATTCAAGCGCCGATGTGGACATGAATGTGGTCATGACCGAATCTGGCGGATTGGTGGAGGTTCAGGGGACGGCGGAGGGCAAACCGTTCACCAGAGAAGAAATGGATAAATTGATCGATAAGGCTAGGGACGGCATTGAAAAACTTATTATTGAACAGAAAAAGGCGGTAAAAAAATGAAGGGCGTGATATTAGCGGGCGGGACCGGGTCCAGATTGCATCCTTTAACTAAAGTTACGAACAAACATCTTTTGCCGGTAGGTCATGTGCCCATGATCTATCACCCGATCAAAAAGCTTACCGAAGCCGGAATAGAGGATATCCTGATCGTGACCGGAATTGAGCATATGGGCGATATCGTAAATCTCTTGGGCTCCGGCAAAGACTTTAAATGCAGATTTACCTATAAAGTGCAGGATGAAGCCGGCGGGATCGCGCAGGCATTATTGCTGGCGAAAGAGTTCGTAGGCAACGATAAAATGGTCGTTATTCTCGGCGATAATATTTTTGAGGATAAGCTTAAGCCCTTTATCGCGAATTTCAGCAAACAGAAAAAAGGCGCCAGGGTATTGATAAAAGAGGTTTCCGACCCGCATAGATTTGGCGTGGTTGAAATAAAGAACAACAAGATCAAAGGGATCGAAGAGAAACCTAAAAAGCCGAAGAGCCGGTTTGCGGTGGTGGGCATCTATTTTTACGATCATAGCGTATTTGATGTCATTAAAGGTTTAAAACCTTCTGCCAGAGGGGAACTGGAGATCTCTGACGTGAACAACGCCTATTTAAGGAACAAATCGCTTGAGTATGACATAATGAGCGGCTGGTGGTCGGATGCGGGGACTTTTGAATCTATTGAACGGGCGACTCTGATGGTGGAAGGGAAGATCAAATTATGAAGATCCTGGTCACCGGCGGCGCCGGATTCATCGGCAGCAATTTTATCCATTTTATTTTAAAATCCCATCCGGAGTACCAGGTCGTTAATTTTGACAAGCTTACCTATGCGGGAAACCTTGAAAATCTTTCTGATATCGAAAAAGATAAAAGATATAGTTTTATAAAAGGCGACATCTGTGATCCTAGAGCGGTAGATAAAGCTATCGCGGGAGTAGATGTTGTTGTCAATTTTGCCGCCGAATCTCATGTTGACCGCTCGATCGTTTCCGCCGGATCGTTCGTCAATACCGATGTTTACGGGACTTACATCCTTCTTGAGGCGGTTAAAAAGCATAATATCAAGAGATTTCTCCATATCTCAACCGATGAGGTTTACGGGAGTATAGAGAGCGGATCGTTCAATGAAAAAAGCGCTCTGTTGCCGAACAGCCCCTACGCCGCCAGTAAAGCCGGCGGTGATCTATTGGTCCTGGCATACAGGAAAACCTATGGTTTGCCGGTGGTCATCACCAGATCATCAAATAATTTCGGCCCGTACCAATATCCAGAAAAGCTTATCTCGCTTTTTGTTACCAATGCTCTGACGGATAAAAAGCTTCCGCTTTACGGCGACGGGAAAAATGTCCGAGACTGGCTGTATGTTGAAGATAATTGTGAAGGGATCGATCTGGTTTTGCAAAAAGGAAAAGAAGGCGAGGTATACAATATCGGCGGAGGGAATGAAAGGCAAAACATTGAGATCGTAAAGTTCATACTGTCCGAGCTTAAACTGTCTGAATCGGTGATCGAATATGTTAAAGACCGGCCCGGGCATGACCGCCGCTACTCGATTGACTGCTCAAAGATAAAAAATGAACTTGGCTGGCAGCCTAAAAACGCGTTTGATCTCGCTCTTCGCAAGACCGTTGCCTGGTATTCAAATAATCCCGATTGGTGGAAAAAGATCAAGGAGAAACAGAAAGAATTTAACGAGTTCTACTCCGAGTGGTACAAGAAGCGTTGAGCATTGTTTACGATTCCCGCAAAGTAAAGCCGGGTGATGTTTTTGTAGCGATCCCGGGCTTGAAGTTTGACGGGTATGATTTTATCCCCAAGGCCATAGAGAACGGCGCTTCCTGCGTGGTCGCGGAAAAGGATTTTTCATTACCTCAAAATGTCGAGAAGGTTATCGTAAAAAACGCCCGAAAAGCCCTGGCGGAGCTTTCCTCTAAATTTTACGGTTATCCGTCGAAAAAATTAAAGATCATCGGTATTACCGGGACCAACGGAAAGACCACGATCGCTTATTTTATAGAATCCATCTTGAGAGAAGCGGGATTTAAAGTCGGCATGATCGGGACCGTTGAAACCAGGATTGCTGGCCGGGTGATACCCTCGAACATGACCACGCCCGAATCGCTTGAGCTTCAGGGGTTACTGGCAAAAATGGTTAACGAGGGCGTCACTCATGTGGTCATGGAGGTCTCTTCCCATGCTCTGGCGCAGGAAAGGGGCCACGGTTTGGACTTTGATATCGCGATATTCACAAACCTTACCCATGAGCATCTTGATTATCACAAGAATATGGAAGAGTATTTTGCCTCAAAAGTTAAATTGTTCAAAATGTTAAAGCCCGATGGCGCGGCGATCGTGAATATCGACGATCCCTACGGCAAAAGGATAATTGAAGAAGTTGAGGGCGAAGTTATTTTTTACGGCATGAAAGACATAAAACACGAGTTGAGGAGCGGGGTTGACCTGAAGCTCAAGGAGTACGACATCCGTTTTGACCGCATGCGGTTGAGGCTTGATTCGACCGAAATAAGAACGCCGTATATCGGCGTATATAATATCTATAATATCCTGGCCGCTTTCCACTGCGGGCTGGCGCTGCATATTGACCGGAACAATATCAAAAAAGGAATAGAAAATACGAATATTCCCGGAAGACTGGAACGCATTGTGTCGAAGAAGGGGTTTTCCGTGATCGTTGATTTTGCCCATACTCCGGACGGGCTTCAAAAACTTCTGGAAAATATTAAACCGCTCGTAAAAGGAAAAATCATTCTGGTTTTCGGCTGTCCCGGCGACCGGGACAAGGGAAAGAGGCCGATCATGGGCAAAATCGCCGCTGAATTAGCGGATCAGGTGATTGTGACCACGGACGATCCCCATACTGAAGAACCAAAAAAGATAATAAAGGAAATAATTTCCGGTATTCCTCCGCATTACGCATTACGCGTTACGCATTATGATGAAAGAAAAGAAGCAATAGAAAATGCGGTTAAAATGGCTCAAAAGGGCGATGTCGTGGTTTTAGCCGGCAGGGGACATGAGAAGTACCAGGATTTTAACGGGAAAAGGGTGGAATTGGATGATGTTGAGACCGCTCGCCGGGCAATATAATTTAATCTGCGACCTTTCTTATTGAGTATTTATTTGGTTTAATTAGACCTTTTTCAGTTATTATTCCGCTTATGTATTCTGCCGGAGTTACGTCAAAAGCTGGATTTAGGGCGCCGGATCCAGGGGATGAAACGCGAACTCTTACGATCTTTCCCGACTTTGCGGGGCCGGATTGATAAAGGACCTCTTCTGCGTTCCGATACTCGATGGGAATATCAGATCCCTTTTTGCAGTTTAGATCGATTGTAGAAGTCGGAGCCGTGACATAAAATGGCACGTCGAATTTTTTGGCGATAACGGCCTTTTCCAATGTGCCGATCTTATTCGCTACATCCCCGTTTTCAGCTATCCGGTCCGCGCCGACGATTACCGCGTCAATTTTGCCAAGCCGCATTAGGAAGGCCGAAGCGCCGTCCGCTATGATCGTATGGGGCACATTCTCATTTTTAAGCTCCCAGGCCGTCAATCTTGCTCCTTGGCCACGGGGGCGCGTTTCGCTTACATAAACAAATATTTTCTTCCCATTTCTTTTTAATTGATAAAGAGGGGACAGCGCGGTGCCAAAATCGGTAAAGGCCAGCCAGCCGGCGTTGCAATGCGATAAAAAATTCTTATATTTGATCAGCGCTTTACTGCCGAAGAGCCCTATCTTTTTACAGCTTTCAACATCTTCATCAGCGATCTTTTGCGCTTCGGTAACAGGATCGGCCGATTTAAATACGCGATTAACGGCATAAAACAAGTTTTGAGCGGTTGGACGGGTTGCTTCGATCTCTTTTTTGGCTTTAGCGGCATTGCTGCCGGACAAAAAGGCTTGTGCCATGGCAAACCCGGCCGCGGTCCCGATCGCTCCGGCCCCGCGCACGGACATGTCCTTTATCGCGGCGCAGGTTTCAAGATAATTCCGGGATTTTATGATCTTGAATTTAAAGGGAAGGAGGTTTTGATCTATCAGATAAACAATCGGCCCTTTGATCCAAACCGTTCTATAATGCCGATGGTTTACTAACACGCTTTCATTCGCCTTCAAATGAGGCTTGAGCGTAGACGGCAAATCCGGCGTTCTCTAATTTCTTCCTGCCGCCAAGATCGGGAAGGTCCACAATGAATGCCAATTCAAGAATGTTGCCTTTAAGTTTTTTAACCAGCTTTGTGGCCGCCAAAGCGGTGCCGCCGGTGGCGATCAGATCATCGATTATAACTACTTTCTGGCCCGCTTCAATGGCATCTTTATGTATCTCTATGGTATCTTTCCCGTATTCGAGCTCGTATTCTTCTTTTTCGGTTTCGGCCGGCAGTTTGCCTTTTTTTCTTACCGGAACAAATCCTTTTCCCAGAGCAAAAGCCAGCGCTCCGCCAATGATAAACCCCCTTGAGTCAATCCCCACGATAATGTCAATATCTTTGTCCTTGTATCTTGTGATAAAGTCATCCAGGCAGAATTTTAATCCGATCGGGTCTTTTAGAAGGGTGGTTATATCCCTGAACATTATCCCTTTTTTCGGCCAATGGGGAATGGTCCTGATCCTTGATTTGATTGGCATATTATATTTTTGGAATTACCTTCAATAACAATTTTTTAACCTTTTCAGCATTTTGTCCCATGATTTTCATGACCATTTCATAAGTGACCGGCTCTTCGTTTTCCTTCCAGCAGTCATAATCAGTTGACATGGCGATGGTCTGGTAGGGTATACCAAGTTCATTGGCAAGTATGACTTCGGGACAGGTTGACATG
>JBAZPF010000069.1:0-6362 GCA_041648295.1 Candidatus Margulisiibacteriota bacterium | reverse complement strand
AAGCCTGCGGAGTGTTCGGAATCTATTCTTTTAAAGGGGACAACCTGGCCAAAGAGGTTTACTTTGGATTATTTGCCCTCCAGCACCGGGGCCAGGAATCAGCCGGCATCGCCGTTTCGGACTTTAAAGATATAAAATCCCATAAAGGCATGGGGCTGTGCAACCAGGTCTTTAACGAAGAAAACCTCAAAGGGCTACATGGATCGATCGCGATTGGGCATGTACGCTATTCGACCACCGGCAGCAGCGTAATTGAAAACGCCCAGCCGATCGTGCTGGATACAAAATTTGGCCCGGTCGCGCTCGCCCACAACGGCAATCTCATAAATACGGAAGAATTGAGGGGAGAACTAAAGGCAACCGGAATAAGTTTTGTCGGCACTTCCGATTCCGAGATAATCGCCGCCCTGATCGCCACATCAAAAAAATCCAATTTTGAGGACGCTCTTCTGGAAACTCTGGACCGGTTAAGAGGGGCTTTTTCGATCGTGATCATGACCGCCAATAAGCTATTTGCGCTTAAAGATGAGAACGGCATTAGGCCTCTGTGCGTAGGAAGGAGCGATAACGCGTATTTTGTTTCTTCTGAAACCTGCGGACTCGATATTATCGGAGCCGAATTCCTGCGCGAGGTCAGCAATGGGGAATTGATAATCATTGACAAGAACGGCATGAGCAGCCGCACCTGGTCAAAGGGAGCGAGGGAAGCTCTCTGCGTGTTTGAATACATTTATTTTGCCCGTCCGGACAGCATTATCCGCAGCCGCACGCTCTACGATGTGCGTGTTACCATGGGAAAATATCTGGCCAAGGAACATCCGATAAAAGCTGATGTGATCATTCCGGTGCCGGAATCGGGGGTCCCGGCGGCGATCGGTTTTGCCCAGGAAAGCGGTATCCCTTACGGTGAAGGATTGATAAAGAACCGGTATGTGGGAAGGACGTTCATTCAGCCCAGCCAGGAAATACGGGACCTGGGCGTAAAGCTAAAACTTAACCCGATCCGTGACGCGGTGCGGGGCAAAAAAGTGGTAGTCATTGACGATTCTATCGTCAGGGGAACGACCTCGCGCCAGATAGTCAAGATCATCAAAGAAGCCGGGGCCAGAGAAGTGCATATGAGAGTATCATCACCTAAAATAATTTGTCCGTGCTTTTACGGGATCGATACCGCCACGCGCGCCGAACTGATCGCCGCGAATTTGAGCCTGGAAGGGATCTGCAAGTACATTGATGCTGATTCCCTGGGCTATCTCTCGCTGAAGAGTTTGATCAAATCGATCGCCTTGCCTGAAAAATCATTGTGCATGGCCTGTTTTAATGATGATTATCCGGTAAAGATACCCGAAAAACTTGAAAGTTTAAAATTGTTCTTTAAGGAGGTGTGATCATGTCAGACGAATGTTGCGGAGGTTTTCCAAAGTGCCAGAAATGCGGAAAGGGAGACCTGGTTCCGCTTTCAGATTTTTCCAATAATTCCGTCGCGATCCGCTATAAGGCATGGGCTTGTACCAATCAAGAATGCAGGTTCTTTATAGTCTTGAGGGGCGGAGACGTTTATTACGGCCAGGCGACAGCGGAGAGCGCCAGATGACCACTTATAAAGATTCCGGCGTTGACATAGATGCCGGATACGAGGTTGTTAAACGGGTAAAAAAACTTGCCCGCTCAACCTTTATTCCTGGTGTGGCTTCTGATATCGGTTTCTTCGGCGGCTGTTTTGCCATCGATAAAAAGAATGTCCTGGTTTCCGGGGCGGATGGGGTGGGCACCAAGCTCAAGCTGGCATTCATGATGAATAAACATGATACCATCGGCATCGACCTGGTCGCCATGAATGTTGACGATGTGGTCGCCTGCGGAGCCCGGCCGCTATTTTTTCTTGATTATATCGGCTGTCATAAGGTCGAACCCGACCTTATAGAGCAAATACTTATCGGGGTGGCTAAGGGATGCAAAATGGCCGGCTGCGCTTTGATCGGAGGAGAGACGGCGGAGCTTTCGGACATGTACGCCAAGGATGAATACGATCTGGCCGGGTTTGCGGTCGGGTTGGTTGAAAAGAAAAAGATAATTGACGGGTCAACCGTAAAGCCGGGCGACGTGATAATCGGCCTGGCTTCTTCCGGCCTGCACAGCAATGGCTATACACTGGCACGCAAGGTTTTCTTTACGGATGGGGGACATTCCGTACATGAGCATTTAAAAGGCCTCGACAAGCCGATCGGTGAAGTGTTGTTGACACCTACAAAAATTTATTCTAAATCAATCCTAGGCCTGATAAAAAAGGTCAAAGTCAAAGGTATCGCCCATATCACCGGCGGCGGACTGCCGGAGAATGTAGCTCGTCTTCTGCCCAAAGGATGCAAAGCGGTACTTGACCGTTTTTCCTGGAAATCGCAGACGATATTCGGACTGCTGCAGCTCTACGGCCGAATCGGAAAAGACGAAATGTTTAAATCGTTCAATATGGGGATCGGAATGGTTGTAGTTGTCTCAAAAAAAGACGTCGATCCGACGCTCAAGGTGTTAGAGGACCTGGAAGAAAAAGCCTATAAGATCGGTGAAATAGATAAAGGAAAGCAACAGGTTGAGATAAATTGATGCTTAGGGTTGAAGGAAGGAACATTATTGATAAGGCGGGCCAAAAGGTCCGCCTTACTGGTATTAGCATAGGCGGCTGGCTGATGATCGAGGGATACATGCTGGGCGGGAGGAATATCGCCGAGCATACATTTAGGCAAATGGCTCCCGGGTTCGTGGAAGAGTTCCAAAAAAGATTTGTTACCGAAAAAGACGCCGAGATCATCAAAAAACTTGGTTTCAATTGTATTAGATTGCCGTTTAATTACCGGTTGTTGGAAGAGCCCGGAGGGTTTGAATTCCTGAAAAAAGCCGTTTTATGGTTCACGGCCCGGAAAGTATATGTGATCCTCGACATGCACGCTGTCCCGGGTGCGCAGAACGAGGACTGGCATTCGGACAGCGACGGCAAAGCGCTTTTCTTTGAGGATGAAACTTATAGAAAGCATTATTTAATGCTATGGAAACGATTGTCCGATGCTTTTAAAGATAATGAATATATTGCCGGATATGATGTAATAAACGAACCGGTTACGGACAAAATCGATCTGTTGAAACAGGCATATAAAGATGTCATTGATGTTATAAGAAAAAATGACGATCGGCATATCATATTCCTTGAGGGGAACATGTGGGCGCAGCAAGTTGATTTTATCCCCGAAATATTATCGGAAAATGTGGCCATAAGCATCCACTTTTATGAGCCGACCAAATTCGTCTTTAACCAGGTCTCAAACCTGACTTATCCGGGAAGGATAGGGGATGTCCAATGGAACAAAGCCAGGATCGCAAAATATTTAAAGAAATATACAAAATATGGAGTGCCTATCTATGTAGGTGAATTCGGTATTGCTTCAAGATGTCCGCACTGCAAAAAGGAATATGACTGGGTCCGGGATATTTTGCAAATATTCAAGCAGAACCGCTTTCATTGGACTTACTGGACTTATAAATCCGTCGGCGGAATGAAATATCCTGATGGTTTGTTCCAGCTTTTTGATCAGTCCGATATCATAGGCCTGGGATCGGAGCATCCTGGGATGGACAATATCCCCTTAAAACTCAAAGAAGACCCGCAAAAAGTGTATGACATATTTGCCACTGAACACTTTGCCCTTAACCGGAAATTGATGAATATTATTAAGAATTATTTATGCTAGAATTAAATATATGGTAAATATAGGCGTTTTAATATCGGGACGCGGATCAAACTTGCAGGCGCTTATTGATGCTTGTGAAAGCGGGATGATACCAGGCAAGATAGCGGTGGTTATTTCTGATAAAGCCGGCGCATATGGCCTCGAAAGGGCAAAAGCGCATAAGATCGAAGCTATCCACATCGATCCCAAAAAATATAAAGACAAAAACACCTACGAACTGGAAATTGTTAAAACTTTTAAAAAGCATAATATTGGACTGGTTTGCCTGGCCGGTTATATGAGGATCGTTGGAGAAGTGCTGTTGGAGCATTATCAGGGCAAGCTTGTTAATATCCATCCAGCCTTGCTGCCGTCATTCCCAGGCCTCCATGCCCAGAAACAAGCGCTTGACCATGGAGTGAAAGTTTCGGGTGCGACCGTGCATTTTGTCGACGAGGGTTGCGATACCGGTCCGATCATAATGCAGGCGGCGGTGTCGGTGCTTGAGAATGACACAGAGGAAACGCTTTCCGCGAGGATACTGGAGCAGGAACACAAAATATATCCCCAGGCGGTCAAATTGATCGCGGAAGGGAAAGTAAAAATAGAAGGGAGAAAAGTGAAAATCGTATGAAGAATCAGAAGCCGTTAGCATTGCTAAGCGTGTCAAATAAAAAGGGGCTGGCGCCGTTCGCCAGGGCGTTAAAAAAGATGGGATTTGATATTGTTTCGTCCGGCGGGACGGCAAAAGCGCTTAAAAAATCAGGCGTTAGAGTAACCGAAGTCTCGGAATTGACCAAGTACCCGTCAATGCTTGGCGGGAGGGTAAAAACACTGCATCCCATCATTCACGGAGGCATTTTGGCCAACCGGAGCCTGGCCGACCATATTGCGGACATGAAAAAGTTCAAAATCCGTCCAATCGATATCGTGGTCTGCAACCTTTATCCCTTTGAAGCAACGATCGCCAAGCCAAAGTGCAAGCTGGAAGACGCGGTAGAGCAGATCGATATCGGCGGTCCGGCCATGGTACGCGCCTCGGCAAAGAATTTTAAGGATGTCGCGATTATCACCGATCCGGCTGATTATTCACTAATCTTAAAAGAACTTAAAGAAAACGGCGGAAAGACCACGATCGAAACCAGACAAAAGCTGGCCTTAAAGGCATTCCGCCACACCAAGTTGTACGATACCGCGATCAGCAATTATCTGGCCGGTAAGTTTGAAAGCGAGGTCAGGTTTGCCAATCAGCTGGATATCAGCATGCAAAAGATCCAGGACCTTCGATACGGGGAGAATCCTCATCAGCAGGCCGCGTTCTACAAGGAAAAAGGCAAAGCGTCGGTCGGCAAGGGAATGATCGTCGACGCCAAACAGCTTCACGGCAAAGAGCTTTCGTTCAATAATATCGTTGATATCGATTCCGCCTGGAATATCGTCAATTATTTTGCCGACCCGTGCGTATCGATAATAAAGCACAATAACCCCTGCGGAACGGCAAAAGCGGCTACCATAACCGAGGCTTATAAAAAAGCTTATGAATGCGATAAGGTTTCCGCATTCGGGGGAATCATTGCCGCTAATCGTGAAGTGGATGAGGATATGGCAAAGGCGATCGGCAGTTTATTTGTGGAAGCGATAATCGCACCGTTGTATTCACGCGAAGCTTTGGACCTGCTAAAGCAGAAAAAGAATTTGAGGATCATGCAGCTGCCTCTGATGGGAGTTAAGCATGCCGTGCTTGATTATAAGCGAGTTTCTGGCGGGTTTCTGGTCCAGGATGCTGACATCGCCCAGCTTGGCATTAACGAAATAAAGACGGTCACAAATAAGGAGCCGACCCTTGGACAGATGGATGATCTGTTCTTTGCCTGGGGTATTGCCAAATGGGTCAAAAGCAACGCCATAATATTCGTTAAAGACGGGGCAACTGTCGGCGTCGGCGCAGGGCAAATGAGCAGGATCGATTCAACCGAGATCGCGGCCAAAAAAGCCGGACCAAAAGTTAAAGGCGCGGTCATGGCGTCGGACGCCTTTTTCCCGTTCCGCGACAATGTTGATCTTGCCGCCAAGCTGGGCATAACGGCCATTATTCAGCCCGGAGGCAGCGTCAGAGACCAGGAATCGATCAATGGGGCCAATGAGCATGGGATCGCGATGGTGTTCACCGGCAGGCGTCATTTTAGGCACTAGGAAATAATAATGAAATTACGTATTTATCCCGAGCGAAGTCGAGGGATTACTCGTTTTGCACTCCTTATTACTCTCTTACTGGCTTGCACCGCTTTCGCAGACCAGGGATTCCTATCAAACGGCATAAGTCTCGGTTATATAAAAGCCGGTTCCGCTGAAATAGGGGTAGCGGCATGGCATCCCGATATTCGTTTGGGCCCATGGTCTATGGGATTTGATGGTTATCTGCCGTTTGGAGGCCAGAAACCGGAAGGGTTTGATTCTATCGTTTTCCGGTACGCGGAATATAATGACGGCCAGAAAGGCTTGCGTTACGGAGTTCTTGATAATCTGACCTGGGGACACGGTCTTTTGATGAAAGACTATTCGACCAGCACGGCCGGACCGATCACGCAAAATAACCAGCAGACCGCGGTTAAAGCTTTTTTTAATTCAGATAAGATCGGC
>JBAZPF010000068.1:0-6391 GCA_041648295.1 Candidatus Margulisiibacteriota bacterium | reverse complement strand
TCAACGAACCTTATTTCTCCGTTGATCCGGCCAGAAAAGTGTTCAGGGAAGCAATTAAATACGGCAAAACCTATCCCTGCGTATCCTACTGGGGAATACTAGAACCTATACTCACAAGAAGATTTGGCATACTTTGGGATTATGTGACCGGGTCAAAAGACAAATTGGAAAAGGCCGAGATCGCAAAACAGCTGGACCTGGCCAAAAGAGAAATGGAAGCGATCATCCAGCAGGGAAAATAACCCGTGTGCGGGATATTTGGATACATAGGCAGTAAGGAAGCCGTCCCCTTCCTTGTTGAAGGGCTAAGAAAGCTCGAATACCGGGGATATGATTCCGCCGGCGTAGCCACCATAGACAAGGGTCGTCTTTTTATCGTTAAGTGCGTCGGAAAGATTTCCGAGCTTGAAAAAGAACTTTCCGAGCGCCCGATCGGCGGGTCTATTGGGATCGCGCACACCCGCTGGGCGACCCATGGCCGCCCTTCCAACGAGAACAGCCACCCCCACTCCGATTGCCATGACCGGATCGTGGTCGTCCACAACGGCATTATTGAAAACTACCTTACTCTGCGGCGCAAACTTTCGGACGAGGGCCACAAATTCAAATCAACGACCGATACGGAAGTGCTTGCCCATCTCATTGAAAAACATTCCCAGCCGAACCTCCCCCTTGAAGAAGCAGTAAGGCTTTCATTAAATGAAATAGAAGGAAGCTATGCGATCGCGGTATTAAATGAAAGCCAGCCGGGAAAGATCGTTGCCGCCCGCCGCGGCAGTCCGCTGGTGCTGGGCGTTCAAGAAGGGGAAACTTTTATTTCGTCCGATATCCCAGCGCTGTTAAAATATACCAG
Source organism: Candidatus Margulisiibacteriota bacterium (assembly GCA_041648295.1). GTDB lineage: Bacteria > Margulisbacteria > WOR-1 > XYC2-FULL-46-14 > WPAF01 > JBAZPF01. Next base: position 5,538 of record JBAZPF010000068.1, on the reverse strand, counting down.
CCAGGTGATCTATCTTAATGATTTTGAGATCGCCACCATAACCGAAGACGGGATCAAGATCGAAACGATCAAAGGCAAACCGGTCAGCAATAAGATCACGCTTATCTCCTGGGACCCGGAATCGGCGGAAAAAGGCGGCTATGCCCATTTTATGCTCAAGGAGATCCACGAACAACCCAAGGCCATACGTGACACCATTGCCGGCAGGGTAAAAGTGGACGAATCATATATCCACTTTGACGAGCTTAATTTTACGGAAGAAGAAGCCAGGCAAATCAACCGTGTAGTTTTTTCCGCCTGCGGCACCAGCTGGCATGCCGGTCTGATAGGAGAATATCTGATCGAGCAATTTGTAAAGATCCCGGCGGAGGTTGAATATGCCGCCGAATTCAGGTACCGCCACCCGATCGTTGATGAAAACACCCTGGTTATCGCCATAACGCAGTCCGGTGAAACGGCGGACACGCTTGGCGCGGTGTGGGAAGCGAAGGCACAGGGAGCAAAAGTCATCTCCATCTGCAATGTGGTGGGCTCAACCATCGCGCGCGAGTCGCACGGCGTTATCTATACTTATGCCGGCCCGGAAATAGGAGTAGCTTCGACCAAAGCCTTTACCACCCAGCTTACGATCATTTATCTTTTTTCATTGTGGCTTGCCAAAAAGCGGGGAACGATAAGCAAGATGGAATCCCAGAAAATGATCGCCGATCTGATCGTGATCCCAGACAAGATCGAGCGGCTTCTTTTACAAGAGAAAGAAATTGAAGAGATAGCCCAGAAATTTCATAAAAGCAACAATGCCCTGTTCCTGGGAAGAGGAAAAGGGTTCCCGATCGCGCTTGAAGGCGCGTTAAAGCTTAAAGAAATATCGTATATTCACGCGGAAGGTTATCCGGCGGCGGAAATGAAGCATGGCCCGATCGCATTGATAGACAAGAATATGCCGGTTGTGATACTGGCGCTGGCCGGCCGCAGATATGACAAGATATTGGGTAATATTGAAGAAGTAAAAGCGCGCGGAGGGATGGTTATAGCGGTCGCCGCCGAAGGCGATGAGGTCATAGCGGAAAAAGCGGATGCCGCGGTCTACATTCCCCACACCACCGAAGCCCTATCCCCCATCCTGGCGGTAATTCCTCTGCAATTACTGGCTTATTATATAGCCGTTAAACGCGGATGCCATGTGGACCAGCCGAGGAACTTGGCCAAATCAGTTACGGTAGAATAGGCTCTAAAAAACTCACTTTGCTTTCGCAAGTATAATCGTCCTCGTGCCGCCACATTTTCATCATTTGCTTCAGCAATTCATGATTGTACGTGTAAGCGGAATTTGGAGCGTTCAATTGTCTCCTATTTAACTTATCTCTAACCTCTTCAAACCCCAGGGAAGAATTATTGTCCCCAACTTCATATTCTCTCCCATCAAAAGGCGTTAAATATCTCATAAATAGATATTTTAGTGCCGGCTCATAGTTGCCAGCCTCCATTTGGGTTTTGACATATAGCCTACGACCTGGCAAGTATTGATCTCCTGCAAAATACGTAAATTCTTCTTGCGGACGATCAAAGGGATGAGAAATAGAAAGATATTTTATAGTAAAATCTCTAAAATCATTGCTAACAACCCTAAAATTACGTCCGATCTGATAAAAATTTATCCTTCTAAATAAAACACTCAGATCAAAGGGATCAAACCAGTTACCTGTCAGCCCCAAATCATAATAATGGACGAGTTCATGCTGCAGCGTAGTAATGGATCTTCCCTCCGGGAAAAGTTCCACACTCTGTGTTTCTTCTGAATACGTCCCAGCAGCAGCGGGATGATAGAAATTCGAGATCACTATCTTGGCTCTTTCAAAAAAGCCGGGGGGGATTTTTTTCATCGCCGATAAAATAAGATTATTCTCGTGCAATGTCATCTCCGGGGGATTAAATTCAACTTCGAACCCATCGTCATACTCGGCGTGTAAAACCCAATTTCCCAAATTAACCGTTCCTTTTATATAAGTTGCCGGCAGATCATGAAGTAAAACAAGCGTATATTTTTCTCCTGTTTCTTTTATCGTATAGATTACAGTAGAAATCTCGGTAGTGAGCGGTATTCCCTTTTCAATCTCATATTTCGTGCTGTTTTGATTTATCTCTATCATAAATTTTGCCAGCGCGCTCTCTCTTGAATCTTCTTCAACGGCTTCCCACATGAGCTTCGCTTTTTCAAAATCATTGAATTTATTTAAATATAGATAACCTACCGCGATCCGTCCCCGCTGTACAAATCTGTTGTGAGCCTGCTGTGCCAATTTTTCTTGAGGTTTGGGAGCATGAATTATTTCTAAAAAATCATCCAGCGCCCGCCTTGTATCCTTTCCCGCTGCGGCATAAAAATTCCCTCTCTGAAAAATCAGCTCATCGTTCCGTTCAATTTGCTTGATTCGATTGAAGATTTCGAGCGCCTGATCATTATCTTTTAGATCGTACGCAAAGGCATTGGCAATAAGATAAAGAAAGGGACCATAGTTGAAAGCTGTTTCTTTTGCACGCAGAAGATGCTTTCTGGCTGATTGAGTATCTTTTTCGACTGCGAAATAAAGTCTTCCAAGTTCATAATCAATATATGCTCTGGTTAATACAACATGATCCGGAAATATCAAATTATACCCCCTAATTATCGGCGGATAAGGTAAATGGGGCAGTAAATAATAACCACTTCGATCAAATTTATCCTCAAATCTTTTTTCTGCTTCGATCAGGTATCTTATCGCCTCTTTGCCCCTGCCAAGGTATTTTAATGACCGCCCGGCATAAAAATAGGCATTTGCCGCGATTTCCTTCTTTTGACCGCTGTTTATGAACTTTATATATTGTTCCAGCGCTTTCACATAATCTCGACGACTAAAATATATATTGCCCAGATAAAAATTAGCCAGGGCTTTCTGCTCTTCATCAACATTTGAATCCAGAATATGCTGGCAATTTTCAGCACTGCGTAATTTGCAATATTTTAGTATTTTTGCGGGATCGACAGGCTTATCATATTGCTCAATGTACTTTTTTGCCCATTCAATATAATGCTTGTTTTCAGGGAATTGATTAATAACTGTTCTTAATGTTTCAACTGCTTCTTCTCGTTGAAATAATTTTTCCCCTCTAATCTTTCCAATCTCAAAAAGGGCATTTGCCGCCCATGCGGTCATTGATCTTGAATCCGCGACCATTTGATAGTACCGGATGGCATTATCGTAATCATGGAGATAATCTTCATAGATGACACCAATCCTTAAAAATGCCGCCATTGCAAGATCGGATCCCGGGCATCTGGCCGCGACATCCTCCAATTGCGAGACGGCGGTGTAATAATCTCTGTCCAGCGCCGCTGTGCTGCTGGCGCGCTTGAAAACCGTATAAGGAGGGATTACTGAATACTTTGCCTTGGATACGATCTGATCGACCAGATATTCGGGTAGATCCAGTTCGAATCGGTCAGAGATCTTAACGCATAGTGAAATGCCGTCAAACTTGCCGGGAAAGATCAAACCTTCAAGCATTCCGTTATTTTGGATCTTTTCAGACAGCAGTTTCTTTGCGGAACCTAATTCTTGCTCCCTTAAGGGGCCATTGAATCTATAACCAAATCTTTTTTCAACCAAATATTCAGCCACCATTTCCGAAAGTTCGCCCCGCATTTTTTTCCTTTCCTCCGGCGTATCTTTTCTGTCTATGCGGATCAGCATTGGCTTTTTCGGCAAATTATCCTGCCTCAAAACGGAATTAAACGATGCGGGGAAATCGCCATTTATTACCACATAATCAACGTTGCTGTCGCCCGGATATGAATGGAGGTAAGGTTTCCCGTCATTAACGTAGGTAGAAAAAGCCCAGGTCGCGTTGCCCGCTCCATAAGCTTTGATGAATTTGCCGCGCACATACCGGTATGATTTTGCTTCCATGTCCGGATCACCTGTCGCGGAGTCAATGCTCAAAAACACCGATTTTAGAGATCTGCAGCTATTCGCTAAATTCTCAAGCGGCTCATCGTATTCACCTTTCAATAAGTCATGACTGGTCTTTATATTTATGAAAGGGGTTTTCCCTATTAATGCAGCATCATTGAAATTAATCCCCTTATTGATTTCAATTCCCGGCATTAAATTAAACTCCAGCGGGGCTAGATTCAAATCCTGATCGAGATAAGGTTTTTCATAACCCGCTTTCATGTCTGGTTCGCTTCTACCGCATCCAGGGACAGAAAGCGAAGCAACTGAAACCCCGCCAAGCACGGCCGCCCTCAAAACAAATGCCGCGCCTATTCTTCTTAACCTGCCAGTTAATATGCCTTCCATTGTTGTCATCTCCCTATCGATTCCAATAAGCCATTCTGCTTACATTTATTTATCTTTAAATACAAATATTTATTTCACTGTTTTTTCGTATCTTTTAGATTTGACAATTTGCTCCCGCGCATTTACGATATTCATCTATGAGCGTCATCGTTACCGGCGGAGCCGGCTTTATCGGCAGCTGCTTTATCTCCAAACTTAACCAGGAAGGGGAAAAGGAGATAATTGTCGTTGACCGGGCGGGAGCCGACCGCGAATGGAAAAACCTGGCCGGCAAAGCCTATCTCGATTACCTTAATAAAGACGAGTTTATCAAATCGGTTTCCGAAGGCAAATTCCCTCCCGCCGTGAAAGCAGTCTTTCATATCGGAGCCTGTTCTTCCACCACGGAACAAAATACCAATTATTTAAAAGAAAACAATTTTGAATATTCAAGAAAACTGGCCGAATGGTCGTTAAAAAATAATATTCAATTTTATTACGCCAGTTCCGCCGCGACTTATGGGGACGGCTCAAACGGCTATTCCGATGAAGATTCAGCCATTCCATCGCTCAAGCCGCTTAATCTTTACGGAAAGTCAAAACAGAATTTTGATCTCTGGCTCCTGAATAAGGGGCTGACGGACAAAGTGGTCGGCTGGAAATACTTTAACGTTTTTGGCCCGAATGAATATCATAAAGGCGATATGCGGAGCATGATCTTAAAAGGTTACGAGCAGATCAAACACGACGGCAAGCTCCGCCTCTTTAAATCCTACCGGAAAGATTATCGCGACGGGGAGCAGAAACGGGATTTTATCTATGTTAAAGACACGGTCAATTTGATGTATGAGTTTTACCGCAATCCCAAAGTTAAGGGAATATACAATCTCGGCACCGGATCGGCGCGCAGCTGGAACGACCTGGCGCGAGCGATTTTTTCCGCCTTAAAAATGCCGCCAAACATAGAATATATCGAAATGCCGGAAATTCTAAAGGATAAATACCAGTATTTTACCGAGGCCGATCTTAACAAATTAAAGAAAACCGGATTGCCGGTAAAATTAACTTCGCTTGAAGACGCGGTCGCCGATTATGTCAATAATTACCTTGAACGCAGCTACGCCAGGATGTAAATCCGGGTTTCTAATAAAGATTTTTCTTTTCCACTTTTTTTGTGGAAAAAAAGTGGAGCAAAAAACCAATTAGGGGCAAGCCCCTA
>JBAZPF010000067.1:0-6421 GCA_041648295.1 Candidatus Margulisiibacteriota bacterium | reverse complement strand
AAAAGAATATCTAGAATCGAGACGGTAGTGATCAGATAAAAAAGTAGCATTACGAAACACCGGATATAGTCCGTGTGTCGGATAATTAATGTCTATTCCCATGGATTTAATCCGGAAGGTTCTGCCCAAAATGGTTTTTAGTGTTTCCGTTAAATATTTAAGGGTGACCGATCCGGCGCGTGAGGTTCCGCAGCCAATATCTATTATTCGCAACGCGCGGGATTGAGGCGAAAAAGGTATTTTTAATTCTATTTCCGGCAAACCGGTCCCGAAATGCGGATCAAAATAGATCGTATCGCATTGTAGCTTTTCGGTTTCTTCCACTATTTTGCGGTTGAAGGCCGTGCGCCCCAGGATCGTATTGGCAATTACGGCGGTCAGGTTTGCCAATCTGGTGGGAAAGGTAAACCCATAATGGTAATCCCTGATAAAGTCTTTGAATGCTTTATGGGTTTCAGAATAAGAATAAACACCCCGGAATTTTTTAAACCAGGCGGAGGTGACCCTGACTTCGTCGCCGATTTTTAATCCGACCAACCGGTCTTCTTCATTGACTTCCCCTAGGAAATCGATCACCCCGTTCACGATGACCGAGGCGGAGGTGTCATTGCCCGAATTGGTCCGTAATTTAACGATTTCTCTTATATACGATTCCAGGCCCGGATCCGGATCTTCTTTCCCTTCGATATTTCTGAAATAATTTATAATGTAATCGGTCTCGAATTCAGAGGAAGACGCAAATCCGGACCCGAAGCGGGCCGGAAGATAGAGTTTTTTAAAGATATCCCAGGTCGTAGAGTTAGGATCGAGCGTTATTTTTCGGCCGCCGCGTTCGGCAATGGCATCCATCAAACGCCTTGATTCCGGGAATATTGTCGCGATCCTCTGCGGCCTTAATATTAATGATTGATTGCCTTGATGTTCCGTGAGGCGGGCGAGTTTATAGGCTGTTCTCAACCCTCCCCACAAGGGCCTATAAAATATTTCTTCATTCGGCCTATTTGCCAATACAGCTGTCATTTTTATCCTCAAACATCTATCGCCAGACAGTTTTGTTAATTTCATGAATATTGGTATAATTCCTCTAATGCCAAAGTTTAAGATCGAATCAAGCTTTAAACCTGCCGGCGATCAACCTGGGGCGATTGGGAAATTGGTTCAGGGCTTGGAATCCGGATATGATTTTCAAACCCTTTTAGGCGTTACCGGTTCCGGAAAAACTTTTACCATGGCGAATGTCATTGAAGAGGTTCAGAAGCCGACGCTGATCATATCCCACAATAAAACCCTTGCCGCCCAGCTCTGCCAGGAATTCCGTTCGTTCTTCCCGCATAACGCAGTCGAATACTTTGTTTCCTATTACGACTATTATCAGCCGGAAGCTTATTTGCCTACCACGGACACCTATATTGAAAAGGAATCAACTATCAACCAGGAGATAGACCGACTGCGGCATTCCGCCACCATGTCCCTTTTGTCCCGCAAGGACGTGATCGTGGTGGCGTCGGTTTCCTGCATTTACGGCCTGGGCACTCCCAAAGATTATCTTGACGCCATGATCTCCTTGAGGCTGGGAGAAAAAGCGGAGCGCGACGATATTTTAAGGAGGCTCGTGGCGATTAAGTACGAAAGGAATGATTTTGAGCTTTCACGGGGAAAGTTCCGCGTCAGGGGAGGGCTGATCGAAGTTCAGCCGTCATACGAAAATAATATTTTAAGGATCGACGTTGATGATGATGTCATAAAAGATATCGCGGAGATCGATCCGACCACGCAAAAAGTGATAAGCCGGAGAGATTCCGCCGCCATTTTCCCCGGCACGCATTTTGTCACTTTTCGCGACCGGCTCGAAACTTCGTTGCAATCGATCAAAAAAGAGCTGGATATCAGGCTTGAAGAATTAAAAAAGCAGAACAAGCTGGTTGAATACCAGCGGCTTGAACAGCGGACCAGGTACGACATGGAAATGATCCGCGAGGTCGGATACTGCCACGGGATCGAGAATTATTCCCGCCACATGGACGGGCGCGAACCGGGCACGCCGCCTTCAACCCTGATGGATTATTTCCCCAAAGATTATCTTTTGATCATTGACGAATCTCACGTTACCGTCCCGCAGGTCCGCGGGATGTATGAGGGGGACAGGGCGAGAAAAGATAATCTGGTAAATTACGGCTTCCGCCTGCCTTCTGCTTATGACAACCGTCCGTTGAAATTTGATGAGTTCCAGAAAAAGTTGAACCAAGTGGTCTTTGTGTCCGCGACCCCGGCCAAATGGGAGCTGGGGAAGAGCAAGCAAGTGGCAGAACAAATAATTCGCCCGACCGGCCTCATCGATCCGGCGGTGACCGTAATTCCCGCCGAAGGGCAGATCGAACATTTGGAAAAAGAGATCAAAAAGAGGATCGATAATAAAGAGCGCGTTCTGGTTACGACCTTAACCAAGCGAATGGCGGAAGATTTGTCAGAATATCTTGACGAACATGGCTTTAGGGTAAGATATCTCCATTCAGACGTTGAAACGCTGGACCGGATAGAGATATTGCGCGGATTGAGGCTGGGTGAATTCGATATTTTAGTCGGTATAAATCTTCTGCGTGAAGGGCTGGACCTGCCGGAAGTTTCACTGGTCGCGATCCTTGACGCCGACAAAGAAGGTTTCCTGCGGGCAGAAACTTCTCTTATTCAGACGATCGGCCGCGCGGCCAGAAACATTAACGGACAAGTATTTCTTTACGCTTCTCACGAGACGGAATCGATGAAGCGGGCGTTGTCCGAGACCAATCGCCGCCGCAAATTGCAAATTGCGTACAATAAAAAAAACAATATAACGCCCAAAACGATCATCAAGGAAATTTCGGACATCAGTGAGAGGGTCCAGGAATCTAAGATGGAAGAGATCAGACGGTTGAAAGACTTTGTTCCCAAAGGCGAGGTCCCCGACCTGATCAGAAATCTTGAAGAAGAAATGAACATAGCCGCGACGGAATTGAATTATGAAAAGGCCGCCGAGATAAGGGACAAGATAAAAGAATTAAGAAAAGCGTTTGGTATGGCGCAGAAATAATTGTGATATAATATTTTTGGAGGGATGATTATGACTGATTTCGGAAAAGTAATGACCGCGATGGTAACGCCGTTCAAAGACGACCTGTCCGTTGACTATAAAAAAGCGGAAGAGCTGGCGGTTCACCTCGCCAATAACGGTTCGGATTCTGTAGTTGTCCACGGGACGACCGGAGAATCTCCTACTTTGACCCATGAGGAAGAATATGAGCTTTACCGGGTGGTAAAATCCGCACTAAAAGGGACTTCATGCAAAGTAATTGCCGGAACCGGATCGAATTCTACGGCAACGACAATTAATTCCACCAAACAGGCGGAAAAGATCGGCTGTGACGGGGCCATGATTGTGGTGCCTTATTACAATAGACCTTCTCAAGAAGGACTCTATCAGCATTTTAAAGCCGTGGCGCAAAATACCAGCTTGCCGCTGATAATTTACAACATTCCCGGTAGGACCGGAATTAACCTTTTGCCGGAAACAACTGCGCGCATCGCGGAGATTAAAAACTACGCCGGATTAAAAGATGCCGCCGGCAATTTGGACCAAACTTCGGCAACCGTTGCCTGCTGTCCGAAAAGATTTAAAATCTGGAGCGGGGACGATTCACTGACGCTGCCGATGCTTTCAGTCGGAGCGATCGGCGTCATTTCTGTCGCTTCGCACATTGCTGGAAAAGAAATAGCGCAGATGGTGAATGCTTACCATTCCGGGGATACTAAAAAAGCCATGGAATTGCATCTTAAATTACTGTTATTGTTTAAAGTGTTGTTCATCACCTCCAATCCGACGCCGTTAAAAGCGGCTCTGGCCATGGTCGGAAGGCCGGTTGGCATTCCACGCCTGCCTTTGATCGAAGCCAATGAAAAAGAAAAAGAACAAATACGGGTGGTTTTAAAGGATCTGGGGCTTATTAAATGAATAAGGTCCTTCTGCATACTTGTTGTGCTCCCTGCACGACTTATGTTTTTAATTGGCTCAAGAAGCATGAGTTCGAGGTCTCCGGCTTTTTTTATAACCCAAATATCTATCCCGATGAAGAATACGAAAAAAGGAAAAAATGCATGGAGTATTACGGCGCCATTTCGGGCCTGCGCACGACTTATGTGGAAGAAGACAATAAACCGGAGGCGGGGAACTGCCGCTCATGTTATGAGATCCGGTTGAGAAGGACGGCAAAATACGGCAAAGAGAACGGCTTTAAATTTTTCACCACTACGCTGCTTATCAGCCCTTACCAGAAACATGAGGTTATAAAAGAGATCGCTTTGCGGGTCGCGGGAGAAGAAGGGATTGAGTTCCTTAATCATGATTTCAGGGATGGTTATTATATGAGCCGCGAACTCTCCATTAAATATAATCTTTATCGGCAGAAATACTGCGGATGTTTGGAGTCATTAAAGGCAAGGGAGGAAAAGTATGAGCAAGTTGCTTGAACTGCTTTCAAAAAAGAAGATGACCCTCATTGTCCAGCTGCCGGAAAACAGCGTTGAGCTGGCAAAACTGGCGGAAGCGGAAGGCGCCGATGCTCTGGTGGTCAAGAACGAGGACAATAATTCCGACATTTTGAAGGCGGTAAAGATCCCTGTCGGGGTGGATCTTTCAATGGAAGAGGCGCTGGATGATAAGCAGATCAAAGCCCACGATAAATTTGATTTCATTAATTTCCATTTTGGCCTGCTGCCGGCGGCGGCAAAAAGGGCCAAGCCGGGCAGGATCCTTGCCTTAAATGAGGAGTATACCCTCGATAAAATAATCGGAGTGGAGAATACCGGGGCGGAGGCGATCGATGCGGCCATTTTGCCATTATCGCAAAAATCAAAAGAACTTGTGGTCGGGGACCTTCAGAATTATATTGCTATTGCCATTTCTTCCGGCCTGCCGGTCATAATCCCTACCCAGAGAGTTATCACACCATCGGAAGTCGCGATCATTGCTGACACGGGAGCCAAAGGGCTGCTTTTGACCGATGTTGTTCTTGGCGACGATGCCAAGAGCATGGGGAAAGCGTTAAGGGAATATAAGATGGCGGTGGATGATCTGGGGTAGTGACCTAAGACCTCTGGACTTCTGGACATCTGGACCTGGGAAAAATGGTCAAGCCCCTCGACTATGCTCGGGGCAGGCGGTCAAGAAGTCCAGTGGTCTAGCGGTCATTCTATTCCTTTTACTATTCCAATCCTCATTTGCCTTTTCCTTTGCCGTATTTGGCGACAACCACAACGACGTAAATACGCTTTCAACGATTTTCTCAAAGATTAAAGCCGACAAAAACATTGCCTTTGCGGTAAACCTGGGAGATTTTGTAAATAACGGGAGTGCCGCGGATTACAAGCAATATGTCGATTTCATCGATAAGAGCGGGATAAAAGTTTACAATGTAATGGGGAACCACGATGCCGCCCACGGCGGGTATAAGCTTTTCGCCAAATATTTCGGGAAAGATTACTATTCCTTTGATCATGAGAACGCGCATTTTTTAGTTCTAAATAATTCTTTTAAGGTATTTTTTGATAAGACCCAGATGGATTTTCTTCTGAAAGATCTGAAGGCGAACCAGGGGAAACCGATATTTGTTTTCTTCCATAAGCCGACATTTGACCCCTCGGAGGTCTATACGAACTATCTTGCGTCCGACCGAAAAACCGCGGAAAAAATGATGGAGATATTTAAACGATATAAAGTCCGTTATGTGATGACCGGACACATCCACGCGTATTTGAGGGCGGAAAGGGACGGCGTAATTTATATCGTAACCGGCGGCGCCGGCGGCCCCCTGCATCTTCCGGCTTCCCTCGGCGGTTATTATCATTATGTTAAGGTTACGGTTGACGGCGACCAGATAAAAGATGAAGTCGTTAGGCTGTACGAATAGCTATTGTTTTATTTTTTTTAAGGTGTAGAATATATCCACTCCCAAAGCAAAATAATTGCTGGTCGATGGGGATAATGAAAAAATATAAAAACGGAGGAATGAAATGAAAAAAATATTAATGTTAATTATGATTTTGTCCCTAGCTATTGTGATGTCCGCATCAGCCCAGTCCGCATATTATGGAATAAAAGTAATTGAGGGTACAAGTGGGCAATTGGGGCCAGGGCCGCAGCATGGCTCGCTTGCCGACCTTGAACAGGGATTCAAGACATTTAAAAATCCCATAGTATCTAATGCAAATGTTTCTATAAATATTAATTATGTTAATATAAATGATCCTACGGATAAGTATAATAGCGCAAATATACCTATCATTACTTTTAATCAACAAGGAGAATTTTTCCTATACGAAGATATCGAGCCTACTAAGATAATACAGAAAGACGAGAAACAATACTTTAAGGCAGGAATAAATATTTCTG
>JBAZPF010000066.1:0-6593 GCA_041648295.1 Candidatus Margulisiibacteriota bacterium | reverse complement strand
GGGACTGGAGCGGCCACTCATTAATGAATTTTTGAGAGTCAAAACCGACCTTGGCTCCCAATTTTAAAAGGTCTTCGATTTCTTTTTTATTATCTGCGCCCGAAAGATGCTTTTCGACCAGCTTTGACTCCAGCTCTTCTTTGACAAATTCCCTTAACTCTTCACGCCCCCTGTTCCCCATTTCTTTTGTGGTTCCGGTAAGGTTTTTATTATAGCCGCCAAAACTGTGTCTGCCGAGCTTATCGCTCTCTGAAACAAATGCAATAAGATCGCTGGTCCCCTTTTTGTTTATGACCCATTCTATTGATTTTTCCTTGCTCAATACCACTTTAAAAAATTCGTCTTTTATCTGCTGGGATATTTCCGAGCGGATGCTTTTTTTAATACCGAGTTTCAGTTCAAGGAGCTCTTTTTCCGTTACTCCTCTCGATTTTAGCTTTGCTTCAAGGTTATCAAGTTTCTTCTTAAGGTCGGTTCCCGATCCCATAACAAATTGCGAAAAAACCGCCGTGAATTCCCTGATGTCGGAAGCTTTGGTGGTTTCTCCCTCGATCGAGCCCTGCTGTCCTTCCCCCTGCCCCTGCTGCTGCGACTTGTTCTGCGTCTTTCTTACCGAATGCTGTGAAGTAAGCTGCGACAGGTCCTCGAACGATTCCTGGGAATCCCTTTGCAGGATAAGGTCCTGCTCATCTTTTGCCTTTCTTCCCAGCTTCACGCTGATGTTTTCCGGATTAAGATTGATCCCTGAAGCGGCTACCTTTGAGGCCAGGTCCTTGATCATTTCCATGCCCAGTTTGCCGCCGGTCTTCGAATCAGACAGCTTTTGGGCTATATTCCTTTCGTCCGCGGCCTTGTCCGCCTGTTTATTCTTGTCTATGTCGGTATCTTTAAGTTCAGAAAGGATAGCCTGGTTCAATGCCACCGTCGTTTCTTGCGATGCCGCTTTATCTAATAATGAATTAACGCCCATTGTTCAGGTCCTCTATTCTCTTTTTGATCTCATCGGTGTCATAATGCTTTTGAGCCGTTTCATAGGCCTTAAGAGCCGCCTCGTTATTGCCCTTCTTTTTATAAACATCGCCTAAAAGCATTTTATTGTTGTAGTCTTTTGAATAGGCGCTTGCGGCGTCAGTCTTAAAATTATCCACGCTTTTAAGGATGGTTTCCGCCAGGTCAAGCTGGGCTCCGTCAGAAAGCAAGATCGCCCCCAGCATGTTGTGGGCGGGTATATTTTCCGGATCGATCTTCCTGATCTGCAAAGCAAAGTTAAAAGCCTCTTTGCCGCGGTTAAGCGCGTTGAGGGCATTCATTTTTGCGGTCAGCGAATTAATAAAAAGATCGCGGTCAAAACTTCCGTGCTCAATCGCCCGGTCATAGCATTCTATGGCTTTCTCATATTCTTCAAGGCCGAACAAGCTTTGTCCCATTATATAATTTGCATACGGGTCGTTTGGTTTTTCCTCCAGCATCTTGCCAAAGATCGCCTCATTCCTTTTCCTCTTTTGCTTCATTTTTTCATCAGACAGTTTGTTGCCCCAATGATAAACCGTTATGTCCAGCAATTGGCCTTCAAGCACGCGGCCTTCACTCCCGTACACCTGCTCATTGATCTGTCTTTCAAAGTGGGAGCCCAGGCCGTTCTTAAAGACCTTTACCCGGGGATAAGAAAGCTCGACATTATAAGTATCTACAACGCATTCCCCGATATTCAGGCTGTACGCCTTGTCTTTTGCGTCTTTTAAATATTCCTTGAGCTTTAACAGGTCTTCTTCTTTCAACATCTCATCGGCATCGACCCATATTATCCATTCTCCCGCGGCGTGCTTTATCGATTCATTTCTGGCGGCCGAAAAATCGTTGATCCAGGCAAAATCAAAGACCTGCGCTCCGTTCTCCTGCGCCACCTGCTTGGTATCGTCGGACGATCCGGTATCGACAACAATGACCTCGTCCAGGTTCTTGACGAGGACGGGCAGGGTCTTTTTAAGCATTTGCGCTTCGTTCTTTACTATCATGCAGGCTGAAATAAGCATTAGTTTACCCCCAGCATCACGGATATCTGTGATTTGGAATCGATCAGGCCTTTGGCCCGGTTCACGGCTTTGATGTCGCCGATAAGCTTGTCGACCATCCTTCTGATCGTCCTGTCGTGCTTTTCCATCGCCTTGTTCGCTTTTTTTAAATAGCTCTCCAGCCTCTCGATCTTGATCAGCACTTCCCTTTTGTCCGTACCCAGATAATTAAGCTCGTATTCAAGGTTGTTCTTTTCCGCCAAAAGGTCTCCTTTTATCTTGTCGCACTGGTCTTTCAGCATTTCCTCAATTTTAATGGGTGAATATCCATAATTATCCCAGCGTTCCGCCTGCAGCAGCAGCTGGTTCTTTATTTCATTCAAGATCGTGGATTGCGCTTTTTTCTTGTTCCTGGCCATTATCCGACCCCTCCGGTTATCTCAAGCATGGCCTTGGTATAAGCCCAGTGCACAAGTTTGGCGTCTATTTCCGACAGCGCTTCTTTCCTCACTTCGCTTTTTATCTCGTCGAGTTTTTCCGCCGACATTCCGCACATGGAAAGCAGTTTTGATAACCCGCCCATTTTGACGTTCGACATAAAGCGCTCCAACAGCATATTGTGGGACCTAGATTTCTTAAGCGTTTCCCTGTAAGTCTCTTCAAGCGCGCCCATGTTTATATTAACGGCACGCAGCAAGTTTCTGGTTAGCGTAGGAGCTTCAACTGATTCTTCGTTTATGGAAACAGATGTGGACAGCAGTACTGCGGTATCGGAGATCTCGGGCAATGATATTTCAAAGCTCTTTGGGGCATTGTTGGTTGCGGTGCTGCCATTAGCGTTTTTGGCGCCCTGCACCTGCTGGGCCGATTGCTGGGCAGCCTGCCATTGCACGCCGTTCATCATATTGGGCGCCTGCTTCTGGACATTTTGCTGCGCCTGCTGCTCCGCCTGGCCCTGGTTCTGCTTCAGCTTTTGAGCAGCGTATAATTTTTCTTTTGGTAATTCGGCTCCAACGTTAAAGCTCATTTTAATCCTCTTTTTTCCTTTGCGCTTCTTTGAGCCTGCCTATCTGCTTGGCAAAATATTTCCTCTGCATAGATTTCTTGATCTCCTCTTGGATCTGTTTTGAAGTTTTATCGCCGTTGACATTTTTACCTTTATTGTTCCGACCGGCTTCGCTCTTGGCTTTTGCTTTTTGTTCCATTTGCTTTTTTTCTGCATTTCTTCTGGCTTGAGCCCTGGCCATACCCGTCTGTTCCACATATTCATCGTCCTTCTTCTCCGCGATCTTTTGCTTATACATCATCATGTCTTTTGTATATCTGGTCTGGTCCATCCTCATTCTCATCATGCGGCTGGTCACATAGGAAGAGTATTGCTGATGAAAACCATCGACCATGCCGATGGCATGCACGCCCCAGTTGGAGTTGTAATAATTAACACCATCCAACGTCCCGGATCCCATCTCCTGACCGCGTGACATTCCGGTTATCTGCGCCAGCAACATGTTCTTATGCCAATAATCGTCTTTGACAAAAGGATTCTGATTGGGTGGGAAGCTATCAACGCCAGCGGCATAAAAATCCCAGCCGGTATATTGAGCCACATCGTTCCACGACCCGCCGTACGGCTGATTCCCGATCTGGTATGTAAATTCGTTGTAGAGATTCTGCGCCCAGTCCTTCTGGCTTCCGCTTAAGGAATTAACATATGTCGCAGCAGCGGGCCTGATCCAATTCCGGAAATAGTAAGTCCCGATCTGGTCCTTTACTCCAAGTGGACCGCCGTTCTCCCCGCCATTCATTCTGCCGTACCCCAGATCTCCGTTATATCCGCCGGTAAGCGCGGTGGAGATCTCATGATAGGAATGCTGGCTGCCGAGGAACATGCCAAGGATCTCAAGATTTCCCGAAAACACGCCTTTTCCTTTTGAAGGATCGTTTAGCCAGCTGTCCATGTGATTTATGATCGCCTGATCGTCCGGCATACCATTTTGTGAGGCGATCAGTTTGGTAGGCGTAAAGAAATCCGACATCGCCTTTATTATGCGTCTTCGGTCTTCAAGCATCGCGATCATGAATAAGAAGGCTCCCTTGCCATCGCTGCCCGCTTTCCCGGCATATTCGCCCCATCCCGCCGTCGTCGCCCTCACCCCGCTCAACGCTGTCCAGTCAATATCCTCGGAATTATTACCCAGATTTATGATATATGGGCTCATATCCTTATCTTTAAGTCCGTTCATCATAATGTCATAATAGCTTTGATCGCCAAATGATTTCATATAATCCTCAACTTCGCTCCAGATCCCGGAATAATCGGAATAATTTGTTCCGGTATCCGTTGTCGACGCCTTATATTCATCTACACTAAGCGGCCCGGTATCGCCAAAATTTCCCGCCGCCATGGAACATCTGGTCGTCTGGTCCTTGTTCTTTGAATCATAGTTCCATAACGTTTTCCTGGCCTGTTCGCCCATTCCGGCCCCCCATAAAGATCCGTTCCTCAACTGCCGATGAAAAGCTCCAAATCCCTCCGGATTATAAAGAACGCCACCGGTGCCGTCAAACGGGTCATTGGTCTGCCCGTCAACGGTAAACGGCGCATTGGCGTCGCCGTACTCTTTGGTTGATTCTTCACTGGCGCCGCCCATATAATATATTTCATTTTCGAATTCCGGGAAGAACTTTGACATTGCGGAAAGGAAATTTATCCTTTCCATCACCCATTTGAAACCGGTCTCATTTTCACCCGGATGCAGGTACAGCTCACTTGATTTTGGCATAGAAAGCTTGATAGGCGGATTTGGTTTTGGGACGCCGTAGGGGTTAGTATCAAACATGTTTTAGCCCCCCGTTGTTTGATTGACGCTTTTTTCGAATGACAGGCCAGCGTTATATATTTTAAAGGCGCCGTCCCACATTGAGGACATTTGGTCGATATTATGCGAGAACAGATAAGAGCCGTACCATTCATATTTCAGGTCTTTTGATATCCTGGTGCCGTCGGGAAGGATAAGGTCCGCATTTTGGTCGCCGTAATTGGCGATCATGCTTTTCATAGTGTCATAAAAGTCGTGCGCAATGGCCTTAACGTCCGATTTCGCCAGATCACCGATATAATTATTTACCTGCACTGCTGGAATGTATGACATCTATTTTCTTCCCTCCCTTATTTTCTTCTTATAAAACCACCTTTCGGCGGCTTTATAAGAAGGCCCCTGGACCGTGCTCGGGGCCTCTTATTTGGTTGTTTATCCGAGAACGTTGGTAACTGTTTTGCGGGCTCCTTTATCAGCCTGCTCAACGTTCATTGACACTTGCACTAAGTTTGTCGCTGATTCCGTGATTTTCCCAGCCTTGTACTGACCATCGATGTCATCAACTTTCATCGGGTCGTTGGTCCAAGGGTTGGTAGCATAGAAGCCAGCACCTCTCTGAGAATAAAGAGACTGCTCGGCCTGCGACGCATCTTGCTGTGTTCCATCCAAAAACTTAACACTGTTAATGAATGAATTCAGTGATACTGCAGCCACTTCTAACGCCTTATCTATTCCACCGCCACTCGTATCCCCAAATACTTGGGTATTGCCAACCATCTGTGATTCTGCCATATTATTTCACCTCCTTTTATCTTTTACTTTCCTCCAGGATCCTCTTGATCCTGGCTAGAAACCCGTATATCTTTTCTTCTTCTGTCTCTTCCGCGCCGTTTATGCCTTCCGCCGCGAATTTGTTCTTTAAAAAATCCAGTCCGGTCATCTGTCCGCCGCCCGGCATCACGATCTTCCCATCCTTCACCGCCGCCGCCACCGCAGTCAGAAATCCCGCCCCATCCCCCTGCCCCGAACCTGTAGAAATATCAGCATTCGTTCTTATCGTCTGCTTGCCGCTTATCGCTGATATTTCCATTTATACTACCCATCCTTCTCTTTTGAACGAATCCAAAACTTTTGCCTGATTGGCGTTAACCAGTTCGCCTGAAAACCCAAATTCGTCAACCTTCCCCGGTTCCACTTTTCCGCCCAAAATCCCCTTTAATTCTCCCATTATCGTTTCGCTTAATAATTTTGGCCTGCCTTCGCCGGAACTTATCCCTCCAGATCCCTGTGTCATTTTCTTCTCCTTATTAAGCCAAACAATTAACTTCGTTGCCCAGACCACCAAGAACCTTGTGAGCCATACCCGTTACGTCTTCCATACTATTAATCGGATTTTGAGAGGGAAAACTTGCATTGTTTTTTGTGGTGTTTTGCTGAAATACACTATCAAGATAGGTATCTTTTATCTGACTATTCGCGCTGGTTTGATTGGTAATCTTCATATTTGTCACTCACTATATAAGTCGGTATCTAAAGGGGAAAACTTGCATTCATTTATAGGTGGTTAGACCTTTAGGTTTTAGGTGGATAGGATTTAGTTTGTTAGGATTTTGTGATTTCCCCTAACTACCTAATCCCTAAAGGCCTAACTACCTAATTCCTATAGGCCTAATTCTCTATTAGGCCGCTCCGTAGTTCCTGGAGCCCTTGGTCATCTGGGCCATGAACTTTTCTTCGGCCTCCTGGGCGGAATGGGCTTTAG
>JBAZPF010000065.1:0-6750 GCA_041648295.1 Candidatus Margulisiibacteriota bacterium | reverse complement strand
GCCTTCGCCCCCGCCCATAAGAAGAACCGTGAAGGTTTTCGGGTCAAAGCCGTCTTTTTTCTTTAATTTTTCCTTGTTTTTAGGGCCTTCCGCGAATTTAGGATGTATGGGCATTCCGATCACTTTTATTTTTTTTGAAGGCATGCCGTACTTGATCGCGTATTTCTTTGCTTCCTCTGTGGCCACAATGCAAAGATCAACATTGGGCGTGACCCAGGCGCGATGCAGGGTTACGGGGTCGGTTATGACTACGATAAAAGGGATCTTTGATCCCGATTCTTTTATTGCCTGCACGGTAAGGTGATTTACCAATGGGTGGACTGAAACTATAACATCCGGCTTTTTGGTCTTTATGATCCGGGTCAGCTTCTTGAGTATAAATGGGCGCGAGATCCTTTCAAGCTGCTGCAACTTTTTCTCATCATCCAGGAAGTAATAAAGCATTCCCCAGAGATTGGGCGAATATTTGATGACGGGGGAGTAGAGCCTGGCAAATACGTTCAAAAAACCGCTGCCTTCGGCAAAGACATCTATCATTTCCTGCTGTGCCCGGCCGCCGACCGCTTTCATTATAGCCGTAGCCGCGCTGCGGTGCCCGCCTCCGGTATCGGAAAAGAGGTAGAGGATCTTTTTCTTCATTTTATCCTTTCGTCGGAAACCAGCGAGTGAACCTCGCGGTTTCCGATCAATGGAACCGCGAAGTTTATTCGCAGGTTCCATTGATTCATTTGCTTCGATACCACTTGAGAGTAAGCCTTAAACCTTTTTTTATGCCGACTTTTGGCTTCCAGCCAAGTTCCTTTTTGATCTTTTTGCCGTTCAATACGCTTCGAAAGAGCTCTCCGGCGCGGGGCGGGGCATATACAGCGTCCTTATCTAATTTCATCAAGTCTTTTAAATGCGCGAAAAGTTCATTTACCGAAACGCCTTTGCCGGTCCCGATATTATAGGTTTGATTGTCGCCGTGGTCGAGCGCCAATAGATTGGCGGCGGCGATATCGCCCACATAAACATAATCACGCAGTTGTTTTCCGTCGCCGAAAATGGTTGGAGCCTCTCCGCCAAGCATTTTGCCGCAAAAAATGGCGATCACCCCGGCTTCGCCCAGAGGATCCTGCCTTGGCCCGTAGACATTTCCGTAACGGAGAACGGTATAGTTCAGCCCGTAAAGCTGTTTATATGCGAATAGATACATTTCAACCGATCTCTTGGTTATGGCATAGGGAGAGATGGGCTCTTGAGGATGGTTTTCGTCCGCTCCGGATTTCTTTTCCACTTCTCCGTAGAGCGCGCCTCCGGTAGAGGAAAAAACGATCTTTTTAACATTGTTTTTTCTGGCAGCCTCGAGCAGATTAAGCGTTCCGATCTCATTGACCTCCGCGTTGTAGATAGGATCGGATACAGATTTCCTCACATCTATCTGTGCGGCGATATGATAAACGATCTCGGGTTTAAAGCCGGCAATAATATCGACTACGGTCTTGTCCCTAAGGTCGATCTCATGGAATTGGGCTTTGGGATTGAGATTTTCTTTTTTTCCGGTGGAAAGGTTGTCTATTATCGCCACTTCGTGGCCGGCGTCAATTAGAGCGTCTGCCACATTTGAGCCGATAAATCCGGCGCCGCCGGTGATTAGTATTTTCATGATTTAAATATCATACATTAATCCATCGCCAGCCGCAATAACTTTGGTTTTTAATTCTTTTGACAGCTTCTCCGCTATTTCCCATGGCTTGGCCTGGATCATCTTCATTCCAAAGTGTGTCATGATCGCGGTCTTCGGCTTGATGCCTTTTACCAGTTTGATGAAATCCTCAAGGCACAAATGATCCAGACTTGACGGCTCGACCCGCAAAATACTAATAGCCTTTCGATCTTTTCCGGATATTGCCGTACATATTTTAAGATCACCGGATCGACATCAAGCGCTTCGGACGGAGCAAAGACAAGTCCCTTCTTTTTGAATGTCCCTTCGGTCATGGCTTCGATCATTACATTAATATCGCCCGAATGGTCAAGGTGGCGATGGGAGAGGAGGATGGCGTCGAGAGTGGAGGGGTCGAGCTTTGGCCTGGAACTGACATTATTATGCGCGCCCCGGCCGTGCCCAGAAATTTTATAAAGTCCGACATTTGAAAATTATACTTCACATTGTATAATAGATCAAAGTTAACGGAACCTTTTAAAGGACCGGTTTGTCTATTAACATGTAAAGGAGAAAAAGATGAATAAGATATCGGGCTTTGCGGTAATTGCGATCTCTGTTCTGCTTTCGGTGACGTTTTCACAGGTTTTACTGAATAAAGCGCTGGGAGAAGGCATAGGCGTGAAGGGAATTAGCGGAGCGGGAATGATATGGAGGCTCGATCTTACAAAAGAACAAAAAGAAAAGATCATCGCTAAAGAAAGCGCCGTGAGGAAGGAGACCCTGCCGCTGATGCAGTCCATCCGCGGCCTCAAGAGCGAATTAAACGCGGAATTATCGGCGGAAAACCCTGACAATTCAAAAGTCAGCGCGATGATAGATAAAATTTCAAAGGACATGACGGATATCCAAAAGAAGGAAGTATTCTTTATGCTTTGGATGAGGGAGCAGTTAACGCCGGAGCAAAAGCAGAAATTATTATTGCTTCTAAAAGACAGGCAGCAGACTAGAGTCGGGAGTCAGGATGCGGGAGCAAATGATAAATAAATTTATTTTGACGGCTTTTTTAATTGCGGCGCTTTTTTCCGCGGCCGCAGGCCCATCTTTGGCGGCCGATACTTATTTGAACATGATCGGGGGCGTTGGGGCGGGCTACTATTATCTGTATCCCAAGGACCTGCAGATACAGGATTTCTACAAGGGGGGAATATTTTACCGGGCCTTTTTAGGGGTCAGAGCTGAAAGCGGCTTCTCCGCCACAGGCGATATCGGCTATTATTCTGAAGGCAACCGCTCCCCGCTTGCTCCATATGGGACGGCCTTGACCATTATCCCTATTACGGCATCGGTTGCATATCACTTTTTCAGGGAAAGTTCTATTTCCCCTTATTTAGGCGGCGGTATAGGGGTATATAACATCAATGAAAGCGATCCGGACCTTACCTACATTCGCGCGACAAAGTTCGGGAAGCATATTTTTGCCGGTCTGGATCTTTATATTGATAAAGGCACCGTTTTAAACGCGGAATTAAGACAAACCTTTATTGATCCCGCAAGTTCAAATTTTTATTATCAGGCCTCGTTCGGAGGATTAACGGCAACCGTGAACATCGCGATGGAGTGGCCGCTTTCAGGCGGGAGGGCATACGAGCCTCCGGCGGCATCAGCGGTGCCGCAGGCGGCCAGCTTTTCCGATAACGAGTACAATGCGATCATGAACCACATGGATGCGATCGATTCATATTATTATCCGCGGGTCTGGGACAGGACGATCTATCAGCCCTGGAACACTCCCAATTATTATATTAATATCGCTCCTCCTCCACAGCCGACACAGCAGCAGCTTGATGAGCAGAAGGCCAAGGCAGAACAGGATAAGCTGGACCAGCAAAAGAAACAGCAGGATTACATAAATCAGAAGCTTCAGCTAAGGCAGGAGAAGAAGGAACTGGTCAATCCTGCCGGTAGGTAGTACCCGAGATTCCGTGCCTCCTTTAGGCATGATGATTTGTTCCATAATGAATATTATGTAAACCTCCGCCTCTCCATATATTTCTTCTTTCTTTTTTGGCATTGCCCCAAAAAAGAAACAAAAAAACTCTAGGCGATTTCAATATTTTTCCTCCCCATCCCCCGACCGGAACCTCCGCCGCCCTGGCTCGCCCCGGGAATTTCCCGGGGCTCACCAAGCCCCCGACCGCCTCCCATTATAAGGTGGGTGAAATCGCCGGAATATTATAAACCTCATCCCCCAGATAAATAATAAGCGATGCCTTATATCAATAAGTCCCCCTTCTCCTTTGAAAGGAGAAGGGGGATAAAGGGGATGAGGATTGATGCCTGACAAGCTGACAGGAAATGCAAACCGGCGCCAGCATGTTTTGGCGCCAGAATAACCTTCAATCTCTTCTCATTGGCGCCAAAAGGGAGGGGAAGGAGCCTGCCTGCCGGCAGGCAGGGTTACGGCCGTACGTACGTACGGTTCTTCGATGAAATCGAAGAAGGGGTGGTGGAGGCCATGGGGTCCCGGTTGGGTGCTTTGCTGGCGGGGGTTATTAGGGGCTTGCCCCTAATTGGTTTTTTGCTCCACTTTTTTCCATAAAAAAGTGGAAAAGAAAAATCTTTTACTTTCCATAATATTTATTATAGGAAAAGGCAATCTGTAAGGGTTAGGTCGCAAAAAAATCTTTTTACTTTACTGAAATTTCTCAAAAGATCAACGATATACAAGTAGGAGGGCATGGGTAGGGTCAGAAGCGCGAGGACGCTGGAGGCGGACGATCCTATGTTCAAATAAGAGTGAATCAGTGTCGTACATTAATATGTATACGACACGAGGAGGGGAAAAATGGAAATAAAAGCAGCGCACAATCATCAACGGTGGGGAGCATTTAAAAAATCTGCAAGCTGGTCGCTGTTAGTATTGGCCGGTGCCGGCGGAGCTGCGTCGATTTATTTAGAGATGTGCGGACATAAAACCAATCCGACAATTTCACAGCCTTCCGTATCCACACCGGTTCCTTCTTCACCTATTTCTACTTTAATCCCAACAATAGCAGTTCCAACAGAAGTTAGTTCTGGCAGGGAAATGGCAAAAGATGCAGGTCCTATTCCTGAGTCTGAAAGTTATATAAAACTATATGAAAATTTCAGGAAAGAATTAGTATCTACCCTTAAGATTCAGGCGGTTTTGCAAAGAGAGCCGGCTCTCAATCGATTAACCGACCGGATGTCCAAGTCCGATCTAAATAAGATTGAATTGAGTGATTTATTTATAGACGCTTTAGTAGGTGTTTCCCGCACAAATATGGACAAGCCGGTAATCTATGCAGATATAGCATTACAGATGTCCAAGGCAAGTCTAGATGAAAAAGAAGTGTCCAGACTTTTTGACGAGGCACTAAAATTTGCTAGGACAACAAAAGAATTTCCCACAAGCGATGATTTATTCGAAGAATCACTAGACATTGCATATATAGCTCTACAGATGGCCGAGGCCAATCAAGATAGAAGTAAAATAACTGACCTTTTCAATGAGTCTCTGGTAATTGCTCGAAAAATTAAAAATCCGAGGTGGAAAGCAAGTGCGCTTACATTTGCTGCTTCACACATGGATAAAGCTGGATTAGATAAAAATGAAGTTGCTAAAATTTCCAAGGAAGTGGCGGAGATCAAACCATCCCCTCACATGATGGAGCCCAAGTCATTCTCTCACGGATATCCTCACGACGAAACTTGGTACCCCGGTCGATCCGGTCGATCCCCATCATACCTTCATTACTAATGATTAATGAATGTGTCTCGCTTCGCTCGACATTATTATTTGAGAAGAAGTGCGTGAGGGCTAACCGTTAAACCGATACTTTATCAGCTCCGGTTGTTTTTCATCGACCTCTATCGACTGGTAGGGGAAAAAGACATTAGTATCGGTTTCACGAATGGCCAGTTCCTGCAATTTTACCTCAAGATGAAGGTCTGCAGGGATCACTTTTAAGTCCCGGTTAATCTTGCCGCTGTTCAGAGGCTGGGACCAGTTCTCAATGATCCGGCTTATTATTTCCCGCTTGCCGGAAAACTCTTCGCCGAATTCTGTCAATATTGCCAGCAAAGGCTTATCCAGCCGGGCTTCTTTTAACAAGTTGATACAGCCGAGCATCCCGAGATGCTGGCTCAA
The DNA here is from genome assembly GCA_041648295.1 of Candidatus Margulisiibacteriota bacterium. GTDB lineage: Bacteria > Margulisbacteria > WOR-1 > XYC2-FULL-46-14 > WPAF01 > JBAZPF01. Next base: position 931 of record JBAZPF010000065.1, on the reverse strand, counting down.
AAGTTTTCCTTCTTCCTTTTCAATCGAGCCGATGTTTAAAAGTATGACCTGGCAGTCTGAATATGATTTGCCCAAACCCTCGACATATCTCGTGTCCCCGGTGATGCCGATATTCAAAGTTTCACCGGTTTTTGTTTTTATGCCGGTTTCTATTACCACTCCGACCGCTGATTCCTGGTTGGTCCACAGTTCCGTATGAAAGGCGGGGTTCACTCTAAGGGTAAAACCGTATTTTTCCATCAGCGAAACGCCGCCGGTCTGCTGTATCTTGTTCCCGGGGATCATGAGATTGAAATTTATTTCTTTATTTCCCATGGGGTCGGTGGCGGAGAGGAGGCCGTGGAATTTCAAGAGAACGCCGGCGGAACCAAAAATATCAAGGACTTTGGATTTTTTATCTTTATTATGATCGTTATGTTTGGCCAGCAACGATAAGATCGCTTCGACCGATTCCGTGTGGTCGTCATGATCATGGGTTATTATGATCGCGTCAAGGTCCGCGATCCCCAGCCCGATATCCCGCAAAATATTAAAAAAGTCGTAGCCGGGATCGATCGCGATCCCCTTTGCGTCGCCGCGCGCCGCTCTTAAAGTTAAAAAATATCCGCCGCCCTGCGAAAGCCCCCGGGAATAGAGAGGGGAAGCGGAGTTCCATTTGTGAAGCGTCTTTAAGATGTTTGATCCGATTTTATAATCGAGCTGTCTTTCGGTATTAAGTTCGCGGATCAACCTTTCTTGGTTCTTTTTGATGATCTCTCTGGTCGGGAATATGGTCTCTTCCATGTAAGCGATGGCGCGGGCGGAAGGGGAATTATTTGTTTTCATATGCACATCGTACTGCCGGGAGATCCGGAAATCTTCAAACGAATCCTTGAAACGGCCCTGCAGGAAGCGGGCTATACCCCTCAAATAGGCGGCCGTCCCAAAATCT
>JBAZPF010000064.1:0-6764 GCA_041648295.1 Candidatus Margulisiibacteriota bacterium | reverse complement strand
AGAAAGTAATCAAAAAGGAACCGATCGCGCCAATGCAGGTCGGGATAGTCCCGGCTAATACACAGGCTCAAACTCTTGAAGCGGCGAAGGTTCAAGAGACGTTAAAGGTGCCGGAGATCAAAGAGGTCCCGCGGATGCTTACGCCTGAAGAAAGAACGCTTTTGAGATTGAAAGCGAGAGAAGAATACGAAAGGCAAATGACCGCTAAGATCCAGGATATTTTAAATCAGTTCTATCCCGTCAACAGCGTTATAACCAAGGTCTCAATTGATTACGGATTGCCTCAAGCCGGAAAAGTGGCAAAACTGAAGATCAAGACCGGTTCGGAGATATTGACCCAGCCGATAAAAAGGATAAAAGTCTTTGTCCTGGTGGACAACCGCGTTAACCTTGTCAGCAAACTCAAGAAAAACACTTACCAGACGGTAGCGGATATTTCAGGCTATAACCGTTCCCGTGGCGACAAGATCATATTGAAAAAAGTACCGTTCCACTATGCCATGACCCCTCTTTTGCCTAAAAAAGAGAAGACGAGCACGATCTTACTGACCACAAATCTGATCATAGCGATGTTTGCGGCCGCGGCTTTGTTCCTGATATTGATTATCGTTTTTATTTTCCGTCCCAAAAAAGAAAAACATATCCCTTTTCAGGGAAGATCGATAGAAGACATTACGGCGCCGCCGACCGAAGCGGAAGCCGCGTCGGTGATCGATGAGATCAAGAAAACCGCGGATGAAAATCCGGAAAGGATCGCCAATCTTTTGCGAAAATGGCTGGCTGAAGAATAATGCAGTTAACCGGCAGAGAAAAAGCGACAATATTTTTATCAATACTCGGGACGGAAACCTCTTCCCGCATCCTGCGCTACTTGCCTCCGGAGCTTGCGGACCTGATCGCTTCTTCGGTAAACCATTTGCCGACCCCCACGCCGGACGCGCTGGGCGAGGTATTGAGCGACTTCAAGTGTTTTGTCGCGCTGCCGCCCGCAAGTCCGCAGCCGGTTGATTTTACCGGTGAGCCGGGCTTTGCGCCTGCCGAAGCCGAACTGTCTCCCAAAGAAATAGTCGAAAAGGCGTCGCCCAAGGCGCTGGCTTTCCTTTTGTCCGACGAACGGCCGCAGATCATCGCTTTTGTCCTTTCCCTGATATCCGATAAAAAGAAAGAAGAAGTCCTTTTCTCGCTGGGATCGCAGAAAGACCTGGTCATGGACCTTATGAACGGAATGAAGAAGAGCGCGGTCAGCCCGCAGATGGAAGAAAATCTGCTAAAGTATTTTTCGGAGAAGCTAAAATAAATTATGGCATTAATCAAGCGCGGCCGCATCCAGCAAACCGGTGAAATACTAATTGAACGCAAACCGGTGGAAGTGGTTGAACGGCCGGTTATTGAAGAAAAAGATGAATCGCGGACGGAACAATATCCTTTGGAAATGGAGACCGAGGCCGCGGAGAGCGAAGCCCAAAAAATAATCGAAAGGGCGAGACAGGAAGCTTTAGGGATCCGCGAACAGGCAAAAAAAGACGGCAACGAAGCCGGCCGTAAAGAAGCCGATCTTAAGATACAGGAAGCTCTTAAAACATTGAACCAGTCGGTGATCGAAAGAAAAAAGATCATAAAAGACGCGGAGAATGAGATACTGCGCATTGCTTTAAAAGTCGCCGAACAAATAATACGATCTGAAGTATCGCTTCACCGCGACGTCTGCCTCAATATCGTATCTGAAGCGATCATGCGCATATCCGACCGGGAACAGGTGATCGTCAGGGTCAACCGCGAAGATGCCGAATATATCAAGCGCTACAAGGACCGGCTTTCGGGCATCCTGGACGGGGTTAAAAGTTTTTCCGTCATTGAGGACAGCACCATCGAGCCGGGGGGATGCATTGTTGAAACCAATCTGGGTTATGTTGACGCCCGCATATCGACAAAATTAAAATCCATCGAAGAGGCGATAGAAAAGGCCAAGCCGACAGATGGCGATTGATCTCGAAAAATATTACCACGCTATAGAAACCGCGGAAATGATAAAAGTAATCGGTAAAGTTGTCCAGGTCGTGGGCTTGATAATTGAGGCGCAGGTCGGAGGAGTATCGGTAGGGGATCTTTGCACGATAAGAATAGAAAAAGAGGGCCGGGATGCCTATGCCGAAGTGGTTGGCTTCAGGGAATCGAGAGTGCTTTTGATGCCTCTCGGCACAACCTCCGGCATCGCTCCCGGATCGCAGGTTACGGCGGCGGGAAAGCCGCTCATGGTCGGAGTTGGACCGCAAGTATTGGGAAGAGTTATTAACGGATTGGGCGAGCCGATGGACGGCAAAGGACCGATCCTTGAAGTTGAAGAAGAACGGTCTTTATATGCCGAACCCCCGGATCCGGTTAAACGCCCAAGAGTGGAGGAGATTTTAAGAGTAGGGGTCCGTTCAATTGACGGCATGCTTACGATCGGCAGAGGGCAGAGAATGGGTATCTTTGCCGGTTCCGGCGTCGGTAAATCTACCCTGATGGGAATGATCGCCAGGAACGCAGAGGCGGATGTTAACGTCATTTCACTGGTGGGAGAGCGCGGCCGCGAAGTCAGGGATTTTATGGAAGAATCGCTTGGCGAGGAGGGTTTAAAAAAATCGGTGGTGGTGGTGGCGACTTCCGACCAGCCTCCGCTCATACGTCTTAAAGCGGCTTTTGTCGCGACTGCGATTGCGGAATATTTTCGCGACAAAGGCAACAAGGTAATTCTAATGATGGACTCGGTGACCAGATTTGCCATGGCGCAGAGGGAAGTAGGCCTGGCGACCGGAGAACCGCCGACCACCCGCGGATATACGCCGTCCGTTTTTGCCCTTCTTCCGAAGCTGATGGAGCGGTCCGGGACTTCGGAGATCGGCTCAATTACCGCCTTTTATACCATCCTGGTAGAAGGCGATGATTTTAACGAACCGATCGCCGACCAGTGCCGCTCGATCCTTGACGGCCATATAATCTTATCCCGCGACCTGGCGGCCAAGAACCATTATCCGGCGATCAATGTTCCCCAGAGCGTTTCCCGTCTCATGTCCAACCTGGCATCAAGCGAACAAAAAGCGGCCGCGGGAAAGTTGAGGGAAGTTCTGGCTCGTTATGCCGAGGCCGAAGACCTCATCAATATCGGCGCTTACGTTAAGGGAAGCAATCCCAAGATCGATTACTCTCTGTCAAAGATCGACCAGGTAAACGAATTCTTGAAGCAGGGGACTTTTGAACAGATCGCATTCGATGATACGGTCAACAGATTGATATCGATATTTAAATAGAGGTTAAAAATGGCAAAAGAGATGAAAGCGGGAAAAAGATTCAAATACGGGCTTGATACCGTGCTAAAAGTGCGCGAGATACACGAAAAAAAAGAACAGGAAAAATTCGCCGAAAAAAAGCGCGCCTACCTTACGGAAAAAGAAAAAGAAGAACTGTTAAAACAGAAAAAACGCGGGGAAGAAGAGGAGATCAGGCAGGCTTTTTCCGGCAAGGTGTCTGATTTTGAAAAGGTATTAAGAAGGCATTCGCACCTTGGCGTTTTAAAGGGGGAGATCGAGAATCAAGTGGAAAAAGTGATCGAGACCAGCCGCCAGCTTGAGGACCAGCGCGAAAATCTTTTAAAATCGATGAAGGACAAAAAGATCATCGAGAAGGACAAGGAACACAGGCTGAAAGAATACGGCAAGGTCATGCAAGACGCGGAGATCAAGTTTCTGGATGAAATCGCTACCCAGAGATTTATTCACGAAAAGATGGAAAAAGAAGAGGATTAACCGGCTTTTATTATTTTCCCGGCTTTAATGCATTTGGTGCAGACATACTCGCGGAGCTTTTTACCCGCTACGACAATGCGTATTTTCTGAAGGTTTGGGAACCATCGGGTTAAAGTTTTCCGGTTGCTGTGGCTGACCAGATGCCCCACCACCGGTTGTTTTCCGCAGACAAAACACTTTTTGCTCATAACCCGTATATTTTATGATAAAATTGAAAAAATGTCAAATGATAAGCTTATAACCCCCGTCCAGTATGTAAAAGGTGTGGGGCCGAAAGTGGCCAAACTGCTGGCAAAGCTGGGCGTTGAGACCGTAGAAGATCTGCTTTTCCTTTTCCCCCGCGAATATGAAGATCGGAGCAATATCAAGAATATCAAGGACCTCCGGTTGGGGGATGATATCGTATTGATCAAGGGAGAGATACAAAGGATCGAAAGGCGGGATACGCGCAGCCGGTTTTCGATCATAAAGCTTTTAATTTCCGACGGGACCGGTCAGATTAACGCCGTATTTTTTAACCAGCCGTTCTTATCCAAGATCTTCAGGGAAGGCATGAAGGTATTTGTATCCGGAAAAATAGAGGCCAATCTTTATGAGGGAGGCGTTCAGCTGTCGGTCAGGGATTGGGACCTGGATACGGGAAGCCAGCCCAAAATACTGCCAGTCTATCCTCTTACCGAAGGCCTTTACCAGAAAAGCATGAGAAATCTTATAAATAGAACCCTGGAAAACTATCTGACTTATCTTGAAGATATCATGCCTGAAACCGTAAAGTTGAAATACGGGCTTATCGATATTCAAAAGGCGGTGGCGACCCTTCATTTTCCTCCGGAGATAAAACAGGTCGATCAGGCCAGGTATCGGATCGTTTTTGAAGACTTTTTCATGTTCCAGCTGGGCCTTCTTATCAACCGCAATAAGATCAAAGCGGAAAAAGGCATAGCCTTTAAAATACCCGAAAAGCTTCTTGATGAATTTATCGGCGATCTTCCGTTCGAATTAACCTCGGCGCAGAAAAGAGTGTTGGCGGAGATCGAAGAAGACATGAGGCAGGACCAGCCGATGAACCGCCTGCTCCAGGGCGATGTCGGTTCCGGCAAGACTATCATCGCGGCAATTTCCGCATTGATCGCGATCAATAACGGATATCAGGCGGTGATCATGGCGCCGACGGAAATACTTGCCAATCAGCATTATGAGAAACTGACAAAATTACTGGCAGGTTATAAGGTTGAGCTTATGACCGGTACCACACAGAAAAAAAACAAAAAAGTTGTGATCGACCAGCCTGATCTGATTATAGGTACCCATGCTCTAATCGAGGAGAACATCAAATTCAGGAAGCTGGGCTTGATCGTGATCGACGAGCAGCACCGTTTTGGCGTGATGCAGAGGGCTAAACTAGCCCAAAAAGGGTATCATCCTGATGTTTTATTCATGACCGCCACGCCGATACCCCGTTCCTTGGCCCTAACCTTATACGGCGACCTGGACCGTTCGGAGATAGACGAAATGCCGCCGGGAAGGAAACCGATCAAGACCCATTACATCTCTTCCTCAAAAAGGCGGGAAGCTTATGAGTTCATGCGCAGAAAAGTGAATGAGGGAAGACAGGTGTTTATTGTCTGTCCGCTGGTTGAAGAATCGGAGTCGCTGGACCTAAAAGCGGCAAAAGATGAAGCGAATCGGCTGCAAAATGAAATATTCACTGAATTTAAAGTTGGGCTGATCCACGGCCGGATGAAAGCCGAAGAAAAAGATAAGATCATGGCGAGGTTCAAATCGGGAAAGATCCAAATTCTGGTTTCAACTACCGTAATTGAAGTCGGGATCGATATTCCCAATGCTTCGGTCATGGTCATTGAACATGCCGAAAGGTTTGGCTTATCCCAGCTTCATCAACTGCGGGGAAGGGTTGGAAGAGGATCGGAAGAATCTTTTTGCCTGCTTATGGCCGATCCGAAAAGCCAGGAAGCAAGGGTCCGCATCAAAGCCATGCTCGACCATATTGATGGCTTTAAAATAGCTGAAATTGACCTCAAGCTTCGCGGGCCGGGGGAATTCTTTGGGGTCAGGCAGGCGGGGTTGCCCGAATTCCGAATGGCTGATATAGTGAGGGATGAAAAGATATTGAAGACCGCGAGGATCGCGGCGGCGGATCTTTTGGAGGAAGACAATGAAACTGCGCGTGATCTCTGGCTCGGCCAGAGGAAGGCGATTAAAAGTTCCTAAAGGCAATATCCGCCCTTTGTCCGAACAGGCAAGAGAGGCGCTGTTTAATATTCTGGCCCCCCGTATTGCCGACAGCGACTTTTTAGATCTATTTGCCGGGAGCGGGGCGGTGGGCATTGAGGCTCTGTCCCGCGGGGCCAGGATCTCGATCTTTGTGGAAATGGATAAAAAAAGCGTTCCGGTCATCTGGGAAAACCTGGCCGATATCGGGTTTTCCGACCGGGCCGAAGTGTATGCCTTGCCGGTTTCCCAGGCGCTTAAAATTTTAAATAAAAAGGGCGCGAAATTTGATATAATATTCCTCGGCGCGCCATACGGCAGCCCGAGCTTGAACGAAGCGCTAAAGATCATTGGGACCGCCGAGCTTTTAAGGCCTTCCGCGGTTGTGATCGCCGAGCACAGATTCAAGCAAAACCTGGAAGCGCAAGTAGGGAAACTATCGATGTTCAGGCAGGAGCGTTACGGCGATACCATGTTTTCATTCTATAAGGGGAATAAATGAAAGTAGCGATCTATCCGGGAAGTTTTGACCCTGTAACCTTGGGCCATATTGATATTGTCGAACGCGCCGCAAGTGTTTTCGGCAAAGTTTACGTGGCGGTCATAAAAAATCCGGAAAAAGAGGCTAGTTTCAGCTTTGAGGATCGAATAAAAATGCTAAAAGGCGCCACCCGGCATTTAAAAAATGTTGCGGTAGAAAGTTTTTCGGGCCTTTTAATCGATTACGCGAAAAAGAAAAAAGCCAAC
>JBAZPF010000063.1:0-6835 GCA_041648295.1 Candidatus Margulisiibacteriota bacterium | reverse complement strand
AATTGGTAAAGATGCTGGTGGTCCCGCTGCCATCGGAGCGGTGGACTACCGTGATCTTTTTATTCGGAAGAGATTTGCCCGGGTTTAGCTCAGAGATGTCAGGATCGTTCCAGTTGGTTATCTTTCCCAGATATATCCCCGCCAAAGCCCGCGGATCAAGCTTGATGCCGCTGACCGGAAGATTGTAAACAATCGCTACCGATCCCATGACCGTCGGAATATGGAGCACATCCCCTCCGGCCGCGTCGATCTCTTTTTCGGACATAAAAGCGTCCGAGGCGCCAAAGTCTACCACCCCGTTTGTGAACTGGCGAACCCCTCCCCCGGAACCGATCGCCTGATAGTTGACATTGATGCCGGTTTCTTGCGCGAACAGGTCAAACCACTTTGAATAGATCGGCGCTGGAAAAGTCGCGCCGGCGCCGTTAAGCGATACCGCCAGCGCTTGCGTCCCGAAAATTACCATCAACAATAAAAACAATAATTTTTTTAACATTTCTTATCCTCCTTTTTTATAATTGGACCATGCTGTGCAGGTAAAAAATGCTTGTGGTCTTACCCGCGCTGGTCGAAGCCGCCGATCCGCCGGTAACATTCTGCATATCCATCGCCAGCTTTATGTCTTTGTTGATATCATAGGTAGCGCCGTAAAACGAACGATCAAGCTGGTCATTGGCTTTGGTCATACTGGGGTCGTAGCTGTCCAATCTTGCGAACACTCCCAATCCGGGCAGAAAATTGATCAGGCTGCCCAAGGAATAAACTCCTCCTATGCTATACCCGTTCTTGTTTGTCCCTCTGAAATATTCGATATCCGCCGTACCTAGGTCATGCTTGTATGCGATCAGTCCGCCCGCTAGCTTATCACTGCCGTTCATTGAGAGGCTGGAATCAACGCCCGCGACATTTACAAACACCCCGGTTATTACCTTGCCCGCATCCCCGCCATCAAAAGCAGTAGTGTTTACTCTCACGCCAACCGCTTTTTTGCCGTCTGTTTCGGTCGCTTTATATCCGGTACCGTTCAATACGGTAGCCTGATATTCTATATCCGGAAGATAAGGCAAAGTTATTTTCCCAAAAGCGCCGAGGCCAAAATCAGCCGAGGACATTACTCCTTCATTGTCGATAATGGTCTTCGCGATATACCTCAAATTAAGGATTTTGTCCGCCCAGTCGATCCAGACCGTGTGTTGAAGCCCGATCTTTGCATTTAACTCGAAGGGAACGATCTGAAGTGATGACGGGATGCCGACAGGGATCTCCACATAGGCATATTTCAAGTAATCAAATAACTGCTGGGTGTTCGGAGCGACTTGTCTCGCAACGTCAAGAGTGATGCGAGCGTTTGCGCCGCCAGCCAATTTCTTTTTAAAGTCCAGATAGGCCCGGTCAACATCGAAATTATTGACGCTTGTTCCTCCATTTTGGGTATGGTTCTGCCAGCGGAAGAATATCGCGCCGCCCACCTTTGCGTCGCTATTATCGCTTTTTATTTTTTCGACCTGACCTTTTAGATCGGCCAGCGCCTTGTTCATGTCTTCCCTAAGGTCGCCCAGCTTGTCTTCCGGTTCGGGGGCTTGTACAACTGCCTTTGGGACCGCCTTAACGGCAACCGGCTTTTTTGCGGGGATCTTTTTGATAGCGGTTTTCTTTATCGCAGGTTTTGCGTTCACCTTTTTTTTACTCTGGACCGTTTGCGCGAATGCCGGAACCAGGAACACAAAGACCATCAGGATCACTAGCAATTTTTTCATCATAACTTTCCCTCCCTTACGCATGATTATCGTTCAGTAGGGTTAAGGTTGAATTAAGAGGATGTTAAATCGAGGTAAATAATTAGTATCTGACGTTAGCCAGGCCGATCGGCGCATAGTTAAGGGTTTCAGTTAAAGTAGGCCGCTTTACCTGATCACCTATGATCTCCGGAATAGTTGTCTCCAAATTAACCGATCCATTACGAATGAGAGACAGGACAATTGAAACTCCATGAGTTGGATAATAGAAACCATAAACGATCATGTGAAATAAATTAAAGTCTCTCTCAAGCTCAGGGATCAAACCATCCATAATAGATTGAGGAAGACCCACACTAACCTTAAACATTCCCCCCGTCCTTCCGGCTGTATCTCTTGAAAAGTCATGTTCAGGGTTATATCTGCTTGCATAATCCAAAGTCCTCCAATCCAAAGTTGTAGTGACTTCATGATATTTTGGCTTCCTTGTAAAGAAGGTTCTGCCTATAACTTCTTTTATTGTTCTATAATGTCCTCTATATATCAAATATTCCGGGCCAACCTCTACTACATGATTGCCAAATCCCGCAAAAAATCCCGGATTCTTAATGCCCACCTCTACGGGCTCATGAAATCCTATTGCCTTTTCATCGATCCTGATTTTCGCCCTATCCAGATCAGGCCTGTTGGCAAGATCCATTGGCGCTAATTTTGCATGACATCGCTCTCCAAGAGTTAGATTGTTATTCACGCAGAATTTTCCCACTCGTTGAATTTCTTGTAAATAATATCCTGCCCGAACTGTGCTGGTATTCATCAAATAATCATCGGTCCCCTAGACAAATAATTTCACTAGACTACATATGAGGATTGGGGTTTATAGGGATTAAGATTGAACTCAGGGGAGGTTAAAAGAAAGTAAACTTTAAATCGATTGGAACCTGCGAGTAAACCTCGCGGTTCCAATATCAAATGATACTAGGAACCGCGGCGTTTAGCCGCTGGTTCCTTTATTACGCAGCTGGCAGGATCAGCGTGAACTTGGTACCCTTGCCCTCTTCGCTCTCCACCAGCACCGTTCCGTTATGGATGTTGGCCACATGCTTGACGATCGCCAGTCCCAAGCCGGTTCCGCCCAGATCGCGGGAGCGGGCCTTGTCGACGCGGTAAAACCTTTCAAATATTCTGGGAAGGTGCTCGGCAGGAATGCCTATGCCGGTATCAGAAACGGAAATCTCTAATTTGTCATCCTCTCTTGAACAATTGATCTCCACTTTTCCGCCAGAGCCGGTGTAATTTATGGCGTTATCAATCAGGTTGAGCACTGCCCGATAAAGATGGTCCTCAAGGCCGGAAACATAATTTTTATCGGCCGCGCATTTCTTTTCGATCGTTATGGATTTTTTCTTTGATTTTTCATTTACCGTCTCGATCACGCGGACAATTATCTTTTCCATATCAATCCTGGCGAACGGCCCCAGTTCTTTTTTGGATTCAAGGCTTGAGATCTCGAGCAGATCATCGATCAGGGCGGACAGGTTGACCGCGTGCTTGTCGATCTTCTCCAAAAATTCACGATTGTGCTCCTTATCGTCGATCGCGCCGCCGATCAGGGTCTCGATGTAACTGCGGATAGCCGTAAGGGGCGTCTTTAATTCATGCGAAACATTGGCTACGAACTCCGACCGGTACTGCACCAGTTTTTTAATCTCGGTGATATCGTGAATGACGCATACCGCCCCCAAAATCTTTCCGGTTTCATCTTTTATCGGGCTCGATAAAGCAATGAAATACCCCTCGACCGGGAACAGCATATTGAGCTCTTTTTCTATCGTCCGGCTGGTTTTTACCGATTCTTCCATAAGATCGGTTATTTCATTATTTCGGATCGCGCTGCGCACGGTCTTGCCTATGATCTCCGGCTCGATAACGTTAAACATCCTCTCCATTGCCAGGTTGGCAAGAATTATTTCGCCTTTTTCATCGACCGCCAGTACCCCTTCGGTCAAGCTCCTCAAGATCGCCCCGGCCAGTCCCCTCTGCGAAGCCAGAAAAGCAAATGCTTCTTTTACTTTTTCTTCTGAATTTTTGGCCGCTTCCTTGAGTTGGTCGAGCCGGTCGCGCGAAATAAAAAGGAAAGGCAGTTTAAACAAATTTATAGCCCACGCCGCGCAGGGTTTTAATATGCTTGCCGGCTTTTCCAAGCTTTTCTCTTAAGCGGCGTATGTGAACATCAACCGTCCTGGTTTCGATGGCAACGTTGATCCCCCAGATGCTGTCGAGGAGCCGGTCGCGGCTAAAGACATTGTTTTTATTTTCAGCCAGATATTTCAGCAGGGCGAACTCTTTGGCCGTGAGTTCTATTTCTTTCCCTGACGCTTTAACCGTATGCCGGTCAGAATCGATCTCCAGATCATTAAATTTGATTATCGCTCCGGTTGGCTTCTCTTTTTTCCCGTACCTCTTAAGTATCGCCCTTATCCTGGCGATCAGTTCTCTCATGCTGAACGGCTTGGTGATATAATCGTCCGCCCCAACCTCGAGCCCGACGATCTTGTCGGTTTCTCCGCTCTTGGCCGTAAGCATGATTATCGGGATGCTTTCCGTCCTTTTATCTTTTTTGATCATCCGGCAGAGTTCTAGGCCGTCCATTCCGGGAAGCATCAGATCGAGGAGAATGATGTCGGGGAAGGTTTCGGTAGCCAGCTTCAAGCCCTGAATTCCGTCATAGGCTTTGCTGGTCTCGAACCCTTCTTTCTTCAGGTTATATTCGAGGGCCTGGACGATGTCCTTTTCATCTTCGATTATTAATACCTTTGGCATATATCCTAATAATTAAGGAGCCACTCGATGATGGTCCGAACGGGAACACCGGTCGCGCCTTCGGCCAGATATTTTGAGTGCTTGGTTATGTAAGCGGTCCCGGCGATATCAAGATGAGCCCAGGGAGTATCGCCTACGAATTTAGAAAGGAACGCGGCTCCGGTCGAAGGCGAAGCCATGCCGGTCTCGGAACTGTTCTTTATGTCCGCGATCTTGCTCTTCATCATATCTTTGTATTCATCGTACAGCGGAAGCTGCCACATCTTTTGGCCGTTCTGGTTGCCGGTCTTTATCAACTGCCCTATCATCTCGTCATTATTTCCAATTATTCCCGATGCGGCATCGCCCAAAGCAACAATACAGCCGCCGGTCAGCGTGGCGATATCGATCATTTTGGTCGCTCCGCGCCTCTTGGCATAAGTTATGGCGTCGGCAAGGATAAGCCTGCCTTCCGCGTCGGTATTTATCACTTCTATCGTATAACCGGAAAGCGAAGTGGCGACATCGCCCGGCTTGGTGGCGTGTCCCGAAGGCATATTTTCCGTCAGCGGGATGACGCCGATCACATTCTTTTTTGGTTTAAAATCGGAAAGCAGGCTCATTATTCCCAGCACCGCCGCCGCTCCCGCCATATCGGCCTTCATCTCTTCCATGTTCTTTGACGGTTTTAGCGATATGCCGCCGGAGTCAAAGGTTATGCCTTTTCCGATCAGCGCGATCTTTTCTTTTGATTTTGGGTTCCCGCGATATTCCAGCGCCACTAGGCGGGGCGGCTCGTCCGATCCTTTGGCTACTGAACAGAGCGCTCCCATGCCTTCTTTCTTGGGGTCAAGAGAAGTAAACTTCAGCTTATTTATTTTTGCGATGTGTCCGGCGAGTTTCGCGAATCCCGTCGGCGTCATTTTGTTTGAAGGGGCATTTACCAGATCGCGGGCGTGGTTTTCGGCTTCGGCGATGATCCGTCCAAGTTCCGCGCCTGCTTTTATCGGTTTAATTTTACTGCGGTCGCATTCGATAAGGATAAGTTCTAGAACCCTGAATTCCGGCGGGTCTTTTTCTTTGGCGTATCCGGCAAACCGGTATAAGCCGAGGACCGAGCCTTCAACTATCGCCTTGGACGACTCAAAAGCTTTAAGGCCGCCGATGCCGGCGCCGTGAATAACGGTAGCCAGGGTTTTCGCTTTTATCTCCCTGGCTTTATTTATTGCCGCGGAGGCGGCGGTCCGGATGGCGTCAAGATCGAGTTTTTCTTTTTTGCCCAACCCCACGATCGCTATTTTACCGACTTTTAATTTTCCGGCGTTATGGATAAGCGTGATCTTCCCGAGCTTGCCGCTGATCTCGCCGTCTTTTATCAGTTTTGAGATCATGCCGTTTAAAGCGCGGTCGGCCGCTTTCGCGGATTCGCTTAAGCTTTTTGAACCTTCATAATGGTTTAATACCAGAAGGTCGGATTTTACATCAATATCGGAAATGCATCGAACACCAATTCGCATTATTGTCTCCTTAAAACTTTACCTTCGGAGCCTCTTTTGCCGCTTCCTCGGCTTTAAAGAAAACCTTTTCCCCGTCAAAACCGAACATCCTGACAAAGAAAACCGTCGGGACCCTGCGGGCGGAAGTGTTGTAGCTCTGGACCGCCTCGTTATACCTCATCCTTGCGACCGCCAGCCGGTTTTCCGTTCCCGCCAGCTCATCCTGCAGGGCGCGGAAATTCGGCGCCGCCTGAAGCTGGGGATAATTCTCAACAACCACCATTAATCTTGCCAGCGCGCCTTCCATTTGGTTTGCCGCGGCAACTTTATCGGTCGTATTTTGCGCTCCCGTCCAGGCCGAACGCGCTTTGGTGATATTCTCAAAAGTTTCTTGTTCATGCTTGGCATAACCTTTAACGGTTTCTACCAGGTTGGGGATCAGGTCATATCTTCTTTGAAGCTGATTTTCAACCTGCGCCCAGTTTTGTTTAACATTCTGGTCCATACCGACTAAATTATTGTAAATCCCGACGCAAAAGAAACCTAAAACGACAACGACCGCTAAAGTGATCCACACCCATGGTTTCATACGAGTCCTCCTTCTACCAATCTCTTCCCGCTCCTCCGCCGCCGCTTCTTCCTCCGCCAAAACCTCCAAATCCACCACCACCGCCACCGCCCCAACCGCCAAACATTATAACACTAGTGCCAAATAAAAACCCAACCAGAGCGCCGACTATTATGCCGACAATTCCGTTTATATAATAATAGCCGGCGATCGCGCCGAGCACGCCGCCCAGA
>JBAZPF010000062.1:0-6927 GCA_041648295.1 Candidatus Margulisiibacteriota bacterium | reverse complement strand
ACTGATCTACGCGGATAAAATTAGCCTGACCAATTCCAGTGTTTTGAACGGGTCGGCGGCGGTGGAACAGGTCGGCTATTTTTCAAATTCAGTAAAGCTCACATACGACCCTTCCAAATTCCCTTCGTTCCTGCCCCAGGGTTTGGGAGACAGCGGAGCGTCAACGCCCGGGCTTGCCATAATTCAATGGGCGGAGAACTTCTGATTGACAACTTAATTTTCCTCATATAGTATAATTATCAAATGCCTGATAGAAGTATTCTTGGGATAGATCTTAGGGTCTGCTCGGTCAAAGTTGTGGAAATAACAAACGGCCCCGGCGGGCGAGTTATTTCCGGCTGGGGGATGGAGGAGATCCCTATTGAGCTCATCGATAAGCATCCTGAAAAAGAAGTCGCCCAGGCAAGAATGATCAAGCAAATCCTGTTAAATTCGCGCATAAAAACGCGAGAAGCCGTGATTGTAACAGGCGGCAACGATCTCTTGATAAAAAAAATAAGCCTTCCGGTCCTGCCGCCCGATGAGGCCCGAAACGCGATAAAGTGGAAGATCAAAGATGAAATAACTTATCCGATTGAAAACGCGGTCTTCGATTTCTCCCCCCTAAAGACAGGCACCGATTACATTGTCGCCGTAGCCCGCAAAGATACCATAGACCGACTGGTTGAAGTTATGCGCATCGCCCAGTTAAGACTGGTATCCGTGGTCCCCGTGCCTATGGCCATGGTAGAGGTTTTTTCCGATGAGCTTAAAAAAGAAGAAATAAATTCGCTGGTTTATATGGGGAGGAGGACGACCAATATCAGCTTTTTTAAGGACGGTTCATTCCTTTTTAATCGCGAGATCCCTCTTGGCGGAGAGGATATAACCCGAGCCATGACTTCGGTGGTCGTATCGGAAGAAGGCCGGCTTGAATTAAAGTATGAAGAAGCGGAAAAAATAAAAATAGAAAAAGGCATTCCGGTAAATCTTGAAACTTATCCCAAACTGGGGGAAATACCGATCGCGCACCTGCAGGCCGTGGTCAGGCCGGCGCTTGAAAAAATAGAAGATGAAATGTTGAGGACGCTTGAATATCTCAAAGGGCAGGAAGGGGAGGTTGAGGTAAAAAAGTTTATCCTTACCGGCGGATCATCAAAAACCCCGCACTTAAACGAGTTCCTTGCCTCCGGCCTGGGCATACCTTTTGAAAGCATCGATCCATTAAAAAGTTTTAAGATCGACGCGCGGATTAAGGAACAACCTTTGCTTCAGCTTCATTCGGTGCAGCTTTCGGCCGCCATGGGGGCCGCGCTTTCGCATTTTGAAAAAGGGATAAACCTGCTTCCGGAAGAAATAAGAGATCCTTATCGAGTGCTGATCCGAAAGCATCTTAATCCAAGAGAGATATCGATCGCCTGCGCGGCTCTTTTAGCGATAATTTATCTTTTTATGTTCTCGAACACCTTCTTGCTCAAGAACCGGCTTGCCTCTGTCCAACATCAGCTTGATCTGCTTTCTCCCAAGCTGTCGCGAATGGAAGCGCTGGAAAAAGCGGTACGGGAAGAAGAGGGCAGGCGAGGCGTGTTCAAGACCATAGAAATGAACCGGATCAATATACCGGGAGTAATGGAAGATATCAGCTTGAATCTGCCCGGATCAATATTAATGTCATCGATAACGATAGATGAAAAAGACCGGGAAGTGCGCCTTAAAGGGACCGCCTTTGACAGGGGAGAAACGCCCGAGAATGTATTGTCAAAATTCATACTTGACCTTTCTTCTGCTCCAATTTTTGAAAGAGTCGAACTGGTCCAGGCGATAAAAAATGAAGGATATATATATCCGGCATTTGATTTTGAGATCGCGGGGAAACTAAAACTTAAAACATGAAACAATTATCAGACCGAGAACGATGGCTGCTACTGGCCGTAGGCTTATTGCTGGCGCTTTATGTTTTTTCACAATACCTCTATTTTCCCAAAGCGGGCGAAAACAGAGCGCTTAGAGAAAAGCTCAATGCCAAGAGGCTTGACCTGAAAATTTCAGCGGAGAAAGTGAAAATATTAGAGAAGCTGGAGCTCGAACCGATCGAAAATGTCGCCAAAAGGGTCACCAAAGACCAGCAAGTTATCGCCGCGCTTCAGTATATCAGCAAAGAGGTCTCAAAGTTAAAGCTCAACCTGCAATCGATCCGGCCCCGTCTTGAGGAAAAACAGGTGGATCTGGCGAACACGGTCTTTTTTGACATTACCTTCAGCGGCAGATATAACGAAATATATAAATTTTTGTCCGCCCTTGAAAGGCTTCCGATCTTGATCCTTGTGGATTCAATGGAAATAAGCGGGACGGATACATCTGATGTAAGGGTAAATATGATATTATCGGTATATTATTGATATGATGAAAAACACTAAAAAGATATTGGTCCTGGGCGCCGTCATAACGGCGGCGGCGTATCTTTTATCTGTGCCTGTTCATGCGGCCAGTATGGAAGCGCAGACGCCGATCCCAAAGTTTGTGACTCTGCGGGACCCGTTTGAAGTCGGATTTTCATATAAAAAAGCCGAAGTCTCAACCGTTCCCGAAAACCCGAACGAGGCCGCTCCCGTCGTTGTTAAAAGATATCTTGAACTGCAGGGCATTTTTATGACCGGCGATGCCAGAACGGCGATCATTGATGATAAAGTGGTCTCTGAAGGGTCTCTTGTTGCCGGCGGTTTCAGGGTGTCATCGATCAGGTCGGATTCCGTTATCATAAGTAGAGGCGGTAAGGCAAAGACTTTGAGGTTGAAATAGGAGGAAGAGTATGAAAAATCCCAAATCCCAAATCCAAAATCCAAAAAAAATGATTGCAGGTATAATTGCTCTAATTTTTCTTTTTGGCTGTGTTTCAATTGCATTTGCTGCGGCAAAAAAGAACGCTAGCGGTGCGCCGGTTACGGTCAGCGGCGGCAATTTAACCTTTAAACTGAAAGACGCGGATATAAAATCCGTATTGCAGATATTCGCAAAACAGCTTGGCGTAAATGTGGTTGCCGGGGATGATGTGT
Source organism: Candidatus Margulisiibacteriota bacterium (assembly GCA_041648295.1). Classification (GTDB taxonomy): domain Bacteria; phylum Margulisbacteria; class WOR-1; order XYC2-FULL-46-14; family WPAF01; genus JBAZPF01. The sequence goes on along the minus strand of JBAZPF010000062.1, from coordinate 3,895 downwards.
CGGGCAAAGTGACGTTCTCATTCACGAACGTAAAACCGAGAGAAGGGCTGGAAGCGGTTTTAAGAGCAAAAGGTTTTGACTGGTTCCAGGAAGGAGACACGCTGGTCGTCACCGCAAAGAATACGGTGCGCACCTACCTTCTTCAGTACGCCGGCGCCGCTGAAGTAAAAAGCGCTCTTGACCTCTTGGCGGAAACCGGCGACAGCATATCGGTCAATGATTCTTACAATGCCCTTATTGTAAAGACTTCAACCAAAAATATATCCAGGATCGAAAAAGCGATCAGGGACCTTGACGTGCCTCCGGTACAGGTAATGGTGGAAGCGAAGATAATTGAAGTAAGAAACGGCGATGACGGGAATATCGGAGTAGACGCCAAGTATACGTATAAGAACAATCCAAATGATGTCGCACAGACCATAAACCAGGCCGGAAGGTCGACAGACACAACCCCGCTCGGTTTTTACGCGCAGCTTATCAGCTCTAACATTCAAACTTATCTTTCGGCTCTTTTGGCAAATACAAAATATGATCTGATCGCGTCTCCACGCATAGCTACCATAAATCACAAAGAAGCAAATATCCTGATCGGTGGAAAGATTGGCTACCAGACGGCAGTGATCACTACTACCGGGACCGTATATCAGGTTAATTTTCTGACTACCGGAACATCCCTTACCATAACCCCCCATGTCGGCGAAGACGGCTTTATCCGCATGAAGATAGCGCCCAAGATCAGCGAAGGTTATATCGCAAACGGCCTGCCGAATGAAAATACCACCGAAACAAACAATGAGGTGCTGGTCAAGGACGGCCAGACGATCGTTATCGGCGGATTATTAAAAGACGCGCAAACACAGGTCGATAGCGGCATTCCGATCCTGATGTCGATACCTTTTATCGGCGGGATATTCAGAAAGACGACCATTTCGAACGAAAAGAGGGAGCTTCTGGTCTTTGTTACGCCTCATATACTGACGCCGGAATATCTGGACAAATTATCGACAGAAAGCAAATCTTTGCTGAACAGGCAAGAAGAGCAGGGATCCAGCCTTATTCACTAAAGACTATTCGGAAGTGTGGGTGCGGGTCATCAAAGAAGTTATCGCTTTAAAAGGATCTTTGCCTTTAAACAGCACTTCGTAGGTCTCATTGGTGATCGGCATTTCGATATTTTGTTTTTTAGCAAGCTTGACCGCCGCCCGGCAGGTAGGAACTCCTTCCGCCACATCCTTCATTGAAGCCAGGATATCCGGCAGCTTTTTGCCTTTTGCCAGTTCATAACCTACATGATGGTTCCTTGAAAGATTGCTTGAGCAGGTCGTGATCAGGTCTCCCATGCCGGAGAGCCCGGAAAATGTTTGCGCATTCGCACCCAACGAAACCCCCAGCCTGGTTATTTCGGCGATCCCGCGGATAAGCAGCGCCGACTTTGCGTTGTCGCCAAGCCCAAACCCGTCAGCCGCTCCCGCGGCGATGGCGATGATGTTTTTTAACGCCCCGCCAAGCTCAACTCCGACCACATCGTCATTGGTATACACGCGGAATTTATCCGAGGACAGCAATTTTTGTATTTTTTTTGCCAGCGCGGAATCTTTTGAGGCGACGACCGTTGCCGCAGGTTTCCCGGCGGCGATCTCTTTTGCCAGGTTCGGTCCGGAGATGACCGCGTCCGCGCCGATTATTTCATGCGGAAGCTTTAATGTTTCTTCATCAATCCCTTTGCTTGCGGAAAGAATTGGCGCTTTGACGGAGCGGAGCGTGAACCGGCTCAAAAACTGCGTCGGCACGGAAATTATCACAAGTTCTTTTCCGGCGACCGCTTCGTTGAGATCGGTTGCCGGCGTGATCAGCGCGGACAGGGGGAACCCGGTCAGATATTTTTTATTTTCTTGATAATCCCTGATGTCGTGAAACACTTCTTTTTCGTATGTCCATAAAGAAACTTCGTGTTTGTTTTCCGCCAGCAGGATCGAAAGAGTGGTCCCCCATGCGCCCGCGCCGATGACGGATACTTTAGCCATTTTTTTTGCTCCCGATCTTATTCTCGGTCCCGGCCAGCAGTCGCTTTATATTGGGAATATGTTTATAGAGCATAAGAACGGCCACCAGGGCGGAAGCGATGGAGTAGGGCAACGGACGATCAAAAATAAACAACAGCAATGTCGTAATGACCGGGCCGATGATGGAGGCCAATGAAACGTACCTTGAAATGGAAACGATTATAATGGTGAGGATCGTGGTGAAAAGAAAAATGTCAGGGGCAATTGCCAAAAGCACTCCAAGCCCGACGGCCGCGCCCTTCCCGCCTTTGAACTTTAAAAAGACGGAGAACATGTGGCCCAATATCGCGGCCAATCCGCAAATGATGACAAGTAAAGGATCTTTTAGAACGGTCATGGCGAGGCCCGTTGCCAGCGTGCCTTTTAAAAGATCAAGTATAAGGACGATCGAGCCTGGAACAATGCCCAGAGTTCTCATCACATTTGTCGCCCCGATATTTCCCGAACCGTGTTTGGTAATGTCGATCCTGAACAGAGAAGCTATTACTACGCCAAAGGGGATGGAGCCGAGTAAATATGAGAGCAGAATGATGAGAATTATCTTCATGGATTCATTATACAAGAATTGATTTTCTATGACAACTGTGGTAAAATACAAGAACTGGACTAGCGTCGAGCCTTGAGGGTCACTTGTGGTGTTATCCAAAAAGCGTGTCACGACTAGCCCAGTCACATATATATCGTTATCTTCGCGCAGAAATTTCACTTCACACTTAATGTTGACGCGGGGTGGAGCAGCCCGGTAGCTCGCAAGGCTCATAACCTTGAGGTCGTGGGTTCAAATCCCACCCCCGCTAGACTAAAATACGAACAAAGTGAGTATTTTAGTCTCCTTGTCCTAATCCTCTTGATCAGTGAAATCTTACTCTCATTTTAACGATATATACTTGATACTTATAGGAGAAATAATGAGTATAACAGCAACTAATAATGTAATGCTAACCCATAGACAAATGAGCCGACATCAATTTGAATTTAAGGGGGGAAAAACGGCAAAACTTTTTGTTATTGAATCTCCTCATGATACTGTAGAGGATACTTTATTTATAACTAGTTCGTTGCAGTCACTTCCTCCAAAAAGTAACAGAGTATTGTTTATTGAGGTCGGGGCCCCGGATCAGCCAGATCATTCTGTTCATACATTAAAAAATATTGCACTTAATCATTCTGATATTCTAGAAGATTTTTTGCGAAGAGCAAATTCTAGATGGACAATTTTGCAGGGGCAAGAACTCTTGCCTTTTTCGGTTGCTAGTTGTTGGTTTCGAGAAAGAGGCGGTAGTGTAGTTAATATGGATTTGAGTGGGAATTTAACTCCCCAGGCTTTAAGCTTTATGTGGGAAAAAGCTTGTCCGGAATTTGCATTAGAACATACCTATATTGGGATTATGGGAGCATGTTTATCAACGAAAAAAACTATACCAGAAATATTTAGGATTATCTTTCCTCAGTTAAACAGTATGCTAATTAATCGAGCAACGGACAAGCTTTATGAAATATATTCAGACCAGGATACAGAGTTTCCTCGCAGGCGAGATATTCATGATTATTGCAATTATATAAGAGAAAGATATATGTTAGAAACGCTTATGCGTATGGCAAAAGATGATGATATCGTTTTATGCCATCCAAATCATGCGCGTGAGATTACAAAAAGCGAATCAGAAACAACAGCAATTCCTATGCCCGAAAGGTTATTTGATATATCTTGTCTTGAATAACATTGTTTGGCAGATAAACTTAAAACCCACTTTGTTTCCAACCAAGACCACCCCCGCTATACCTCGACTCTCTCTCGACTCGTCGCTCCGCTCCTCGCTCGGTATTGCTAC
>JBAZPF010000061.1:0-6996 GCA_041648295.1 Candidatus Margulisiibacteriota bacterium | reverse complement strand
CTGGTCGGGAATATGGTCTCTTCCATGTAAGCGATGGCGCGGGCGGAGGGGGAATTATTTGTTTTCATATGCACATCGTACTGCCGGGAGATCCGGAAATCTTCAAACGAATCCTTGAAACGGCCCTGCAGGAAGCGGGCTATACCCCTCAAATAGGCGGCCGTCCCAAAATCTCCGTGCGACTTTTGCAAAATACGGAACATAAGATCAAAGATGCTTTCCGCTTCCTTGTAAAGGTTATCGTTGATCATGATCTGGCCGATGGCGCTCCAGGGGTTGTGGTTCTTATCATTCGTGGGGAGGCGGTATTTCTCAAGCGTTTTTAAAATATCTTGAAAATGCTTTGTTATCCATTCTTTTCGGGTAGAAACCGGCAGGCGGGAAAGGCTTTCCCAGGTTTCAGGATTATTTTCGTCAAGATGTATTTTTAATAATTGGTACACCTAGAATTTCCAGGTCAAGCCCGCGGTCTGGGTGCGATTATAAGCGCCGCCTAGATAAGCGTAATCGATTACCGCGCTGCCGATCATGATCGAAGCGCCGGCGGTCTTATTCCCGTTATCCAGACCGCCTCTTAAAGCGAGCCCGGGCAAGGGCCTAAACTCCGCCCCATAGTGGAAAGTCTGCGGATTGCTGTTCTGCTGTAAGAAATTATGGATATCGGCGGCAAGAGTGAGTACTTTTACCGGAGTTATGGCCACGCCGGTGTTTACCGTCATCTGATAGGTCAGGGTGGCGTTATTTTCAAAATGGATATCGGTTGTCAACAGTTCCTTTGCCGCGATACCGAAGGCAAGTTCATCAATTGGACGGATGAGCACTCCGGCGTCAATGCCTGCCCCATAACCTTTGATCGTACTTCCGCCGGGGGTTATGATCCCGATATCATAAATATTAATATTTCCGCCCAAAGCGACCCGCTCTTCATATCCGGTGGCAAGCGATAAACTGTACCAGTTGGTATTTTGGCCTTTTGCGGCATTTTTATCCGTAACCCAGGTTAGTCCGGCGGCGAACTGCGCTTTTCCTTGAGGTGAATATTCCGGCGTTTCCTCCCTGTTCTCCCAGTATGTCGGCCGGTAATAATTATGATGATACCAGGGATAATTCCAGGGACCCCAGAAAACGGGACGCACTACAAGCTGGGTTGGTTGAAAGGCGCTTGAAACGTTTGAAGCCGCGCCGCTTACCACTTCGCCGATCTTTTCTTTTACTTTTTGTCCGACCGCGGTTGTCTTTTCTTCCCCCGCTTGCAGTACCTTTTCAGTTATCGCTTCTTCCTTTTCCACTTTTTCCGTGCTTCTTCCCCAATTCTTTTTTAAAACTCCCTTATCGGATAAATATTTGGCTCCTTCAAGCGCAAAAAGTGAAACTGCGCCGACCCCAAGCGCCCAGATAAAGGGATTGAGCTCCGCTTCAAAGCACATCTTAAGAGCGGCCATATTATCGCCGATCTTTTCGTTGCGGTTGTTTAAGAGAAGAGAACCGGTAAGGTCAACTCCGGGATTGATCGCAAATCCGGCCGGGTTCCAGTAAGCGGCATTGGCGTCATCCGCGATTGCGGTAAACGCGCCGCCCATACCTGCGGGGCGGGTGCCAAAAAGCGCCTGCGCCGGCAGGCTGACAAATGAGAATACGAGAATAATAATGAGGGAAATCAGCTTTTTATCCATGCCTTTACCTCTAGAGCGAATTTTATCAAATATAGGTTGCGTAAGCAACAAAGCTTTGCTAAAATTTTAACATGTGGATGTGGATAATAGATAAAGCAAGAGAGATAATATTTTACCCGGTCAAAGCTTGGGATAAGATCAGGGGAGAAAAAGACAATAAGCGGCTGCTGATCTATCCCCTCGTTTTAAGCCTGGTTCAGCCAGTGGCGATAATCTTTGGTTACGGGGTGGTGGGTTTGTGGATGGGGCATGTCGGATATTTCCGCCTTTCGATCATCAATGCCTTCTTTTCAGCATTGGTAGCATACTTCCTTTCATTGCTTGGAATAGCGGTCATGGGGTTTTTGATCCAGGTGCTTGCCAATTACTTCTCCGCCGAAGGGGACATCGTTGCCGCGATGAAACTGTCGATCTATTCATCGACCGCGCCGTTACTGGCGGGAGTTTTCCAGATAATTCCGGGCATTAGGATCTTAATGATACTGGGCCTGTACGGCGCCTATATTATGCACGCGGGCATACCGAAAATGATGAAAACCTCCCACGAAAAGGAGCCGCCGTTCACATTTGCGGTCGTCATTTCCGGAATTATAATGATGCTTCTGATCAACTTCCTCATTTCACAATATATTTTCGGCATCCTTTATTCTGATATTTTGACTTACTAATAATAATTAAAGATTTTTTAGAAATGTAAGCAGGCTTATAATTATTTGGGTTGGGGTAGGCGGACAGCCGGGTATATGGGCATCAACCTTCAGGATATTACCCACTCCGTTCTCGACGTAATAAGAATCCTTAAAAATTCCTCCGTTTAAAGCGCAGTTCCCGGCCGTGATCACATATTTGGGCGCTGGCATCGCATCATATGTATCTTTTAGCGCCAATAGCATATTTTTACTTACCGGACCGGTTATGACGAGAGCGTCGGCATGTCTGGGAGAAGCGGCTACGTGCACGCCGAACCTGGAGATGTCGTAGATCGGATTGGTGGCGGAGATTATTTCAGATTCGCAGGCGCCGCAGGAACCGGTATCTACTTCGCGGAAGCTAAAGGCGCGGCCGAATTTATTGAAGATCTGCTTTTTTAGCTCCGTGCCCAGCGCTTCGATCTCTTTATCCTTTTCCGTTACGACTCCTTTTAACAACCGGTTTTTTAAGATATTGAACATGTTATAGGTCGCCCCCCGAATAGGAAAGATCAAAGCTTTTATTGCAGAGCGGAAAATCGGGAATGATATCGCCGAGCACGGCGAATGAAAGGCCAGCCCAGTTTTTAAATGACGGATCGACGATCTTGACCCGGTCGAGTTTGCCTTTATTATCGACACTTACCCAATACAGCACCGGACCTCTCCAGCCTTCCGCGCAGCCGATCGCCGACCCCTGCTTGTTCGCTTCAGCAGGCGAGGAAAGGTTACCGTCCGGAAGATAATCGGCGATGAAATTTACCAGTCTGGCCGATTCCTCAAATTCATTTATCCGGGCCGTCAGTCTTGCCAAAGCATCTCCGGTTTCCTCAACCGACGGCTTAAAGCCGCAAGTGGTGTGAACTTCGCTAAAGAGGCATCTCAAGTCGATCCCGATCCCCGACGCGCGCGCCGCCAGACCCGTTATTCCCAGGTCTTCAGCGGTCTTTTTCCTCAACATGCCGGGACCCTCAACACGGTCCATGAACGATACATTTGAATATAGAATGTTTTTCAGCTCGTTAAAATCGCGGACGATCGGTTTTATTTTTTCAATTACCAGCTTGCGGTCAATATCTTTAGCAACCCCGCCGGGAATATTTATTCCTTTAAGATAGCGGCTTCCGCACAAAGCGTCGTTCAATCGAAGGATTTTTTCTTTGATGATCGATGCCAAAGCCGCCGGAAAGCTAAAGCCGACATCGGTCGCCATGCCTCCAATATCGTTGGCGTGATTGTACATCCTCTCAAGCTCAAGGAATAACGCGCGAAGATATGACGCGCGACCGGGAACGCTGATCCCGTTTATCTTTTCAAGCGCCGTACAATAGGCAAAGCTGTGCGCAAAGGCCGAGTCTCCGGCGATGCACTCCGACAGGCCGATCTTTTGCGCGGGAGAGTGCCCCTCGAACAGCTTTTCCGTCCCTTTGTGAGTAAATCCAAGCCTGATCTCAAGATTGATAATAGGCTCTCCCGCACAGCTGAAATGAAAATGCCCCGGTCCGATGATGCCGGCGTGGACCGGGCCGACCGGCACTTCAAAAATGCCTTCGCCCTCAACTTTTGTGAAATTAAATTTCTCTGCCGTGTTCCCGGACCGGTCAGGAGCTTTAAAATCTTTCCTTAATGGATAATAACCTTCCGGCCATACTTCATTGTGAAGAGCAAGCCGGCGCAGATCAAGACCTCCGACCGGTTCTATTCCGAACATTTCCTTTATTTCCCGCTCAAAAAGGATCGAAGAGTACATATCCTTTGAAAGCGACGGGAAGGCCGGTTTTTCCGCAGGCAGATTGGTTTGAACGATTGCCCATTCTTTATTTTTCCGGTCAAGGAAAACGCATCTCAACGCAAAAGTCCCGGCAGAAGCTCTTTCATCGGCCGCGAACAACATCATTACCGGGGATTTAAGTTCCCTGTGTTCTTTAAGACAGGCTATTTTAAATTCTTCCGGTATGACGATCATCTTTTTATTACCTCCGCGGCGGAAAGGATGAGCGAATTCATCGGTCCGGGTATTGCAAATCCCATGATCGAGATAAGGATGATCAGAAGCGCGAGAGCGAGCTTGCCGCTGGCCGGCTCTTTTACCGGCGTCATGCCTTCGGGCGCGCGGCCGAAAATGACTTTTGACAGATGGAAGATAAAAGCGCTGGAAACAATGACAATGAATAGGAGCATCATTCCCGCGGCGATATACGATCCTTTTAAAAAGGCGGCCGTCAAAATCAGAAATTCGCTCATAAAGATCGAAAAGGGAGGAAATCCGCTCAAAGCGAGCATCCCAAAGAGGAACATGAAGCTTGTGAACGGCAGTATTTTTAATGTGCCCCTAATGGCATACATGTTATGTTTTCCATAGGCGTTAACGATATCTCCCGCGCAGAAAAACATCAGGGATTTGGTAACGGCGTGGTTAAAAATGTGAAGGAGCGCCCCAAATATTCCAAGCGGCCCGCCAATCCCCAATCCGACCGCGATTATCCCGATATGCTCTATACTGCTATAGGCCAGCAATCTTTTAATGTCTTTTTGCGTCAAGACAAAACTGGCTGAAATCAGGAGCGAAACCAATCCCAGAAGCACCATCAGATGTCCGAAATATCTGCCGCCAAGCGAAATGTTGACTATGATCCCAAAGCGGACGATGGCATAGATCGCGGTCTTTAACAGAACTCCGGACAACAGCGCGCTGATCGGAGCGATCGCCTGGCTGTGCGCGTCGGGCAGCCAGTTATGCATGGGAGCCAACCCGGCCTTGGTGCCGTAGCCGACCAGAATAAAAATAAAAGCTATCTTTACCATGTTCATATCGAGCCTGCCGGCCATTGAAATGAGGTCGGTCCAGTTAAGGCTTTTTATGCCCGTATGCATTGAGAGAGCGTACGAAAAAAGGATCGTGCCGAGCAGGGCAAAGATGATGCCGACCGAGCAGATGATCAGATATTTCCAGGCGGCCTCGACCGACCGTTTGGTGTTATAAAATCCAACCAGGAACGCCGAGACCAGCGTGGTGATCTCGATCGCTGCCCAAAGCATGCCAAGGTTGTTTACGATCGTGACAAAGAACATGGATGTCGTGAAAAGGTTAAAGAGCAGATAATAGATTTGTGCTTTTCGTTCCGAAATGCCTTTCTTCTCTGCCTCCCGCGCGATGTATTCGATTGAAAAAAGAGCCGAGGCAAAGTTGATGACTGCGATCGTAAGGATAAAGAAGGCGCTCAAACTATCTAGATAAAAGAAGTTAAAGGCGGAAAAAGATGTTCCGGGCGTCAGAAACCGGGAGGCGATAAACAAGCAGCCAGCCAGCAGGATAAAATGAACAAGAGCGTTGATCTTTCCGATATTTCTTATCGACATTTTATCCTCTCAAGTGTGTCATACGGCTCACGTCGACATGCGTGAACAATTTATTAATGCGGTAAACGAACATTCCCAGGATCATGACGCTGACCAGGACGTCAAAGAAGATAGAGATCTCCACGATGAACGGCATTCCGCCCGAAAGGGAGGATGCGAGCAGGAATATCCCGTTCTCCATTGATAAAAGGCCGATTATCTGGGCCAGCGCTTTCATCCTGAAGATCATCAGGAACAATCCCATCAGGATTATAGAGAGAGAGGCAGTGAGCGCTATCCCTTCGGTAAGGTTGTGCCCCTGAATTATATAGCTGTAGAATAGCCAGGAGAGATAAGTTAAAAATACGCCTGATAGCAGGGACAGCTGGGAATTAACGATCAGTCCAAGGTTCTCGTTGGCCTTGATCTCTTTTGTCATCCGGACCAGAAAATAGGGGATCCCGATCATTTTGATGATGAGAAGCAGTCCCGCGACGATAAAAAGCTCTATGTTGCCGGTAGAAAACGCTTCCGCCAGCGTCAGAAGGAATAAGAAGAAAGACTGAAGCTCAAAACCGCTTATCAGGCCCAGCGTTCTTCTGGTCACTATCATTACATAGGTCATCGCCAGTATTCCGAAAATTATGTATATTTCCATTTAAACTCCCACCGCGGCGGCAATTACCGCCAGGATCGACAATACCAAGCCGAAAGATAGAAAATCGACTGTCCGGAAAAGCCTCATCTTTGCCACGGATATCTCTATCAGTGAAATAACAAGAGCTATGATCAAGATGGCGCCAAAGAACAAAAAGGTTTCCGAAACCAGTATGCCCGCAAGCAGTGAAAAAAGTACGAACTGTTTGAGGTAACTGCCCAATTCGATAAACGCGAGAGACCGGCCTGAATATTCGAGCGTCATAGCTTCATGGATCATCGTTAATTCAAGATGAGTTTCCTGGTTGTCTACCGGGATGCGCGAAGTCTCCGCTATGATAACGGTAAGCAGCGCGGCGGCGGCGATCACGGTTGACAGGTTAACCGTCCCGTTGGAAGTGATAAGAGCGGTATTCCCGCGGCTTAAAGCAACCGCAAAAACCGCCAAAAAAGCGGCTGGTTCCGCGAAACTGGAAACGAACATGTCGCGGGATGATCCCATTCCTCCGAAAGCGCTTCCGGCATCGAGGCCGGCCAGCGCCATAAAAAACCGTCCGAGCGCAAGGATAAAAAATACGGCCAGGATATCTCCGATATAACTGATCGAATTTATCGGGACAATTGAGGGCACAATTAGC
>JBAZPF010000060.1:0-7374 GCA_041648295.1 Candidatus Margulisiibacteriota bacterium | reverse complement strand
CCCCAACGGCCCTTCGATCTCCGTTGGCAGATCCACAGATGCAGGCTTTTCGGCCGCGGAAGCATCGGGCGTTGCGGGGCTCTGCATCATGATCATCTTTAACAGTCCTCTGGCCATATCAGCATGTGCCGCATCCGCGCGCAAAGCGATCAATTCGCCGATGACCACTTTTCTATCAACAGCCGGAAGCTGCGTTAACTTTCCTATGACGCCTGTTCTTTGCGGATCCGTCGCTTTTGGAGAAAAATATAGTTTTAAAAGCGGGCTTGTGATACTTGCTTTGGCCGTTGTTGTTGACATTTATTTACTCCTTATAATACGAGATCGGACAATTCATTTTTTATTGCCGGCGATAAATTGCTGGCAGCAATATAAGCCATCAGTTCAACTGGATTCCCATCCTCATAAAGCTTTTCAAGCTTGCTGCGCACTGTGTCATCCTCTACCCTTAATATGGCAACTTGAAAAGGAGTCTCAGCCACTCTGGTTTTACCATCAGCGGGCTTTGATTCCGGCTTGCTTGCCTCCGGCAGAATTTCATCAGTATTAACACTTTCCGGGGGAGCCGATTCTCTGGGTGCCTCGTCAGCGAAAGGATCTAAAGATCCATCAAGCGTTTCTCCTCCGGCTATACTTGGCCTACCAGCCTTATTAGCCGCCACGGCCTCTTCATAAGATGCCAGGGCTTGAGCTTCTTTTGCTTTTGCCTCGGCTGCTTCAGTTTCTGCCTTGGCTACTTTAGCTTCTGCATCTGCTTGGGCCTGTGCCGCTTCTTCCAGCTGTTTCCGCATTGCAGCTTGCGTTGCTTTTAATGCTTTATCTGCTTCGGCCTTTTTTTCTTCATTCCTGGCCGCCTGGATAGCTGCTTTTTTTGCGGCTTCAATTATTTTATTTAGCTTTTCTTCGATCAATCCTTTTATTTCGCTGTCAATTTTGTTGAGAGCGCCCAGGATCTTCTTTTGCGCTTCGATCCTTTCTTTTTTGACGGAAATAGCTGATAATACGGCATTGATCACAGCTTTAAGGTCCAGGGCTTTTGTCTTTTCAACCGCGGCCTCAATTTCTTTTTTATTTGCTTTTGCCGCTGCTATGGCCGCATCCTTTATCGCGTCAAGTTTTCTTTCTTTCTTTCTTGCATCATCTATTTCGGGGTCCATATCAAGGCTTACTGAATCGCTCGCACGCTTTACTTCCACTGCTATTTGCGTTCTATCTATACTACCTCCAAACAGATCAATGGCTTCATTAACTGACTTTTCCACTTGCGCCTTTCCGGTGCTTAACCATAATTCACTGCCGTAAGCGCTGAAATCTTTTTCCTTATAGTCAAATTCTCCGGGTTTGCTTGATGCTTTAAATAGATTACTATTTCCGAGATTACTTATGAGCTTACTATTTATGCCATAGCTTGAAACCAAACCCAAAACCGTTCCTAAAACAACGCAAATTACGAACGCCTTTGCATCACCGGCTAGCAACATAGCATGGGCATCGCTTAAACCTATATTTCCCCAGAAACCGGAATATGTCACCTCATTCGAATTAACTCCAAGATGCCTTATGATGGGAGCGGCAATGCCCGAAGTCACACCAATTGCCGGGCCCCCGAACCTTAATAATTTTGTCGCTACTGCCGTTCTATCAACTACTACCATTTCTTTTTCCTCCTTAAAATCATCATTTACCTGATTGCAAAAAAACCTTCACTGATTTAATATCGAACCCTCTTTTTAAAAATTTCACTTTGCGATCAAATTATTTTTGAGATCACGACATTTGCCGCTTCGAGCACCTGGGAGCAGTCGGCATACCTGTTTTCCGGCAACCTCTGCGATCCTTTCTCCAGTAATTCCCTGAAAGCGGGATCAATATTTGAAAGGTCGGATATCGTCGCCTTAACATCGTCATCATTGGCAAAACTCATCATTTCCGAAAAATTGCTGAATTCCCTGATATATTTTCCCTTGGTCAACAAATAGTAAAGTATGAGCGTAGCCTGATAAATGTCCGCTCTTTTATCAACCTCTTTTGATCCTTTCATCTTTCCGCCAATAAGCATCGCGCTCTTTTTTACAAAACAGCTTTCGGGCGGCATAAAGTTCGGCGTGCCCACCAATCCTCCGTCCATGGTCACCTGCGAATCGGAAAGCGTGTCCTTTGCAATGCCGAAATCGATAAGCTTTAATGCGCCTTCGGTGGATAACATTATATTTCCGGGCTGGATGTCTCGATGTATGATGCCGCGCGCATGCGCCGCTTCAAGGGTGGTCGCTACCTTCCTGAAAATAAGCATGGCCTCCTGCGGCTTAAGATCAAAAATCTGGAGCAGTCTTATCATCTCTTTTCTTAAAGATCCGTCCTTAATTTCTTTTTCGGCCAGCGCAATCAGGCCATCTATCTGGCCGCTTTTAAGCTTTAATTCCTTTTTGGGATCGTCGGAATCATAAGGATTTTCAAAAAATCTGCCCAGCAAGATTTTGTCGGCACGAAGCTTATCGGATATTTCATTATGCCTTACGGCCCTTTCCTGAATGCTTTCAATGATCTCTTTCAGCGTTATTCCATCTATATATTCGCTGACAAAATAAAGCGTACCGTCGGGAAGGGTCGAAAAAGTTATATATCTCTGGATGTTCTTATTCCCGCTCAGGGTCCTCAAAGAAACGGCCTCTGTCTTTAATCTGCTTTGCCTTAGTTCCTCGATCTCCCTGTTCTTTGCCTTTTTCGGTACTTTTATGACCACTTTGTCATTGGTAATGATCTTATGCTGTCCGATATAGACATAACCCATTCCGCCTTCGCCCAACTTGCCAAGGATCTTATAATCGCCTATTTCGGGATATTCCGCGTTGCTTAATTCCTGCTTTTTCCTGGCGGAGAAGAACTCCGCTTTTTCGGTAAGTCTTTCATTATATCCAGTTATGCGCGACCTTATTTCCGCGCGGTTCGCCATTACCATCCCGACGATCTCTATGTTATCTTCCGAACCAAGCGTTTCGATGCTGATCGGTATTATCGGAGCGTTTTCTCTTACGGCTGAAGTTGCAGTCTCTTTGGCTTTATCAGCCGCGACTGGTACTGAAGGTTCTTTTTTTTCTTCCAGCTCTTTGGGCAGTTCCTCTGGCAGTTTCACTTTTTTCCTGCCCGAACCGATCAGCAGTGAGGCTAATAGAGCGGGGATCATGCCAATGCCTGCGCCCAATCCAACAGGAATGACGGTTCCATAGGCTACACGTTCGGCGGAATTGGGCCAATTTAATTCGATGTCAGGAGTTTCAACCTGTGCTTTATACAACACCAGCGAGGTCCCTCCAAATACGGAAAGCACTCCAAGAAAAACCATAAGCCGCCGGCTGATCGATCCTTCCTGGCTGCCAAGGATCCCTACTCTGGGGCTAGTTCTGCTTATTCTGCCAATATCTACTTTTTGCAATGATGCGGGCAAGTTGAAACCTCCGGATATTTATCGTCAGAGGTTTTGAAAAATTTCAGTCTAAATGCAAATTATTTCCGGCGGAAGAGGCGGAAGAGGATGCGGGGCTTGGTCATTACTTCAAACAGGACATTGCCGATCGTCGGATAAGTCCGCGGGTTGGCGACCAATGACCAGAAAACAGTCGAATGATTTTCAAAATCCCCGACTTTCTCGATCAAAGAAGCATTGTCCTTCACATAATCAAAAACCTTTTGCAGGACTTCTTCGCCCATGTTTTCCATTATATACCGCGCCAGCAGGCAAAAACGGACCTCCTGGCCAAATTCTTCGCCCCAGCGGCGTTCGTATTCGGCAAGCTTCTGGTCCCGGATGGCTTCGGCCAGCAATTCGGCGGATTTCATGCCGTAATATATGCCTCCGGAAGTGATCGGCTTGATCTGGCAAGCGGCATCCCCAACTAAAGCGGCATTATCCTTTACCAGCTGGCAGGTGCCGATCGGTATCGGACCGGCGTTCTTCTCGACAATTTCCCCTTTGATATTCTTTTCTTTGATGAACTTCTCGATCTCGTGGATCGGCTTATCGCAGATCGTCCCTACCCTGATGATCCCGTTGCCTTCGGGGATCAGCCAGGTAAAAAGGGAAAAAGGCTTTACATAGCTCACTTCCACCCGGTCATTATCCGGGACTTCCATTCTTATCCGGTATTGGAGCCCCTTATAAAGCTTCATATTATGGGTAAAATTCAATGCTTTCCTGATCTTGGAATTTGGGCCGTCCGCGCCGACCAGAACATCGGCATAATATTCACCGTTGGTGGTTTTAAGCCGGTAGCCCGGGCCGGAACGGTTCACTTCAAGCAATTTGGTATTGTATTCGATATTCAGCCCGCGGCTTAATTCTTTGTCAAAAGCCGCCCTATCTATAATGTAAGCGACCTGGGGCCTTTTTAAGAGGAAGGCACTGCCGTTAAACGATATTTTTGCCCCGTCTATGACATTAAGTACCGTTTTCTTTGAAGGCGGCAGGAGCATGTCGGAAAACACATCTTTGCCGACGATCCCTGCGCAAGAGACCGGACGGCCCACTTCTGGATGCTCTTCAAGAATAAGGGGGGTAAGCCCGTAATGCTTTAAAAGCTGGCCAAGGTAGCAGCCGACCGGGCCGGCGCCGACGATTATTATCTTGCGGTTGGGTTTCATCCGTAAACCTCAGCTCGAGAAAGGAAGGCCGTGAAAGTCATAAAAAGGATAAAAACGATCGCCAAAAGCGAAAAAAACTGCTGGAGGTCCGCCCTTACCAGCGCGATAACGATTGCGCCGAGAACTACTTGAATGGCGTAAATGGTCAAGACCGTCATCTTCTGGGAAAACCCCATCAGATGGATCCGGTGGTGGGAATGGTCTTTTCCCGGCTGGCTGAACTTGATCTGGTGGAGAAAACGGTTGGTAAAAACAAAATAGGTATCAAAGATCGGGATCCCGAGCAGGATCAGCGGAAGAATGAACGATATTATCTGGAGGCGCGTAACATGAAGCGCCAGCGCGACATCCCACAGGCCGGTCGCGTTTAATTTGATCGCCAGCACCGCCATTATAAATCCCAAAAAAGTGGATCCCGCCTCCCCCAGAAAGATGGATGCCGGGTTGAAATTGTATCGCAGGAACCCCAAACAAGCCCCCAAGACCAAAAGCGATAAGACCGCAAGGTCCCACTGCCCGCTGTTAAGCGACAATAAAAAAAAGAAAAAAGAAGCAATGGCGGAAACCCCGCTCACCAGGCCGTCCATCCCGTCCAGCATGTTCATGGAATTGGTCATAAAAGTAATAAAGCAGATAGAGAGCAAAATGTTAAGCCACTCATTACTGAAGAATTGCAGCCCGATCCCGGAAGATAATACAAATAAGAACGAAAAAAGAAGATGCGACCAGATCTTGTATCTTGCCCTGATTTTTATGCCCTTATCGTCTATCAGGCCAAAAAGCACAAATACCAGGCCAAAAAACATCAGCCAAAAATTAAACTTTTCAAAATAGAGAAAAACCGATGAGGTTGCGGCAAAAGATAAAAAGATGGCGACCCCGCCTAAAAGAGGGATCGGTCTTTTGTGTATTTTACGAATGTCCGGCTTGTCAAGAAAGTTTAATTTAAAGGCAAAATACTTGGCCAGCGGAGTAAGGACAAGAGCACAAAGCAACGCCATGATAAACGCAATAAAATTTTGAGTCATTGCCGATAATTATAGAACATAATAATTATACAGGCAAGATGCGCTTAAGCGCCGCATAAGATATTTTAACGGCAGTTAAGCTCAACATACCCGCAAATGCGATCCAGGCCATGGGGTTTATCCATGATTTAAAATGATGTTTTTTAAAATAATAGAACGCTCCTCTATGCAGATGATAGATGGTAAAACTTTCAACCCAAAGCGAACGTTGTCCGCCGCCCGAACCGGTAAAATGGATCATCCTTCCCTGCGGCAAAAACCATATTTCCCAACCCTTGTCGCGTATGCGGCGGCACCAATCGGTGTCTTCCCAGTAAATAAAGAAGTTCTCATCAAGCAAGCCAACTTTATCAATGATCTCTTTTCTGACCATTAGGCAGGCTCCTGACACCCAATCGACGCTTCGTGGAGAATTATAATCCCAATCGGAGAGCAAATTCTTTCTGGTTACCGGGTTGTTCGGGAACAAACGCGACAGGAGAGACGCTCTGCCAAACATGGTGCCGATAAGACTGGGAAATGCCCTGCAATTCCTCTGGACCGTTTTTCCGTCCTTTTCGAATATTTTACAGGTGAGCGCGCCTATTTTGGCGTCACTTTTAAGCTTTTCAACCATTAGCTCAAACGCATTATTACTTAGCACCATATCGTTATTCAGCAATACGACATAACTGCCCGAACTGACCTTTATCGCTTGATTGCTTGCCTTAGCAAACCCTTGATTCCGATCATTGGCCATTAATTTTACTTGAGGGTATTTTTGCCGGACCATTTCTTTGCTGCCGTCTTCCGAAGCATTGTCCACTACAATTATTTCATAGATCAATGAATTGGCGTTATCAATTATGGACCTTAGGCAGTTTTCAAGCATTGTTCTGGCATTGTAGTTAACTATACAAACTGACAAATCCATTTTTAGATCTTCTGCTCCCAATAGGTTAAGATGTCTTTAAGCGATCTGTTTATATCAATATCAGGCCGCCATTCCGTTTCCTTTATTAATTTCGAATTATCTATCTTCATATCTATTAGGTCCGCTTTTCTGCATTTTTCAGGATCAATTACGATCTCGATCTTTTCGTTCGAAATCCCGATCAGCCTGTCAATAATATCTTTCAAGAGATAGCGTTTCCCGGAACATATATTATATGATTCGCCATACTTTCCCTTTTCGATCAGCAGTACATACGCGTTAACTATGTCCCTCACGTCAGTAAAATCGCGAAAAACATCAAGGTTTCCCAATGTCAGCTTTTTAGCCCTGACACCTTTCATTATTTCTGCAATCTGTTTTGCCGCAGTCGGCACAAAAAACACATCGCTTTGTCTGGGGCCGATATGATTAAACGGCCGCGCGATAACTACCTTAAGGCCCGAAGCCAGGGCATACACCCTTCCAAACATGTCCAAAGCGGCCTTGCTGACCGCATACGGGCTTTTTGGCATGATTCTTGATTCTTCAGTGGTAATCTGATCTTTTGACAGCGCTTCGCCATAGATTTCACCTGAAGTAACAAGCAGAATTTTTGCTTGAGGAGCTTTATTCTTTGCCGTCTCAAGCAGGTTTACGCCTCCCGCGATATTGGTATTTATATACAGTTGCGGGGAATTAAACGATTCTTTTACACTGCTTGCGCCGGCCAGATGAAAAATAAAATCATATTGGGCATTGTCAAAAGCACGGTAAACGCTTTTAATGTCTAAAATA
>JBAZPF010000059.1:0-7559 GCA_041648295.1 Candidatus Margulisiibacteriota bacterium | reverse complement strand
CCAGGGAGTTTAAGCTTTCCATTTGATGAGTCCAGAATCTGGGAGCTTTTCTTGCGCCAGCAGCAGGACCGTTGGAATGACATACCCGTTGGAGATCAAAAAGCCCTCCAAAGGATAATGTTCTTCTATTTATAGTGAATTCCATTCTGTGTGTTTTTCGTTACTAATTGGAGGAAATTTCAATTTAAAATTTATCAGGCGATAAAGAATCTGTTTTGATAAATTCCTCATCAGCTAACCTGCCAAAAATATATTTTTTGGAAAATGAAATTATCGCCGCAACGCGATGATATTAATATGTAAGTTTTATATGTTTAATGGGGAGGCAAAAAAATGATTGAAGGAATGATGAGAACTGCAAGGATCGCGACGCTTTTAGCGCCAATGGTTTTAGGTGGCTGTGCTGCAAGGGAAGGCGCCCCAAGGACAGCGCCAAGCGTGGTATACAAGGGATTAGAAGGTTCCGATTCGAGAAGTATTATTGCGTTACTATTTGCACCTGAACGAACTCACGGGATTAGAGTGGAGATGGTATCATGTCCTTCTGATGTTAAATTAGCCGAAGATATCGCGGAATTGGCCGCCAGGGAAAGTTACGCGAAAGTATATTATCCTGGAATAATGGATGACAGAACCCTTGAGCTAAGGAAAGAATTGGGTGGACGATCTTCCGTTGATACAACGAAATGTGCAAAAGATCAGAGAGTTACAATTTTCGGTTCGGCATATTATGGAAGAATTGGGCTCACTGTACTGCTTGACGTGCCAGGGCAAGTGCGAGCGCAAAGATAAGATAATTGATTGATAAAAGAATAAGGGGGCGCACAAAAACGCCCCTTTTCTTTATAATTGCCCATTTCCCGCTTTCATGATATATTCTGCATGTGGCCGGATATATCAAATACTCAAATCACCTCCGTTTTCGCTTAGGCGTTAGAAATATACCCTACGATATTCCTAAAGATATCTATAACTATTCAGTCGAACATTATTATGATACAATCACTGGGTATTATATTGCTGTCGGAGCGCATAAATACAAGAAGAAAATTAGAGAAATGGCCGTTATTTACAAGGAATATGATGATATTCTTGAAATAATTACAATTCATCCTTTGAAGCGGGGCCAGAAAGAAAATAGGATAAGAAGAGGAAGGTGGATTAGAAAATGAAGAAACCAATTGTTCATTTTGACCAGGGCAATGACGTGCTTTATATTATTACCAAAAAAAGAGCATCCGAAGAGGAATTTGTTGAAGTTGCCCCTGGAGTGAATGTTGAATTAGACAATAAAAGGAAAGTTATCGGCATTGAAATTCTAAATGCCTCTAATTTTTTAAAGCCCTTTCTGAATAAGCTTCATCTGAAAAGAGCTTAGCTCATTATGCCGACCGATATTGAGATAGCTCAAAAAGCCAAGCCAAAACTTATCGTAGATGTTGCCAAGCGCGCCGGGATCAATTTGAACGATCTGGAACTGCACGGATGCTATAAAGCAAAGATTAGCCTGGCCGCCTTCAAAAGATTAAAGAAAAAGAAGGAAGGCAGGCTTATTTTGGTAACCACGATGACGCCCACCTCCCAGGGAGAGGGAAAGACGACCACCACTGTCGGATTGGCGCAGGCATTGCAGAAATTGGGCGAGAAAGCATTTGTTTGCATCAGGGAACCTTCACTAGGGCCGGTGATGGGGTTGAAGGGCGGGGCGGCAGGCGGTGGCTATTCCCAGGTCCTTCCAATGGATGACATCAATCTTCACCTGACCGGCGACATGCATATGATCACATCGGCCCACAACCTTCTTTCGGCGATGCTCTACAATCACATTTTTCAGGGCAACGACCTGGCGATAGATGAAAACCGGATTGTCTGGAAGCGCGCGCTCGACATGAATGATAGGTCCCTTCGCGGAATGTTTGATATTACCGCGGCTTCGGAAGTGATGGCGATAATGTGCCTGTCAAAAGACATTGATGATATGAAACAGAGATTAGGCCGGATCATCATTGCCTATGATAAAAACGGAGTTCCGGTCAGGGCGAGCGACATAAAGGCGCAGGGCGCAATGGCGCTTCTTATGTGGCATGCGATCAAGCCCAACCTGGTGCAGACGCTTGAGGGCGGGCCGGCGTTTGTCCACGGCGGTCCGTTTGCCAATATCGCTCACGGCTGCAACAGCCTGGTGGCAACAAAACTTGCGCTCAAGCTTTCCGATTATGTCATAACCGAAGCCGGATTCGGCACCGATCTGGGCGCGGAAAAATTCTTTGATATTAAATGCCGGACAGGGAATTTAAAACCGGCGGCAGCTGTATTAGTTGTTACCAAACAAGCGGTAGAAAAGCACGGCTACGAAAATGTTAAAAAGCATCTTGAGAACATTCAGGCGTTTGGCGTTCCGGTGGTTATTGCGATCAATAAGAAGTTGAATGATTCCGAAAAAGAAATAGCGGAAATGGTTCAAAAATGTTCGGAATTCGGCGTTGATTGCATAGTGTCCGATATCTGGGCAAAAGGCGGGAAGGGTGGTTTGGAATTAGGGGAAAAGGTGGTTAGGATTTCGGGGGATAGGGGAAGGTTTAAATATCTTTATGAATTGGATGAGACAATTCAAGCAAAGCTCTTAAAGATCGCCACCAGGATATACGGAGCGGATGGGGTAAATTACACTGATGAGGCATTAAAGGACATTGAACTTTTAGAAAAGATCGGATTTACAAATGTTCCGGTTTGCGTGGCCAAAACCCAGTATTCGCTTTCTGACGACCCTAAAGTTTACGGCCGTCCTAGAGGGTTTAAAATAACCGTACGTGAATTAAAGCCTTCCGCGGGCGCCGGATTTGTGGTCGCTTACACCGGCGCGATCATGACCATGCCCGGCCTTCCAAAACATCCCGCCGCAGAGAATATGGATATTACGGAAAGCGGCAAGATCACGGGGTTATTTTAACTACTGTCGGCACAAAATCAGCTGAAATTAGTTTTCTTTTAATCTGATAATTAGTAATGATAGTCACTGCTGCCATTAAAACGCATTTTTCTTTCGTCCTGGTCAAAGCCAGGCAGGAATACGGTTATATCAAGACCATGCGCGCTTTGCTCCTTCGTTTTGAGGCCCATAATTATCAGCCAACGCTTTGCGTGGAGGATGCCAACTTATCATTCCGTTCAGTTGTCCTGCAAGAACACGATCCGGTTAAGTATAAATATAAATGGCCGACTGCGATCGATGAATGGGATGAGATATTTGCCCAGCCGTTCGAGCAGGCGAATGTAAGCCGTGGTGTGTTCTTAGGCCGTTTTTCTGCCCCGACCCGTAGTGCTCATCTGGAAAGGATCAAACGAAACTTGCAGAAGATAAACATAATCGAAGACTGGTTATATTATCACAAGGATATCTTGCAGCAGATCGTTGCCAACTTCGATCTCTAGGTGTTACAGGCCAACAAAAAAGCCGGAGAACAGGCGTTCCGGCTTTGTTTGTAACCAAATAAGAGGCAATCCTCTCTACATATATATCGTCAAGTTCAACCGGAAATTTCACTCGATCTTAAAATATCTTTGATGCTGGAATAGGGGATGTAAATGAAGAGTGGGCCCTCGGCATGGCAGGTATATAGATATTCCTGAAAATAGATAACCAGCGAATCTTTTGTAAGATAAAATTCCTGATCCTTATCTATCCCTTTAAAAGGGGTTAGCAGAGGGGGCTCCCTTTTGGCGACTTCTTCTTTTATCAACTGGTTAAGCCGCTTCTCAAAATCGCCTTTAAACAGGTCTTTTAAACTGTAAACTTTGCCGGTCTTAAGGTTTAAGGTTATGGACTTTACCGCATTATTGGGATGGGCCATATGCTTGAACATAAATGATTCGTCAAATTTAACGCTCAAGAGTGGAGAAGTGAATTTAGCGACTTCATATATGGCAAAATAGGAAATTGTTTTTTCCTCATCCTTTGTGAACTTTTGCGCTTTTATGTGTTCAAAAGCTTTAGCGTAAAGAAAATCGTTTATCTGTTTTTGCAAGGCTTTATCTTTCAGGTTCGCGGTTTGGGGATACTTTACGTCCAAATTGACAGTCTTTATATTTTTATTGATAATCTTTTCCTGATTTCCCAAAAAAGACTTATAAACCAGAATGCAGGAAAGCAATATTATCAGAGCGATCAATATTTTAGTTCGTCGCATGTGTTTATTATATCATTGTTACTGTATAATTGATCTGTGATGAAGATCGGATCAAAGAAAATCAACACCAATATATTCCTCGCTCCGCTTTCCGGCTGTACCGATCTTGCTTTCCGCTTGATCACCAGGGAATACGGCGCAAAGTTCTGCTTTTTTGAAATGGTGGACTGCAATTCCTTAAAATATCATTCAAAAAGCGTAGAAGACATGTTAACGACCAATGATGATGACCTTCCGATCGCTGCGCAGTTGGTCGGCTCCGAACCGGAGGCGATGGTCGACGGCGCAAAACAGCTGATCGATCGATTCGATCTTTCATTTATCGATATCAATGCCGCCTGCCCGGTTCCTAAAATCACAAAAAAGAAAGCCGGCGCCCATCTCATCAGGGAGCCAAAAAGATTGTTTAAAATAGTTAAAAAAATGGCTTTGTCCCTTGATATCCCCGTAACCGTTAAACTGCGCATCGGTTACGATAAAGAAGACAATGATCATATCGTCTCAATTGCCAAAAATTGCGAAAAAAACGGCGCGGCGGCTTTGTTTGTCCATGGCCGGACGAAAGCTAAAGGATATACAGGGGAAGTTAATTATAAAGCGATAAAAGCGATTAAAGAGAGCGTCGATATACCGGTTTTTGGCTCCGGTAATGTATTCGATCCGCAGTTGGCAAAAAAGATGCTCGATTCAACAGGTTGTGACGGCGTAATGGCGGCCAGAGGAGCGCTTGGTAATCCCTGGATATTCAAGAGGATCGAACAATATTTAAAGAATGGAAAGGTTTTGCCGGAGCCTGATCTTGCCCAAAGAATGACCGCGCTTTTATCCCATCTTGCATATATTAAGCAATTTAAAGGTTTTGGGCCGGGAGGCAGGATTGGCGAGATGCGAAAAGTGGCGATCTGGTATCTTAAAGCTTTTCCCAATGCTTCGGTTTACCGGAAAGGCGTGGTTGACGCCAAAAGCTATGACGATCTTTTAAGGTTGCTTGATTCGATCACTGATTAAATGCTTAGTAAATGGCTGTTCTCTTTCAGCCATCTTTTGGGGTAAATATAATTTGGGAACATTTCTTTGACCCTCGCCCAGAATCTCTTTGAATGATTCCTTTCCTTAAGATGAGCAAGCTCATGGATTATCACATAATCGATCACGCCCGGCGGCGCCATTATCAGCCGCCAGTTAAAGTTAAGATTGTTTTTCCCGCTGCATGAGCCCCAGGTATGCTTGTTTTCCCTGATCTTGATCTTTGCGCAGCTTAACCCGGCTTTTTCCGATAAATGGCCGACCCTCATATAGATTATTTGGAATGCCTGTTCCCGATACCATTTGACGAACAGCTTTTTTGCCTGATCGGCATGATGCTTCGACAAAATAAATCCTTCATCAAAATGGAGGGGTGGGGAAATATCATCGCTTAGCTGTAATCTGTAAATCTCTCCAAGAAAAAGGAATGTTTCTCCTTCTGTGAATTCTTTTTGCGGCCTTGACAGGAATTTCTGCTTTATTAACTCCTGGTTTTTTTTGATCCAGGCGGCTTTTTTCTTTATAAAATCATATATAAACTCGTCCGGGACCTGTCGGGGAGCGCGGACCACCAGGCTGGCGTCGTCATGGATCTGTATTGAAATCGTTCGCCGTCTCGACCTGATGATCTTAATATTTTCTTCCATCCTTACATAATGCCATGGTTTCCCATTAAAATAAAGCGGGAAAATATGTTAGAATCCAATCAATGAGGAAAAACCGGGCAGCTTTTGTTTTGGTGATCTGTATCTTTTTATTGTCCGGTTGCGGTGCAAATATGAAAGAAAAAGTAAAACCGGTCCTGGATATTAATAATATTGACCATTCCATAAAGCCGGGGCAGGATTTTTATCAGTATGCCGTCGGGAATTGGCTTAAGAACAATCCTATCCCCGCGGAGTACAGCAGTTGGGGAAGCTTTAACGTGCTGGCAGAAGAAAACCTTAATGTTTTGAAAGAGATCATGGAAAAGGCGAAGGAAAGGGGGCTGGGGGAACGAGGGACTGGGGACAGGATCGAGAAAATGGTCGGGGATTTTTATGCCACCGGAATGGATGAGAAAAAAATAGAAGCCGACGGGATCCAGCCGCTTGAAGAAGAATTGAAAAGGATCGGCAGGATAAAAGACGTTAAAGGGCTGGTTGGAAATATCGCCCATATGCACCAGTTGACCGCGGCGCCTCTTTTTAACTTCTTTGTTTCGCCGGACGCGAAGAACAGCGAGCTGAACATGGTTGAGCTTTATCAGGGAGGATTAAATCTTCCCGACCGCGATTACTATTTAAAAGACGATCAATATTCCAGAAATATCAGAGAAAAATATAAGATCTTTGCCGCCCGCATCTTTAAGCTGATGGGGGAAAAAGAAGCGGATGCGGAAAAGGATGCCGGGACGGTCCTTAAGATGGAGATCGAACTCGCAAAAATCTCCAGGGATAAAGTTGAATTGCGCGATCCGATCAAAAACTACAATCCGATGTCTTTGAGCGCGTTGTCCAAGCTGTCGGATAAATTCGACTGGCCGTTATATTTCGCGTCCATGGGAGCCAGAGCTCCGGGGAAAATAAATGTCGGCCAGCCGGCTTTCTTTAAAGGCCTAAACAAATTACTGGTCCAATACCCAATAAATGACTGGAAAGTATATCTTCGGTTCTGCCTGGTGAATGACAATGCGGAATTATTAAATTCTGCATTTGTGAACGAAGAATTTGATTTTTACGGCAAGACCATGAACGGGGCAAAGGTCCTGATGCCGCGCTGGAAGAGGGTCATAGGGACGGTTAACGGATCGGTTGACCAGGCGGTAGGGCAGCTGTTCGTCAAAGAAAAGTTTTCTCCAAAAGCCAAAACGCGCGCGATCGAAATGGTCAAAAATATCAGGGCGGCGCTGCGCGAAAGGATAAAGAAGCTTGACTGGATGGATAAGAAGACCCAAAAGGCGGCGCTTAACAAGCTAACCGCGATGACATTTAAAATCGGCTATCCTGACAAATGGAAAAACTATTCAAAGCTTGAGATAAAACGCGATTCATATGTGCTGAATGTCATGCGCGCCAGTTATTTTGAATTCCAGCGGGACATAAAGAAGATCGGTAAAAAAGTTGATAAAACTGAATGGTATATGCCCCCGCAAATAGTGAACGCCGGCTACATGCCCCAGCAAAACGATATGCTTTTTC
This sequence comes from Candidatus Margulisiibacteriota bacterium, assembly GCA_041648295.1. Lineage (GTDB taxonomy): Bacteria > Margulisbacteria > WOR-1 > XYC2-FULL-46-14 > WPAF01 > JBAZPF01. The sequence goes on along the minus strand of JBAZPF010000059.1, from coordinate 166 downwards.
CCGCCGGGATCCTCCAGCCGCCATTTTTCAATGCCGATGCCGATGACCCGGTCAATTACGGGGCGATTGGAACGGTCATTGCCCATGAGATGACGCACGGTTTTGACGACCAGGGAAGCCAGTTCGATGCCAAAGGAAATCTTAAAAATTGGTGGACAAAACGGGA
>JBAZPF010000058.1:0-7576 GCA_041648295.1 Candidatus Margulisiibacteriota bacterium | reverse complement strand
TAGGATTTCGGATTTATTTAACAATCTGTCCCAAAACAATAAAACTAACGGCAGCCATACCACTGAACTCAAAGTCGTATTCATGGTACAAACGGAAAGCAAATATCCGGAAAAAGAAAAAATTATCCCGGAAGCGGCGGCGGCCGATCTTTTGAGCCCGTAATGTCTCATTAAAAGATAGGTAAAAAAAGCGGCCAGGAAATAATGAAGGATAATGAACCAGTTAAAACCAAGATTAAAAGGGAGGATATAAAAGAAAACGGAAAAAGGATATAAAAAACCGGCCTGAAGGGTCGCGAAGAACGGTATCCCGCAATAAATATACGGGTTCCAGAGCGGAAGCTGCCCTGACTTTACCATTTCCACCATTAATTGCCGAAGCGGATAAAAATACAGCGATAGGTCTCTAAATCCAAAGATATAATAACCGGCAACGAACGGAATAAAAAATATGACGGCCAGAACCAGAAAAAGGACGGCCGCGATAAAATCTTTTTTCATCTGTAGCCTTAATTATACTATAAAAAAAGCCCCCCGGCAGGCCGGGGGGCTTTTAAGGATATATCCTTTTCCTTTTTACCAAGTTGAATATGTGCTGTCGTTTAGCCATACCTTTCCACTAACGGAATCATAAAACCAACCGCCGGTACCAGGTGCGCCAGTGGGATTACCGGTGCCAAGGACTACCTCGTTTGTAGCTGAAGCGTGCATCTGCTCCACCGGTATCTGTCCATCCTGGAACATTGTCGCTTCAATCGATGACGGCACAGGCGTGGACTCGCCGTAGGCCGCGCGGCTGGCATAAGTTACCGCAATTGCGGCGCGGATCGCCCCTAAACTGCCTCTGGTCGCTGATTCTTTGGCTTTTGCCTGCAGATCAATGAACCTGGGAAGGACCATGGCCGCCAAAATGCCGAGAATAACAATGACCATCACTAGTTCGATCAATGTAAAACCTTTCTTTTTCATTCTTTTATCTCACCTCCTTATTTATTTAAAATATTATACAGGGCGGCATAAAAAATATAAACGCTTAAAATTATAAGCAGTATTCCAAATGACTTTCTTGATCCGACCACAAAATCATCCTTGGAAAGAATATTCCGGTCGCTGAATTCTAACAGGGATTTCAAACCTTTGGGGAAAAAGAGAAATAGCAAACCAAAGACAAGGGCAATAGCCGAAATAATGTTTATGGCCCATAAGCCCGGATAAGGAAAGACCAGCCAGAACATCAAGCCTCCGGCAATAAGCATTAAAACCCCGGCCGTATTCCTTGCCGACATCAACACCGCATCCGTGTTTATTAGATTTTTATTGGAGATCGCCGACAGCCATTCAAGTTTTTCGGGAGAGAGCAGCAGAAGCAGGCCAAACGATAACGAGATCAAAGCGATCAAAATCATATAATACATTTCCCAGATCCCTCCCGGACGAAGCTCACAAGCACTGATGCAATTTTAAACTTAAAATAAATTTTGTCAAGATTATTTTACGAACTTCACTATGTCCCACATGGGCAAGAAAACGCCGAGAGCTAAAACCAATACCAGAGAAGCCAGGACCAGTATCAATAAAGGCTCAAGCAGCGGGGTAAGGTTTCTTATCATATAATCCGCGTCGCGGTCAAAATAATCCGCGACTTTGTTGAGCATGTTCTCAAGCGCTCCGGCGCGCTCGCCGATAGCCACCATCTGCACCGCCAGGGGAGGAAAAATACGGGATCCCTTCATCGGTCCGGACAGGGTGCCTCCTTGAACTACCGCTACTTCGATATCGGTTATCACTTTTGAAATTACCCGGTTCTCGACCGTTTGCTTGGTAATATGCAGCGCTTCCACAACCGGAATGCCTGATTTTAACATCGCCGCCAGCATTCGCGCGAAACGGGAAAGCATTAATTTGCTGATCAATGTTCCTATTACAGGCACGGAAAGCATTAACCGGTCCCATGCCATGCCGCCCTTTTCCGATTCGATCGTTTTTTTGAACGTGTAAAAACCCAGCGCTATTAAAATTATCATTAATATATAATAATGCGAAATAAAAGAATTGAGCCAAAGAAGAAGGCGCGTCGGCAACGGCAGGTCGGTTTTAAACGCCGAATAAAGAGCGGAAAACTTCGGTATTATGAACGTCACAACGATCAAAAACGCCGTCGAAATGCCGATCATAACGATCATCGGGTAACGGGTTGCCGATATTATTTTTTGAGTATTATCATAATCCCGCTCCAAAAGCATGGCCAGCCGGTCAAGAACTTCGGACAGAATACCGGCGCGTTCTCCGGCCCTGATCATTGAAACAAAAACCGGGGCAAATATCTTTGGTTCTTTCGCAAGCGCGTCCGAAAAGCTCGATCCCGATTCGATGTCCTTTTTTATTTTTAAAATGATTACTTTGAAGCGGGAACTGGTCATCTGGTCGTAAAGCGCGTCCAATGATTCAAGCAGCGGGACCCCGGCGTCGATGATCGATGACAACTGGCGGACAAAAACGATCAAGTCTTCCATCTTGACCCTGGAAAACCGGTCGAACAGGCCCTCTAAACTGACATAGGCGGAAACATCTTCCCCAACTATCGAGATCGGAGTATATCCCATTTCGGAAAGACGTCCGGCCACGGCGGATTGGGAACCGGCTTCCATGACGCCCTGGAGAGAAACGCCGTAACGGTCCCTTGCCTTATATTTAAAAGACGGCAATTATTTCTCTCCTAGTCTAATTGCGTGACCCTCATCACTTCGTCGATCGTAGTTATTCCGGCAATGACTTTTTGAATTCCGTCTTCCCTTAATACCCTCATCCCCCCCGCTATGGCGGAGTCCCTGATCTTGCCGGTCTGCGTCTTGCTCATCACCAGATTGCGTATCTCATCGGTCATGACCAAAAGCTCAAAAATACCGGTCCTTCCCCTGTATCCGGTCCCTCCGCAGGCCATACATCCCTTCCCATGGTAGAATTTATAGTTTTTCCCTTTTAAAGTCTCAAATTGGTTGACGATTTCTTCCGGCACCTGTACTTCAGCTTTGCAGTTCTGGCAGATTTTTCTTACCAGTCTCTGGGCGATCACTCCGGCCGTCGCCGATGAGATCAGGAAGGGCTCAACCCCCATGTCTTCAAGGCGGGTCAAAGATCCGGGCGCGTCATTGGTATGGAGAGTTGAAAAGACCAGATGTCCGGTAAGAGCCGCTTCAATGGCTACGCTGGCAGTTTCAAAATCGCGGATCTCCCCGACCAGGATCACATCGGGATCCTGCCTTAATATGGAGCGAAGCGCGGTGGCAAAAACGAGACCGGCCTTGACATTGACCTGGCTCTGGCGTATGCCCGCCATTTCATATTCAACCGGGTCTTCAACCGTCACTATATTTCTTTCAGGGGAAAGGATATGCTGCAGGGTGGCATAGAGAGTAGTTGTTTTTCCCGACCCGGTCGGGCCCGTGACCATAATTATGCCGTACGGCCGTTTAGCCAGAGCTTCGAATTTTTTAAGGTTCTCGTCCGAAAACCCGATATCACTAAGGGAAAAGACCATAGATTGTTTATCCAGCAGCCTCATTACCACCGCTTCCCCGTGAATGGTGGGAAAAGTCGAAACGCGGACATCGATCGAACGGTTCTCATATTTAAATTCAATTCGTCCGTCTTGAGGAACGCGCGTCTCCGCGATATCCATCCTTCCCATCACCTTGATCCGCGAAACCATGGGAGACTGCAGATGCGTCGGGGTGGCCGACACCTCGTGCATTATTCCGTCAATGCGGTATCTGACGCGGGTCCTTTTTTCTTCCGGTTCAATATGCACGTCCGAAGCTCTCTGCTGGATAGCTTGGACCAGAAGCAGATTGATCAATTTTGTTATCGGAGCTTCTTCCATTCCTACCAGTATCTGCGTCTTCCCCACCATCACCGCCGCTTTTTCGCTGGTCTTTTCTTCGGCGGATATAACTTCTTCGATCGTTCCCGACACCCCGTAATACTGCGAAATCGCCTGGTTGATCTCGGTCGGGGTCGCGGCAAACACTTCAACCCCGCATTTGGTATTTGTCCTTACTTCATCGATCGCTTTTATGTCAAATGGATCGATCATGGCCATTGAGATCGTGTTTTCAACGCTAAACAGGGGGATTACTCCGAATTTCCTCGCGATCGCGGGAGGAAGGAGATCGATCATCTTCTGGTCGATGAGATAGCTTGAAAGGGATACGTGCGGAATGCCCATCTCTTCTTCCAAAAACGCGAGGACCTGTTTCTCTTCAAGCATTTTCCGGTTCAGAATAATACGGATTAGCCCTTCGCCCGTCTTTCGGCCCTCATCGGTCGCTATTTTGACCTGCTCGGCGGTCAAAAGCCCCGAGGTTGCAAGCGCTTTTCTAAGGTCTTTCTTTTTTTCCGCCATTTATTTTTTTTCCTTCTTTAACAGTTCATTTATTTTCTTCATCAGTTCATCCGGGCTAAAGGGTTTGGTAATGTAAGCGTCGGCTCCCACCTCCGCGCCCATTTTTATATTGGACTCGGCGCCCTTGGCCGTGACCATAATAATAGGTATATGGCGGAATTTTTCGTCAAATTTTAATATCCGGCAGACTTTGTAGCCATCAAGCTTCGGCAGCATGATATCAAGAAGAATAAGATCGGGTTTTTCTTCGCGCGCTTTGGACAGCGCCGTCATCCCGTCATAAGCCATAATTATGTCATAACCCAGGGCCTTTAATCTGATTGACAGAGCGGCAACAATATCTTCTTCATCATCGACGATTAGTATCTTACAAGGCATAAGGGGATTATATGGTATAATCCGATAAGAATCAAGATGGAAAAAGCAGTTCTAGTCGGTATAAAATTTAAAAATGACGATCTTCCTCTTAATGAATCTCTTGAAGAATTAAGACAGCTTGCTTTGACCTCCGGAGCGGAAACCATAGGCGTTCTCATGCAAAATCGCGCGGTCCCCGATAAAAAATATTTTATCGGCCGGGGAAAAATGGAAGAATTGAAGAACCTGTGCGAGACCCTGTCGCCGGACCTTATTATCATGGACCAAGAGGTTTCCGCCTCGCATATCAGGAACCTGGAAGACAGTTTGGGGGTCAAGGTAATAGACCGCACGGAATTGATCCTTGATATTTTTGCCCAGCATGCCCATACCAGGGAAGGGAAACTGCAAGTGGAACTGGCGCAATCGGAATTCATTATGACCAGGTTGTCCGGCCGGGGGGTGTCTTTTTCAAGGCTTGGCGGCGGTATCGGCACCCGCGGACCGGGCGAAACCAAGCTTGAGGTTGACCGGCGCCGCATAAGGAAAAAGATCTCGGATCTTAAAACAGAAATTGATTCGATATCTAAGAATCGAAATCTATTAAGGCAAAAAAGGAAATCTTCACAAATCAAGGTCGGCGCGATCGTCGGATATACCAATTCCGGAAAATCAACCTTGCTCAACTCGCTCGCCAGAACGAACGTCTTGGTCGAGGATAAACTTTTTGCGACGCTCGATCCCGTCACCAAACGCGTTTATCTGCCAGGCAATAAAGTTATTCTCTTGACCGATACGGTCGGTTTTATCCAAAAACTTCCCCATCAGCTGATCGACGCTTTTAAGGCGACTCTGGAAGAAACGACCGAGGCGGATTTTCTGGTGCATGTCGTGGACGCTTCTTCCCCTTATATGGAAGACCAGATCGCGTCTGTTTATAAGGTACTCGAAGAAATGGGGATCATCGCCAAACCGATATTGACGCTGTTCAATAAAATTGATATTTGTAAACCGCCGAAGGCATTGTTGAAAAAATACGATCCCGCCGTTTTTATTTCCGCTTACTACAAGACCGGCTTCGAGGAATTGACTAAATCTCTCTTGAAATTGCTTTGATTTAGTGAGAATCCACGCTCCCCTGCCTACCAATAAAATTCGTCACAACAGCAGCAAATTTCGTCATTATTGGCATTATTGGCCGTAAATTGCCGGTATCGGAATTGCTATGTTTGGCACTAGGTGATAGCTACCAGATATTAGGGGAATGGAAGTTAAGTAAAAAGGAGTTGCGGTGATGGGAAAAGAGATCGGGAGAGAAGAGTATTTTCGTTTATTGAATGATATCAAACAGCGAATTAAATCGGCTCAATATGAAGCATTAAAAGCAGTAAATAAAGAACTTATATCACTTTATTGGGATATTGGCAAAATGATTATTGGACGCCAGAAAGGTGAAACATGGGGAAAAGCCATTGTTGATCAGCTTGCGGCTGACTTACAGGCTGACTTTCCGGGAATCAGTGGGTTTTCCTCATTTAACCTTTGGCGCATGAGGAAATTTTATGAGTATTATGCCAAAAATCAAAAACTTGCACCAATGGTGCAAGAAATTGGGTGGACCCATAATATTATAATAATAGAAAAATGCAAAGATGATCTTGAGCGCGAATTCTATATCCGCATGACCAGAAAAATGGGCTGGACTAAAGCCGTTTTGACCCATCAGATCGAAAACAAATCCTACGAAAAGACACTCCTGAATCAGACCAATTTTGACCTTACCGTTCCCGAAGAGATACGCGGCCAGGCCAAGCTTTCGGTAAAGGATGAATACATCTTCGACTTTCTTGATTTGGGAGAAGAATACGGAGAGCGTCAATTGGAACAGGCGGTGCTTTTAAAGATTGAAAGATTCTTAAGGGAAATGGGAGGCGTTTTTACCTTCATTGGCAGCCAATATCGTTTAGAGATCGGCGATACGGAATATTTCATTGATCTTCTGCTCTATCATCGCCACCTAAAGTGCCTGGTAGCGATCGAATTGAAAGTCGGCAAGTTTATTCCCGAACATATCGGGAAAATGCAATTTTATCTGGCCGCTCTTGACGACAAAGTTCGATTGGAAGGAGAAAGCCCGTCGATAGGCATTATATTATGTAAAAGCAAAGATCAAACCACAGTCGAATACGCCCTAAGAGATTCAACCCGGCCGATCGGAGTCGCCCGCTACCGCATCGTTTCAACCCTGCCGGATGAATTACAAAACGAACTCCCCTCTCCTGAACAGATCGACAAGTTGTTGGGCGAGATTAAATAAAGGAAGCAGGAGCGTCTCCCCCGCGGCATTTCCCGCCTTCATATAATCTTTAGTCAAGGGGCAGTAATTACTGCGACAACGGTTTTTGTGGGCATCAATTCAGCTTTGCGGAAATAACATTACATGGCTAACAGCTGCGCAATATGGCGGGAACGGTGTTGAGACTGATTTCTCCCAAAGTCATTGATTAAGCCGACTCAAACTGTTTCATGAATTTGTTAATCTCATCCGCTATAGCTTTCCTTCTCCATTTTAGGAAGGCATTATAGCTATCAAGCTTCCACAATTCTTTGTCAATTGGTATTAGCTGGGATGTCAATGAGTCTTCGCCTCGTTTAGCGATAACTTCTGTATCAAAATAATCAATAGGGGCTTTGTTCAGTATCTGGCGGTTTGTCTTGCCCCCGATAAAAGCCATATTAGCAAGCTCGTTAATTTCTTTCTTCTCTACATCCCTTGCACTTAATAATGATTTTGGGAAGATATGATGAAATTGAAGG
>JBAZPF010000057.1:0-7791 GCA_041648295.1 Candidatus Margulisiibacteriota bacterium | reverse complement strand
CTATCCTCTTTATCGGCAGCCGCCGCTTCTGCTCCGCATTTAGCGTTGCATTCATTCAGCTTTATGTCATCTACCCTGCCGGCGCAGACGCCCTTTGATTTTGCCGGGCCTGCATCAGAAACAACAACACCCGCATCCGCAGGGCCATTGCCTCCCGATCTCCCCTTTATCTTTATGGTCACAAAAGCGATCTCATTGTTGCCATTCATTAAATACAGAGTATAAATTTCATCTGCTTTTGCGGTGAGCTTGGGCGTTGCTTTAATCGTCGTAGCTTTTCCGCCGCTGACTACCAATTCCGCGTTTATCTTTGGGTCTGCTTTGATGTTTGCGGCAACCGAACTGATGGCTCCAACTGAAAATTTTCTGTTTGTTATGTCAATGTTCATTGTTTGGCCAATCTCAACTTCGGCTGACCCAAGATCAACAACTTGGGGAGTTGTGGCGGTAGAGCTTGTGGGAGCCGCAGCTGCAACTGCGGTCGTACATATTACTTCCAAACCGTTTGGATAGAAGATATTGGCCCCTGGAGCTTGCGCATTATCATTTATAGCTACTAATTGCTTTTTAGCTGATTCCAGTCCGGCCGTGGTTGCTTTACCTGCCCCTACCCCAGCCTTTTCGCACGCTTCCTTTGTTACATCGTCCCAGTTATTTCCCTTTACCGACATCGAATTGTATTGCCGTCCGCATGCAAGCAACGAAGTTGCCGCCGCCATTAACACCGGTGCCGTAAACCTCATCAACCTGCTACCCAGTCCGCTAACCCTTACCGCTTGATATACCATCTTAATTTCCTCCTTGTTTCCCAGTAAACTGATTACTTCTCCCAAATATATATCATTGATTGATTCAAGAAATTTCACTATATTTTAGAAATTTTTGACCGCTGGACCGCTAGGCCACTGGACATCTGGACCTCTGGACTGCTGGACATCTGGACCGCTAGACTACTGGACCTCTAGACCGCTAGACCTCTGTTTCGACGGCTTGGATCAATCTGAATAGTTTACCGCCTACTTTATGATGGATATCCTATGATAGATATCCATTAATAATCAAATTTTCCCTGTCATGGCCAGAACGAGGGCTGCAGAATTGCGTTTATCAAGAGGATTTGACTTGTCGTTCATTATTTGGAAGAGTTTGTCTGTTACGTTCGCATTGTAAAATCCGTGTATAAAAAGCTGATAGCCGATAGCTGGGGCAAGTTCGGGAGAGCGGGCAAATATCTTTAGCAAAATGGTTTCAACTTCAGGCGATTTTATTCTGCCCAGCGCGTCAATCCAATCTTCCTGGTCGTTAAGGAATCTGATTGTTTTGGATTTGATAAGCTCGTTGCGAGAATAATCGAATAAAGGAAGTATCTCCTGTTTATAAAGGGATAACGCGGCCTTGCTGTTTTCCGCGACAGCAAGCAAACCGATTAAATAAGCCCTGGCCGCGTAATATTCCTCACCGGGGATAAACCTTTTAAGCGCACTGATTTCTTCATCGGAAGAACGGCCATAAGGATTAAGGCTTTTACAGTTCATAGCAATTTCACGGCAATGATCTTTAATAACCCCTTCTTTTTGGGCCAATTCTAAAGCTTCCAGGCCAAAGCCCAGCCTAGCCAGGCCAATCCTGATCCAATCTTTGACAAGTTTATCGGACTCTTTTCTCAAAGCGTCAAGCAGAACGCTTTTTATTCTGCCAGGGTTAATGCCTTTTAGTTCTAAAAGAGAGAGAATCGAACTACCCCTGTTCTTGTAATTGTCAGTCGCGGTTAGTTCATGCGCAAATAATTCAAAATCGTCCAAGTTTCGAGCATATCTCATATTTGCCAAGATTTGACGCCTTAATCCAAGCTTGATGTTTGGCTGGCGGGACAAACGCAGTAACGCTGCTCTGGCCGCCGCGGGATTGACGATCGCTCTTTCTATATTAACGCTCCTCTCGGTAAAAGTCCCCTCCATAACCCCAATTGCGTAATTTTCGAAAGCCTTAATTTCTTTCTCGGAAGTGCAATTACCCTTAACCTGATTACCGAAATGCGACAGGATATCCGCCGCGCTGACGGCGGTTTTATATCGAATGTAATCAAAGTCGGAATTAATAGTATAGTCATGAGCAAAGTCATGAAAGGGTATTGACGGGTTGCGGGTAATCCCAAACCGCGCTTCTTCGCACCAATCGACCCCGGCGGGAATTGGCAGTAAGGCAATATCTCCTGGAGAGCTATTTCCCCATTCCAGCAATGCCAAAGACAAACGGTCGATTTTGGCATTGCGGATAATCTTTGCGGTGTCTGGTTTGTAATAAGGATTGGGTATGGGGGAATCGGGTGGATCCGGTAGATTAGTGCTTATGCCGGCGACCGGGAAGCCGGATCCAGAAACGCCGTGGAGATAATATTGCCTCAAACGTTTGGGCAATTGATTAATGTTGACGCCATTGCGGAGAAGGTAAGCGACGATAACAATATCTTTGGGCACGCGAAATCCGCCGCGAAATGGAGTAAGCACTGGTTTTTTGCCATCTACGCTTTCGATTTCCCACAACCCTTGTTGGTTCTGCAGCCAGATCCGGGCGTGCCCGGATTTGCCTTTGGCCGGATCTTTAGGCGGGTCAAAGAGCGTGATCCCGAAATTACCGCCATCGATGATGGCATCGGCAATTGCGAAAATAAAAGCGGAGGAAGAAAAACAATTATAAGAGCCGTCGTTCAAGGCATTGCTAAATTGACCACTGGCTTTCAGATATTCGGGCCATAAATTCTCGTGCGCGTATTGGTGGATTGTTTCAAGTTTCCGCGCGACTGTCCCGGCGCCGGTATTTTTAGTTTTGATCTCTTCCAGTATTAATGAGAATTTATCGCGCAGGTCGCTCTCCTTACTGCTGTTGTCGTTGCCAGTTTCCAGACCGGCAATATTGTTATCAAGTGTTTCGCCGGTAATGAAAAAATCAAACAATGATATCTTCACTTCGCCTTTTAACAAGTCATTTAGCAATCGATGAACAAAAGCCTCTCTGTTCTGCTTGAGCGCTTTGATTCGCTCTTCTTTTGATTCTGGAGGCGGAGAAGTTTGAGTTGGACCGATTCCGGTAGTATTGACAGCTGGTACGGAGTAAAAGGACTTATGAACGGCAAAACAGGTCAGACCGGCGTGCAGCGCCAGCGAAAGCGCCGCGGCTGTAGTAAACTTATTTGCGGTGATTTTTTGTACTAATGAACGCATGATTGTCGTAAAAACCATCTTGACTATCCGCTAGTTAGTGCCTGGTTTCTACTATAATATTATCGATAGAAATGAACAAGAATTTCAGTAAAAAACTTAAAAAAATGGAAACTTTAAGGTGATTTTGAGGTTTTTTTTACCGCTGGACTGCTGGACCCTGGACATCTGGACTGCTGGACATCTGGACCTCTAGACCGCTGGACCTCTAGACCGCTAGACCTCTGTTTCGACGGCTTGGATCAATCTGAATAGTTTGCCGCCTACTTTATGATGGATATCCATTAAACGGTAATGATCTTCATTATTAAAAAATGCTAATCTGTTGGATAAGCCAATCTGACATTCAAGTTCCGCTAATGATCCCATGGCCATATAAAGGAAACGTAAATAGTCTTTCTTACTATTGCGCACTGCGCCCTCTGCAATATTAGAAGGAATAGATACAGCCGCCCTTCGCATTTGGGATATTAAGCCAAACATCTCTGTCTTCGGAAAACTCTTGGTCGTGTTATAAACGGCAACAACCAGGTCATTTGAGAGATTATATGCATCGATCTTTCGATAATCCCTACCCATCGATATTCCCCTTTCCCGCCGCGTCTAGACCTCTAGACTTCTGGACATCTGGACTTTAAAGGGTCAAGTGGTCTAGCGGTCCAGCGGTCAAGAAAACATGATGCAATTATCACGCCAAGATATTACGCAGTAAAAACACCGAATTCGTCCAACTTTCCGTCAATGCCGTCAAACTATTCGTCTTCGTCTTCAGGGGGAGCAACAGGAACCTTTCCGCTTGAGGATGCGGACGGGGCTGGCGGTTTTTTGTGTATTGGCCCGGAAGGTACGACCTTTGGTTTTGTCGAAGAGGCCGAAACGGTTGGAATCGGCTCCGGCTTGGGCGCTTCAACTTTTGATTTTGGATCGCGCACGATCACCCTGGGCGCGCAGTATTTATCGGAGATCCAGTCGCAAAGAATCCCGGCCAGCCAGCTGTTGGTAGCCATTGGCGACGCGGCATTGCTGTTCAACTTTCTAAGATTATTAGCGTACTCATCCGTGCCGTAAAGGGATTTTGAAAGCACTCCCCATCCCGAATTCTGCCTTAGGCCGACATAAGATACTTTTAGTTCAGAAATGGTCCGGTTGTTCAGCGCAAGGCTTATAACATTTGGATAGGTGGTTTCAAAAGATTGAGCAGCCGCTCTGCCCGAAAATAAAGCGGGAAGAGCGACTGCCACTGATAAAACATATGGTCTTAAAGAAGAGACCCTCATTATTACAAGCTCGCTTTAAGCGTTGGCCTTGAGATTTCGTACTCGAAACCTTTGTCCCATGACAGCAGGTCGTTTATCAACTTTGCCGCCATGTTGGTCTTGGCAAGCATTTCTACCGCTTCGGCGCGGTTGACTTCTTCTTTTGGCCTCAAGCGCGGACCTTCGATATAATTGAGCATTCCGCTGTCCTTGGCCGCGGCAATATAGCGCGCCGCCCAGTGTCTGGTAGACACATCACCGTATGGTTTGGCATCCGGGACCTGGGCAACCATGCCGTCAAACCTGACCAGCACTGCGATCGCTTCGGCCTTGCTTATGCGGTTGTTAGGACGGAACTTGCCGTCGGGATAACCCTTGACCAATCCCATTCTGGTGGCCGCTTCGATATAATTGGCCGCCCAGTAGGAGGTTTTAACATCCTTGAACACCTGGCGGGCGTAACCCGGGAGATTAACTCCCTTTGAACGGACCAGAAGGGTCGCGAGCTCGGCGCGGGTCAAGGCCCTGTCCGGCTTGAACTTGCCGTCAGGATAACCCTGCACCAGACCGACCGTGCTTGAATGCTCGATTGGCTTCTTTGCCCAGTAGCCTTCGCCCACATCGGAGAATGAGAGCAATCTCAATATTTTGCGGCTGTCTTTTAATATTGTCTTGCCGCCAAAGTCTTGCGCTTCGACAACAATGAGCTTCTTGCCCACCTTGTCAACCGGAACTGTGAGCGTAAAATTGCCGTTAGGATCGATCGGAGCGTTGACTCCATTGATCTTTACGGGAAAAGCCAGCTTATTGCCCTTTACGGTCCCGGAAACCTCGACATTATCGGCATAAATGACAGACTTGTCAGCCGGTTTAAGGATCGAAAGTTCCAGATCGGACGCTTCATCCGTCTTTTTCTCCGGGCCAACGTATGAGACGGAGAAATAATGGGTGGTATTGTCTGCAATTGAACTATAGGGATGATACGCGTAATCAAATTGAATGCCGGAGAACCTTAAGCCCACGCCGGCCGTCAGGTTCGATTCCACTCCGCCCGCAACCGGATCCTGGTCAACCCCTGCCCTTAAGGCAATATTGGGAACAGGATAATATTCGGCGCCGAAATGCATTGTGGTCGAACGCCTCTTGGCGATGTCCGCATCCGCCAGAAGGTTTATTTTCTGGGTATCGGTAGGCCTTAAAGTTACTTTTGCTCCCGCTTTCACAAGAGGAAGAAGGGTATTTTCCACCGAGTTGCCCGACTCGAGATTGGCGCCGAGCGGGTTTTGCGCGTTAATGCCTAATGACAATGAGTCTGAAGGCGAATAGATCGCGCCGACATCCATGCCCACTCCTGAAGCGGACGCGGCTTCAACGGTCGCGCTGCCGCCGCCACCCTGGTTGTAATATTTGACGCTGCCGCCAAACTGCATGTGGGCGTCTTCAACGTTCATGCCGTAAGACAAGAACATGACCGAACTGCCCCAGCTGCCGACGCCTTTTGAATTGCCGAGAGAATCATAAAGGCCGATGCCGGAAACATTGGAAACGACCGCGCCGGCCCCGATGGCCGAATTCTTTGTGTGCGGATACGCTCCTCCTAAAACCACATAATTGACATCGCCGATAAGGTTGGTGTACATACTGGTAACCTTGGGCCCGTCCACTTTTCCAAGACCGGCGGGGTTCATGAATATGCCGTCGCCGTCTTCGGCCAAAGCAACGTAAGCCTTGCCCATTCCAAGCGATCTGGCGCCGACGCCGATGTACATCGGATCAGCTACAACCAGATTATCGGCGGAAAAAGCGGGCAGGCACAGAACCACCATCATGATACAGATCGAAAATCCTAAAATTTTGTTTTTCATGTTTATGTCCCTCATATTATTATCGTAAGATCTGTTCATAAATTTCACTTATTAACGGCAAGGATTTTTCCCTTGCCGATCATTTTGCCGGAGCCGGTATCGACTATGCGGTATAAATACACGCCGTCACCGACTATTTCATCGTAAATGTTCTTGCCGTCCCAGATCACTTGCGCGGCCGGCTCGCTCTGCGACCAGTTGATCTTTGCCATCTGTTTTGCGGTCATGTCAAAGATATACACGGTGACATTAGCGGCAGTGCCGGGATCAAATACGATAATCGTTTTTTCTCCGCCCAGGGGATTGAACGGGTTTGGATAGTTATATGATGTCCCGCTTCCGGTAGCAATGGCCGTAACTTCAAAAGTAACGCTGTTGTCGGACGGAGTATTATCCGCCCTGACAATGTTTACGGTTTTTACGCCCTTTGACATTCCGGGCAGAGACAGCACGATCTGTCCGTCGGCCCACGATGTAATGAGCGAACCGGTATCGGAAGTTTTGATCGAGGTGGTGGTCCCGCCGCCAGCAAAATTGATCAGGCCGCCGCTGGACGCAAAGTTTGATCCCGTAATAGTTACGGTGATCTTTTCCCCGCCGTTGGTCGGTGTGATCGACATGATATGAGGCGCCACCTCGGTAGTAGGCGCAACATTGGTAACGTTGACATAGTCAACCATTACGCCGGCTGAAGCGTCGGTTCCGCTGAACACGACCTGGTATTCGGTAACTTTAGCCCAGTCCATTACGCCATGGTCGGCAGTTCCTGGGACGCGGGTCATTTTGGCTTTAAATCCGCCTATGCGGTATTCTGCCCAGCCGTTGGATGAAAGCGCTATCGCGTCCGTATCCTGAAGGCCAAAGTTGTTATTGCTGGCGTCCTTAAATTGCACTTTCAATTTATTGGAAGGCGATCCGTCGCCTTTGACCCAGATAGAAAGCGTATCGTATGCCGACACATCCTTGGTAGCGACAAACGTTCCGCCCCATCCTCTCCAGGCGTTGGTCGAATCGGAAATCGCCGGATAGGTTGTGTTCATTGCATAAGTTCCCTCATGCTTATCGGTTGTAATTCTGGTTTGGGTCGGGTTTGACGCCGGGCTGGGAGCTAACACATAGTAGCCGTTTGGCAGGACTGATGTCCCTTCTATGTCATCAATGACCAGAGTGGTCGCCTGCTGGGAAGCGGCAATGGTAAAGTCGGCATTGGAAGCGTCGGTCAGGGTGGGAGTTGAAGCATCGCTAACTTCAACCCTTCCATGTGTAGTAGGAGCATTTGGAACCATCCATTGGTAGGTTCCTGCCGCAGCCGGAGTAGTAGCTATGATCACATTCCAGCTTGTTCCACCGTCAGTTGAATAGCGGATCCTGACATTGGTAACTCCGCCCGCGCTCCAGGTAATATTATAGTTAGAGTCGATATTTAATGTTTCTCCGCCGTTGGGCGCATTT
>JBAZPF010000056.1:0-7799 GCA_041648295.1 Candidatus Margulisiibacteriota bacterium | reverse complement strand
AGCGCGATCGGGAGCGAATCTACGCCAACCTTTACCATCTGGTCAAAAACCAGGCGCGAATTGGTCTTGCCGGCAATGATCGATGAAACAGCATCAACGGCCAGCTGCGTGGTCCGGCCAAATTCTTCCAGAAATCCGATAATTTCATGCCCGATTTTTTCAATCATCTTTTTGTACTTTTATGATCGCTTGCGGTATTTTTTCAATAATGTCGCCGGCGATCAGGCCGTATTCGCCTTTTTCTTCCGCCGCCAGATCCCCTGCCAAACCGTGGATATACGCGCCCGCGCAGGCGGCGTCATTAGGGCTCATTCCCTGCGCGGCAAATCCCGCGATCAATCCGGTTAAAATATCCCCCACCCCGGCAGTCGCCATCCCCGGATTTCCGGTCGGGTTGGTTTTTAGCTCTCCCGATTGATCGGCAATAATAGTGTTGTGCCCCTTTAGAACCACAACGCAATTGAGAAGTTTTGCGGTTTCAGAGGCGATCTTTTCGCGGTTCTTTTGAATGTCTTCCGGTTTTCTTGAAAGAAGACGGGACATTTCTCCCGGATGCGGAGTTAAAATAAGATTTAAATTAAGTTTTTTTAATGAATTAATGTCATTGATAAAAGCCATCAGGCCGTCGGCGTCAAGCACGATCGGCAAAGAGAATTTTTCATCGCTCAATTTGAAAAGAAGGTCCCTAGCGATAACCCGGCGATGCCCCAATCCGGGGCCGACCGCCAGGGCGCCGGTCTTGAAAATGGAATCTTTAAATTCCTGGGCGGAATTGCCTCCGGCGACAATAACTTCGGGAGTGGCGATATTGACGATGTCCCTTGATTCTTTCGGAACGCCGAGGTATACCAGTCCCGCTCCGGCGCGCAAAGCCCCGCGGCTGGTAAGGATTGCCGCGCCGAGCATGCCTTCGGACCCTGCCAGAATAAATACTTTTCCGTAATTCCCTTTATGAGAATCGCTTTTTCTCTTTGGAAAAAGTTTTTTAATCGTATCCTTGTCCATTTTACTTTTCCACCATTACCGATGCCACGGCATATTTGAGAGAATGGGACAGGGAAACATGGACCTTCTTTTGTATTTTACCAGAAATCGCGATCTGCGGCTTGCCGTTTTTGTTGTTTACCACTTCGATTCCGTTGAATTTGATCCCCGCCATTCCGGTCCCGATCGCTTTTGAATATGCTTCTTTAGCGGCAAAACGGGCGGCCATTTCGGGGAATTTATAAGCTTTGCGGCTGGTGCAGTATTTTAATTCCCTATCAGTTAATATTTTAACCAGAAATTTTTTGCCGTGAGACCTTACCGCCGATTTAATTCTGTCTATTTCTATTATATCTATGCCGATGCCGGATATCATCAATATACCGGCGTCAGCCAGTCGGAATATTCGGGGTTATCGCCGTGCACCGCGCCGAAATAAATGTCCTGCAGTTTTCTGGTGACCGGACCGGCATTCCCGTCTTTTATGGCCTTTTCGTCCACATTGATGATCGGCGTGATCTGCGCTCCGGTGCCGCAGAAGAAGAGCTCATCGGCATCGTAAAGTTCTTTTTGCGCGATCTGCCGCTCTTCGGTCTTTATTCCCAGTTCTTTGTCTGCCAGGCGCATCACGCACACGCGGGTTATTCCCGGCAATATGGTCTCTGACAGCGGCGGGGTTATAAGTTTGCCGTCTTTCACCATGTATAGATTCTCGCCGGAACCTTCGGCCACGGTTTTTTCATGCGATAAAAGGATCGCTTCATCATAGCCCTTCTCAAGCGCTTCGGCTTTGGCCAGGGATGAATTTATGTAAGTGCCGGTTATTTTTGCCCCTTGCGGCACAGACTGCGCGGATATTCTCCACCAGCTGGACACGCATACTTTGATCCCTTTTGTGATATCAAGATAATCCCCGAAAGGAGCCACAAACATGCAGAAGTCGTCTTCAATCCCCAGCAGTCCCAGGCCGATCTTTTCCTGTGATTTATAAAAAATAGGCCGGATGTAAATGTCTTCTTTGTAGCCATTTTTCTTGGCCAGTTCCACGGTTATGTCGCAAAGTTCATCGATCGAATAATTGAGCGATGATTTAAGGGCAAGCGAAGCCGATCGCTGGAGCCTTTCAAAATGCTCTTTCAGCTTTATGATGTACATTTGTTTTTTTTCTTTGTTCCAGTAGCCGCGGATGCCTTCAAACACGCCGGTGCCGTAATTAAAAGCATGGGTCATGATCGAAATATTCGCTTCTTTGAACGGCACGATCTTTTTCTTAAAAAACGCGTACTTCACAAAACCTCACATCCTTTCCGGCGCTTCAACTTTCAGCAATTCTAACACATTTTTTATGACAATTCGAGCGGCCTCAGCCAGCGCCAGCCTGGCCTGGGTCAGGTTATGATCTTCGGATATGACCCTGCATTTGTGATAGTAATTATGATAAATGGCGGCGACCGATTTCGCGTATTCCACCAGAAGATGGGGCTCCCTTTTCCTGGCGGCGGTTATAATTTCGTCCTCAAAATCCAAAAGCCTTCTTAACAGTTCTCTTTCCGCCGGATGGGAAAGAAGCGAAAGGTCGGGATTCGGGTCAAGCTTCTGGCCTTGGGCTTCAAGTTCCCTGAAGATGCTGCATATCCTGGCGTGGGCATACTGGACATAGAAAACGGGATTATCCGCCGCCTGCTTTTTTGCAAGCTCAAGGTCGAAGTCAAGATGGCTTGAGGCCGTGACCATGGTCAGAAAAAATCTGGTGGAGTCTTTCCCTATTTCCTTGATAACTTCTTCAAGAGTTATCATGTCCCCTGTCCTTTTTGACATTCGGACCGGTTCACTCCCGCGGTATAAAGAAACCAGCTGGCCGATGATGATCTCAAATCTTTCGATCGGAAGTCCAAGCGCGTTGAGCGCAGTTTTAAGCCTCGCCACGTAACCGTGATGGTCCGCTCCCCAGACATTGATCAACAGGTCGTAGCCGCGGTCAAACTTGTCCAGATGATACGCTATATCGGCGGCAAAATAGGTGGACTCGCCGTTTTCTCTCACGATGACGCGATTTTTGTCGTCGCCATGGTCCGTGGACTTAAACCATAACGCCCCGTCTTCCATAAAGGTGCCGCCGGTTTTTTTAAGCTTTTCGATCGCTTCTTTTACTTTTCCGTTCTCATGCAGCGATCTTTCCGAAAAGAAACGGTCAAATTGAACTCCCAGTTCCCGCAGCACTCTTTTCTGGTCATCAAGCATCATCTTGATTATCAAACCGCGAAAATTCGGTTTATCGATATCGTTTTTTAATTTTTCCGCCAGGTCCAAAACATAAGCCCCGCCGTATCCTCCCTCCGGAACTTCTTTCCCTTCCGCCCTTGCCTTTACGGAGGCTTCGAGCTTATCTATTTGGTTCCCCTGGTCGTTAACATAAAATTCGCGCTCAACCTTGTACCCGACGGCTTCGAGCAGGCTGGCAATATCATCGCCGATCACCGCCCAGCGCCCGTGGCCGATATGAAGCGGACCGGTCGGGTTGGCGGATACAAATTCGATCAGCGCTTTTTTGCCTTTTTCAATATCCGATCTCCCGTAGCCCGAATTTTCCTTTTTTATCCTTGATACCAGGTCCTGGAGAAAGCGATCGTTCAATTTAAAATTTATAAACCCGGTCTTTGTGAATTCCACGGACTTAAACAGGTTGTTCTTGTCTTTTGATGATATATATTGTGCGATCTCTTCCGCAATATCCGGAAGAGGTTTTAACAGCTTTGGGGCGAGGAGCAAAGCGGCATTGCTTGAAAAATCGCCGTATTTTTTATTGGGTATGCCTATCATTCCGGTGACGGAAATCGAATAAATCCCGCCTATGGCGGGATAAAGCATGTTTACGGCGGAAGTTACTATCTTTTCAAGTTCTTTTTTCATTATCAGAATGCCGACTCCCGCGATAAAATTATTCGCGGTTCCAAGCCACCTTCCCCTAAACCTTGTTTAATTCTGCTCTTTTCCCTTTGTCCAGGATTCTTTCATGTCTTTCAGCTTTTCTTTGCCTTTTTCAATGGCATCCTGCGCTTTTTTACGGGTGTCTTCCCCTTTTTCCGGCGCTACGAACAGCCCGGCGACAAAACCAACGATCGCGGCCAGAGTTAAACCTTTCATTATTTTTCCCATCTCATTCATCCTCCTTTGACATTTTAAATATTTTACCGACTTTTGATTTGCTGAATTTTTTTCGCGCCAGGTGAAAGCCGGAAACCAGATAATCCAAAATATCAATAAGAAAAGTAACGGCTTTTATTTCTTTCTTTACCCTTCGGGTGATCTGGATGACGTCAAGAAGGATCAGAATGAACATGATCACCGCTACCGTCAGGGCAATCACCATGAGGATCAGGCAGAATTGAAGGATCAAACCCATGTCTATCGTCATTTTTTACCTCCAAATCTCGGATAAGAACCGAGAAATTTAAAGAAAGCCACGTCCTTTTTGGCTTCTACCAGCGCTTCTTTAATGTTTTTATCGTCCCGGTGTCCCTGCATGTCTATGAAGAAGTAATATTCTCCCAGCGCTTTCTTGCTCGGCCGCGATTCGATCCTGGTAAGATTGATCGAACGATCGGCAAATACGGATAGAAGAGCATGCAGGCCCCCGGGTCGGTCCTTTGCAATGGAGAAAACAATTGAAGTCTTGTCCTTGCCGGTCCTGCCGCCGTCCCTTTTTGCCAGCACAACAAACCGGGTCTGATTGTCTTTGGCATTGATCTTTTTCGCGATCACCGATAGTCCGTACAGCTTCGCCGCGGCCAGAGGCCCGATAGCGGCGAATACCGGACCCTTTACCTTACCGTGAGATATAACCTTTTCTCCCAGCGAAAGCGCTACCTGGCGCGCGGCCTCCGATGTTGAATAAGATAAATGAAGTTTTGCCTTTGGCAGGTGCTTTCGTAAAAAACCTTTGCTCTGTTCGATAGGCGGCGGATTAGAGATAACATCGGTCACTTCGCTCAGCCTGATGCCCTTTTGGGCCAGAAGGTATTGATAGACCGGAAGAACTATTTCCTGTTTGATTTTAAGATCGACTTCTTTGGCCAGCATGTCGGTGACAACCCCGATCGTCCCATCCGTGGAATTTTCAATCGGCACGATCGCTTCGTCTATGTGCCCGTGGTCTGCCGCCAGCAGGACATCATGAATAGTGCTAAAAGGCATCATCTCCACATGTCCCTTTAACAGCTTTTTATAAACCTTGCCCGCTTCTTCCGAGAAAGTGCCTTCGGGACCAAGATAGCCGACTTTCATACCGTGACCACCTCTATTTTACTTTCTTTTAGCATTTCGGCGGCGAGTTCATCGGGATAACCGCCCGCATAGACCAGCTTTTTAATGCCGGCATTGATCATCATCTTAACACAAATTACGCAGGGCTGGTAGTTGCAATACATGGTCCCTCCGTCTATCTTTACGCCGTGGACGGCGGCCTGAATGATGGCGTTTTGTTCGGCGTGCAGTCCGCGGCAAAGCTCGTGCCTCTGGCCGGACGGCACCGACATTATTTTTCTTATGCAGGTTTTTTCCGTGCAGTGCTCAAAGCCTTTTGGCGCGCCGTTGTAGCCGGTAGAAAGGAGGTGGTTGTCCTTAACGATTATCGCTCCGACCTTTCTTTTGACGCAAATGGCGCGTTCGGCAACATCGCGAGTTATTTGCATAAAGTATTCGGTCCAGGAAGGCCGTTCTTTGTTCATTTTTTCTTTGCCAGGACCATTTTGGCCGCGGTGATGATATTTTCGGGCATAAGGCCGTATTTGACCAAAAGCTCGTCCGGCTTGCCCGATTCGCCGAACATGTCCTTTATTCCGATCCTGGCCATAGGAGCCGGACAATTTTCCCCAAGCACTTCCGCCACTGCCCCACCCAGCCCCCCAATAATGCTATGCTCTTCGGCCGTGACCACTGCTCCGGTCTCTTTTGCGCAATTGGTTATCAATTCTTTATCTAAAGGTTTAATGGTGTGAATATTGACGACCTTTGCCGATATGCCTTCGTTCTTAAGCTGTTCGGCGGCATCAAGCGCCATTGCGACCATCAAGCCGCAGGCAAAAATCGTAATGTCTTTTCCTTCTCTCATCACAATGCCTCGGCCGATCTTATAATCATAGTTTTCATTTTCATAAATGACGGGCGTAGCGGTGCGCGATAGCCGGATATATGCCGGTCCGTGGAAAGCCGCGGCCGCTTTTATGACGTGAACGGTTTCAACCGCATCCGCGGGAACGATCACGGTCATGTTGGGTATTACCCTCATTATGGCAATGTCTTCATTTGCCTGGTGTGAGGCGCCGTCTTCTCCGGTCGTGATCCCGGCATGGGTTACGACCACTTTTACGTTCAATCTGGTATATGCGATCGACATGCGAACTTGTTCCCAGGCGCGTCCGGAACCGAATACCGCGAAGGTTGAAGCGAAGGCGATCTTTCCGCAGGCTGCCAGTCCGGCCGCGGTTGAGATCATGTCCTGCTCGGCCACGCCCATGTCAAAGAAACGCTCGGGAAATTCCTTTTTAAAAACGCTGGTCTTGGTCGACGCGCAAAGATCGGCGTCAAGGACAACAATGTCCTTGTTCACTCTTCCCAGCTCGGCAAGAGTTTTTCCGTAAGCGTCGCGAGTCGCTATTTTTTTCCTCTCCGTCATTTCTTCTCCAGTTCGCAAAGGCATTTTAAAGCTTCCGCTTCTTCTTCCTTAGTGGGTGCTTTGCCATGAAAATCCGTGGGTTTAGCTTCCATAAACGGAACGCCTTTACCTTTTATGGTATCAGCAATGATCATCGATGGTCTTCCTTTTACTTTTTCCGCCTCTTCAAGAGCGGAGATAAGAGCTTTAATGTCATGGCCGTTGCACTTTATGGTATTCCAACCGAATGCTTTAAATTTATCCGCTATCGGCTCGATCCCTTTTATTTCGGCTACGGCGCCGTCTATCTGATACTTGTTATTGTCAATGATGGCTGTCAGGTTGTCGAGTTTTCTATGGCCCGCGGTCATCGCCGCTTCCCAAACCTGTCCCTCCTGGCATTCGCCGTCGCCTAAAAGGCAGTAAACGCGGTAAGCTTTGTTATCCAATTTTCCCGCCAGCGCCATGCCGTTGGCGGCCGATAGCCCCTGCCCCAGCGAACCGGTGGACATTTCAATCCCCGGTAAAGCCAGCATATCGATGTGTCCCTGCAGCGACGATCCCAACTGTCTAAGTGTTTTTAGATATGATTTTGGAAAATAGCCTGCTTCCGCCAACGCGGCGTAGAGTACGGGAGCGGCATGGCCTTTTGACATAACAAAACGGTCGCGGTCGGGCCAGCCGGGTTCCTGCGGCTTATGGTGCAATTTATAGAAATAGAGGACGGTCAAGATATCCGCGGCAGATAAAGATCCTCCGGGATGTCCCGAGGCGGCTGCGCAGATCATTTGGATTATGTCTTTGCGCAGCTTTATCGCGATCGCTTCAAGTTCTTTTATTTTTTCAGAGGTAACCACTGTGTATGGATTTTATCATAAATGCGGTTTGCGCTCAAGAAATTTATATAATCCTTATCTCTGGTTCCAATTTGATCTTGAATTTCTGTTTGATCGCTTTTTGCGCCAGGATCATCAGTTTGAGAACATCTTTAGCCTTTGCCCCTCCGAGATTCACAATAAAGTTGGCATGCTTTTTTGATATTTCCGCCTTGCCTACCCTTTTACCTTTCAACCCCACCGCCTCTATCAACCTCCCCGCAAAGTCACCTTTCGGATTCTTGAAAACCGAACCGGCGGAAGGCAGGCTGTAAGGCTGGCCGGAA
>JBAZPF010000055.1:0-7881 GCA_041648295.1 Candidatus Margulisiibacteriota bacterium | reverse complement strand
GCTGGAACAGCCGCGGCATCAGCAGCAGCAGCAGCTTCTTCAACCGCAGAATCTGCATCCATAGCTCCCGCTTCCGGAACGGCCGCTTCCGGCACTCCTCCGTCCAGATCTCCCGCTTCTGCCAGTCCGCCGTCCCCAACTCCGGCATCATACGCCGGCTCTTCAATTGCCAGTCCGCCTTCATCTTTGCCGTTGCCGTAATATAAATAAGCCGCTTTCTTGCCGGGGGCAAGGCTGCGGACATAATATAAATTTTTACCCTCCCAGTTTTGGTTGGCTTTTGGATAGCCTTCCGCGTCCAATGAAGTATATTTACCTTCATTGTCCACGTCGCTAAACAGCATGGCGTTGGTCCTTCCCTTTATTCCTTTAGCGGCGTCAGTTACGATCTCAGCGTCAAGTATCGATAATTCTTTGGCTTCTTTTATGTTGTCCGCGCTTAATGAAATGGTCCCGTCAGCGGCGTTCACGTTGACCCAGCGATAGACCATTGCGCACGGCTTATCGGCATCTTCGGAATTACAGGTAGGATCGGTGATCTGCACATACAGCCGGCCCTTGTAGTCGGCATTGTTCTTTACCTCATAAACCTGGGTCGAAGCATACTGCTGATCGATCCCGACCGGAGTAGGTACCGGCGCTTTGATCGCCATTTGTCCCAGCACCGCGACCAGTTTCCCGCTTATAAAATTGCCCTGATCATCATACGCAACCTCGCTGTAATGCTTGATCTTTCCCTCTGCGTAATTTTTTGCAGCTTCGGAACCCGGCGTAACCGTGGACGGAAGAGAAACCACATCGGCATATCCAACCGGGACCTGGCCTTTAATGTCCCCGGCCGTTAAGCCTATGAACGGAGAACAGCTTACAGGATACGGATTAGAAGGAGAAAGCAAGCTCTGGCATGACGGCCAGCCTGCTTTATTAAAACTGAATTCTCCCCTATCGTTCATTCCCAGCGTTTCTGGTTTTGATAAAATAGTTAATACCATTTCTTTGTTTTGGCTCTGCTCCGTGGAATTGGCGGGCACTCCGCTGGCCGGGTAATGGATGATAAAGTCAAAACCACCACAATCGCCGGTAAAAGAACAGACATTGATGTCGGTGATCAGCTGGTTAAGCATATTTTTGTCTTCATAAGTGGTGGATCGGGTGCATTTTGGATCTTCTGAAGTTCCTCCGCAATTAATCGCAAGTCCCCCAACCGCGCCGGCGATCATTGGAGCTGTCCTTAAGGCCGTGCCCAAAACGCCAGTGTGAATAAAATTTCCTGCTCTAGATAAAAAACTATTATTAACTCTGCTAACTACCATATCATTTCCTCCTTAAATACATGCAGGCACTTTAATGCCTTCACATATTTATCGGCATATGGTTTCAAAAATTTCACACGATTTAAAAATAATTTTTTTGCAGTTAACAATTGATTCCCTTTGCTTGAATAACAAATAATTTAAGTTCTCTATATATAGTGGTAGCGCTCATGCTTTATACCATATATTGTAGCATATTCGTTAAATGTTGTCAAAAGGAAAAGGCGTCACCCTCTGATATCCAATTTAGAAAGGAACCTGCGACTAAAAGTCGCGGTTCCTTTGGTGAATGGAACCGAGGCTTTTAGCCTTAGGTTCCATTCTGTATCGGAATTCAGGTGAGGCATAAAAAAAGCGCCCCTATTCGATGCCATCAAGGCCCCTGACCACATCTATTTCGTCCACATCGAGTAAGCTATGCTTTTCTTCCTGCCAAACATCAATATAATAATGATTGATTAATTGTGTGGCGCGCTTATATTGCTTTCGTTCCCAGAGTATCTTGATCGTAAATGATACCAAGGTGCTAAAGTCTGCCACTGCTATGCTACTTCGACAATTAGCGCCTCCGGGTATTGTCTTGCAGGAAAAATATGTTTTAAGCGGCGCTGATTGTAAAACATGTAATTTGTTTTCAATTGAATCTATCAACCAATTAATTTTTTCTTCAAACCCGGCTTTGGGTTTAAGCTGTCCGGCAAGCATTTCAAATCTATCCTTCTCGGCCATGGAAGAAAACACTCTGAACATCAAATAATTATTTCTGGCGGTCTGCATAATATTTTCCAAGCGAGGATCATCCTGAGTTAAATCAATAAACATCTTAACCGAATTGTGCGGCCAGGAAAATATAGCAGTATTGCTTCCTTTTCCCAAAGAATTTTTTTTCCCTTTTTCCAAAGTGTAAGAGAAAAGATAAAGCCATTGCGGTTCGGCAAACAATTTCGGTTCAACATGCAAAAGAAAATCCGATTGGACTAAATAGGCTTCGGCCTCACTTTGGCTAGCTCGTAAAGCTTGTTTTTGGAAATCTTGATAAGCATGGAATAGCTCATGAATGATTATGCTCTCATTCATGACAATACCATCTATGAACTTAGGGTCGACAAAAAGAGTATTGTCTTTAGGTTCGTACCTATAGCCAAAATGCCCGGGTGGTTCAATTGCAAATTTGATCTTTCCTGTTTTGATCAATCCCCCAACCGTTGACAGAAAATCTTGATAACGGGCAGAGAGTTCGCCTTGCTTATTGACCCGCCGGAGAAGAGCGTACGCTTGCAGGGCATAAAGCTGGCCATCTTCCCGGTGTTTGTCCAGTATTTGCTCAACTTCAACTTGAGTTACTCCTCCTCTTCTTATAAGATCGGATAGATAATCAAGAGAAAATGGAGGTTTGTGCTCTTGCCTTTGATAGATGCTCTCTAGGGATATGCTTGAAGCTCTTAATAAGCGCACCCCCAGCGAACCCAAAGCAGCGGTAATAGCTACGGTTCCGCCGGCTTTGACGGCCGCTCCTAAAAACTCCCGTCGAGCCATTTGCATTTCTCCCCGCAAGCTGGTGCATTTGGCTTCATCGCTGGTACTAGCCAATTGTTTCCCAAGATTAGTTACTTTGCGCCTGCTTTCCAGCGCCAATCTAAAATTATTCCTAAAATAAGCAATCGGGTTTAAAATTTTCCCACCTCACAGTTTTATCTATTATCTATCCTATTTATTCTTTTAAAATTTCAGGTTGTTTTGATTTAAGCAAAGGAAAGCCCTCACCCTCTGATATCCAATTTAGAAAGGAACCTGCGACTAAAAGTCGCGGTTCCTTTGGTGCATAGAACCGAGGCTTTTAGCCTTAGGTTCCATTCTGTATCGGAATTTAGGTGAGGGATAAAAAAGGCCCCGATTAGATCGGGGCCTTTACAAAGAAGCAGAGAAAAATTACTTGCTGACGCCGAGCTCTATGTTGTCAACATCATAATTGACCGAGCCGGTCTGGGTCGTAGCGACAGATATTAGCTGCGCCTTGACCAATCCGCCCTGACCGTTGATCAGTTTTGGATTCCAGACATTGCTGCCGTGCCCTTCATTTTTAAATTCCTTTATTGGAATTGATAAATGCTTCCAGCCGGTCCAGTTGACCTCTATCTCATTTGACCAAAGGTTATCATGCAGAGGCTTCCAATCTTTTCCCACCTCTATTTCAGTCTTGCCGGTAACGCTTTCATAAAGTTCGATCTTCAACTTGCCGCTGTTCTCGCCGTTGCCGTAGACATCGATATTAAACGAGTCATATCCGGTAGCGTCGATACCCAGCATCACGCCCATTCCTCCCACATACCAGTCTTTGGCGGCGCCGGTAAGGCCCAGGGAATAGGTCCCGACATTTTCCGCGACTTTGGCGTCACCCTCTTTTAAGCCGGAATTATTGGCGATCGATGGAATGATCCCGTCAAACGTGAACCATTCGGGATCCTTGTTATAATTCCCGTCCTCAAAGTTGTCGATCAGGTACGGATAGGCGGCTTTCTTAGCCGGCGCGGAACCACCCATTGCGGAAGCTGCGGACACCATGAACAAGAAAACAAGAATGCAAAGTAATACTCTTTTCATGCTGCACCTCCTTTCATGAATGTATCGAATGTACATTTCAAAAATTTCACTTTATTTCGCGCGGCCTTTATCATCCCTTTACCGCTCCGGCCGTCAAGCCTTTTACGATATATTTCTGGAGCATGAAGAATACAATCATAACCGGGACCGTAGCCACGGTGGCCGCCGCCATGATCAGGTCAAAACGGTTCTGGTAATTGCCGACAAAGTTACGGATGCCGACCGGGATGGTCATAGTGTCCGCCGAAGTTAATACCCAGGCAAACATCAACTCGTCCCAGGATGTGAGAAAGACATAAATGCCGGTGGCAATGATGCCGGGCACGGCCAAAGGCAGGACCACATACCAGAAAACCTGTATGGGCGAACAGCCGTCAATGCGCGCCGCCTCTTCGAGCTCCGCGGGAATAGCGGCAAAAAATCCGCGCAGGATCCAGATGCTGAACGGTATATAAAAGGCGGAATAGACGAATATCATGCCGTAAAAAGTACCCTTGATCGGAAAGCCGGTTACCTCCGTAACTTTGACGAAATTCGAATAGGTCGGGAGCAGGAACATTATGCCCGGCACCATCTGCGTGGCAAGTATGGCCATGCTGAATAATTTTGACCCCGGAAATTCAAACCTGGACAAAGCGTACGCGGCAAGCGTGGCAAAGATCATGGCAAAGATCATGGACATGCCGCAAATAAAGAACGAATTGCGCAGGTAAAGCCCGAAATCCACATTCCTCCACATGTCTATATAATTGATCCAGGATATAACCAGGTGCCCCATGCGGGCGGATGAGGTCCGGCCCACTTTATTCGCATTTTCGTCAAAAACCGAAACCCGTCCGTAAGTAGACCCGATATAAACATTGTTCCCGATCTTCATGAATGCCGAAACATCGGAAGGCGCAAAATCGGAATCCTTGACCACCGTCCCGTCCGCCCTCACCTGCCGGAACAGCATCTCATAATTCTTTATCGTATTCTTTTTCAGGTCAAACACTTTGTATCCGCGGTTCGTCCCGACATATATGCTGTCGCCAAAAACCTTCAATCCTAAAACCGTGCCCTGATAAATGGTCCTGGTCACTTTTCCCGATCCGACGTCAAAAAGGAACGCTCCGGTATTTCCGGAGATGACTATTTTGCCGTCAACGGCGCGCATTCTCGCCACGCCTATTGGAAGATATTGCGAAAGGTCGTATACCGCTTCCACCTTCGCGCTCTTAACGTCATATTTTAAAATTCCCTTATCTAATCCCACAAAGAGCTTGTCTTTAATGGGCAAAAGAGATCTTATCTGCGTCGGCGACAATTTACTTTTAAGGCTGTATACCCTTGTCGTGCGTTCGGCGGCGGGATCAAATTCCACCAGTTCCTCATAACCTTTATACTGCATGGTGAAGTAGATCTTGTTCCAGGCGGAAATCAGCGTAGTGCCCACCACTTTTGCTTTGTCAAAATCAGGCAGACGCAGTTTAAATTCTTTCCACTTCTTGAGGTCGTCCTTATTGATGCGCAGAAGCCCCTTATTGGCCGAAGAAACCCAAATATATTCCTTTGTAAGCAGAAAATGCGTAGTTTGGGTCTGTGTAGAGGCATACCCCTCTTCCTTGAATGTCTTTATATCCCATTTGTTTATGCCGCCGTCGGAGGTTAATACCCATAAATTGTCCTTGTCGCCGAATATTTCATAAGTATCGTTATGCGCGTTGCTCAACGCGATCTTGCCGATCAATATGTCAAGATTGTCTTTAACGGAACAGAACATCATCCAGCAGATGGGGAACAATGTGGCCACCAGCATCGCGATCATGACCACATGTATGATCCAATCGACTATCCTTTTTCTCAAATAATACGGCATTATTCTCTTATCTCCTCCGCCTTGCGGTAGTAATAGAACCAGACATAAACGATCAGGATCATGGTAAGCATAAGCAATACGGATATCGCGGCGCCCAGGCCGAAGTTCCATTGCATGAACGCGTTCCTGAATATGTTGGTCATAAGGATATCTCCCCACTCACCCGGGAACCCCGCCCCAAAGCCGAACATCATTATGACGATATTGAACCCGTATACATTAAATATAAGGCCGAAGAGGATCAGGATCGCCCAGACCGGCCGGAGCAGAGGCCAGGTGATCATCCAGAATTTATGCCACGGATTGGCTCCGTCTATGTCCGCCGCCTCATAAAGCTCTTCCGGTATTTGCTGAAGGCCGGCAAGAAGAAGCAGCATGGAAAACGGCCAGTACCTCCAGATCGTCGGAATAATTATAGCCCAAAGGGTATTTGGTCCGATCAGCCAGAACGGCTTATCGGGCAAGATATGAAAAACGTCATGGAGCAGGATGTTGATGATGCCTACTTCTTTTTGCCACATGAATCCCCATAAAATACCCGTGACATACGTAGGCACCACCCAGGGAAAAAGGAAAAGCGTTCTTACCAGCCCCTGCGCTTTAAACTCACGGTTGACCATTAATGCCACAATCAGCCCAAGGAGCAGGGTGCCAAAAGTAACAACGACCGTATATATAATAGTATTGCGGGTCGCTTCAAAAAGGCCCAGGCGGATGGGACTGTTGACATTAATAAGCACATCATAATAATTTCTCAACCCTATGAACGGGGCTCCAAGATACTGGTTGAGCGTAAATTGATTGAGGTTCAGAAAGGACATGTAAATTCCCTGGAATATGGGGACTACATGCAAAAGGAGCATTCCAAGAACCGTAGGCAGAATGAACAAATAAGCGATCTTGTATTTGACTACGCGCTTCCACAACTTTTTAAACATTTAGTTAGCCCGAACTTTTTTGGGAAAGGTTTGTTTTGGAGAAAAATTGACAGTCCCTCGACTTCGCTCGGGACAGGCCGGCAATTGTCCTGTCTGCCACCGAAGAAACCGAAGCCTGCTCCTCCGTACATCCCACGGAAAATATTTTATGCTTTTCCATTTCCGTTTGCAAGCAGAATATTTTTTGTTTTTCAACTGCGCACAATAAGATGTGCAACGAGATACGGCGCGTTTTGGGCCAAGCAGATTTTCAAACTTTTACAAACTTTGCCAGGCATTGAACATACCGGCTTAATTTCGGCAGATCTTCATAAGGTATTCAGATTAAACATTTAAACCCCTCTCCGCAGTCCTTTTTATTAAAGCTCTTGAAGTTAAACCCTCAAAATAACTCCAATCCAGATACTCTCTTAGGGTTTCAAACATTAATCTTGCTCTATCGGACGGATTGCCGTCATAGATGACTTTCCCATATTTGAATATTTGATATTTTAAAAGCAGAGGAGCGTTATTCATAATAACGACATCAATTAAATTGCAGGAGGCTAAATGAGCAAATTCAGCCGTCAATTTTAGCTTAATTTCATCATATTCTGAAGGATTAATGGTTTTTTTTAATTGAACTCCGAAATCATAATCGCTCAACGGTCCGGCTTTTCTCGCCGCCCTTGAGCCAAAAAGAAAAACCGCCGCGATTTGATATTTTTTAATTATTGATTCCGGAAGCTTCATTAAATAAATCATACCATAAAATAATTATAAAATAATGTGAAATTTTTGGAAACCGGGCAGGATAATAAATCATGGGGGTTCTGAAAAATTGACATTCCAGTTTAATCGGGGGGGGTTGTTTAATTTTAGTTTGTGTTCCGTTGTTTAAATTTTAAAGGAGGAAATAAAATGGTTTTTAGTGTAAGAATGAGTTCAAGAGGGTTGGCTTCAGTTGTTGCGATAGGTTCGTTATTGGGATGCAAATGCGGAGGAGAGCAGAGATCAATTTCAGCTCCTCAAGTATCAAGTACAGCGGCATTGTCGGCGTCGGCTCCAATTGATCCGGCTACGATCCCAACGGTCGCGCCAACTGTTACGGCCGCACCCACGGCAGCCGTTGTTGACGCCGGAAAAGCAGTTAAAGTAGAAGGCACCGACATGATCGGGAATGCGCAATTTA
>JBAZPF010000054.1:0-8256 GCA_041648295.1 Candidatus Margulisiibacteriota bacterium | reverse complement strand
CCGTTTAGCCCGAACAAGGAGAAGACAAAGATCAGATATAAGCTAAGCAAGGATGCCGATGATGTAAAAATCCGTATCTACGATATAACCGGCGCTCTGGTCTGCGAACTTGACGGCAACACATTTGGAGAAGGAGTGAACATTTGGTCAAAATATAACGATAAAGAATGGGACGGAAGGAACGGGAGAGGGGACATGGTGCTTAATGGAATCTATCCGTTTGAAGTGGTCGCGACGCTTAATGGGAATAGTGTATCAGGGAGAGGGAAGATAGCGGTGTTAAAATGAAGAAATTAACAATTAACAATTACGCAATTAACAACA
This sequence comes from Candidatus Margulisiibacteriota bacterium, assembly GCA_041648295.1. Lineage (GTDB taxonomy): Bacteria > Margulisbacteria > WOR-1 > XYC2-FULL-46-14 > WPAF01 > JBAZPF01. The sequence goes on along the minus strand of JBAZPF010000054.1, from coordinate 7,932 downwards.
ATGTATTTAATTATAAAGTGCGAACCTGCCTGCCGGCAGGCAGGGCGACACAAAGTTGTTCATTATTAATTGGGAAATTGTTAATTCTAGCGTGGATTTTGTCATTTGGATTTCCAGCTTTGGCGCAGGGTCAGGCCGGCACCGACATCGCCGTGCTCAAGGCAGGGGTGGGGGCGCGGCCGTTGGGGATGGGAGGAGCTTTCACGGCTATCGCCGATAACGCCGATGCTCCTTACTGGAACCCCGCGGGGCTGGCAAATATCAAGAATCAGGAAATAGATACCATGCAAACCAGATTATCGTCCGATGCCGACCACTATTATATAAGCTATGTTTATCCGTTAAAGAAAGGGGCGATAGGAATATCCTGGATACAGGTGGGGATGGGGACGATTACACAAACTACTACTATCGATGCTTTTAATGAGGTGATAACGACTGGAGTATTCAGCTACTTCAGCAATGCCTATATGCTGTCATACGGCTTGCCGATCAGCCCGAACATTTCATTTGGATTAACGGCAAAGTATTTGACCAGCGATATGTTCCAGATCGCGGGCGGACAAGCGTATGGTTATTCATTGACGCCAGCTTTCTTGGTTAATATTACACGTTACGCATTACCCATTACGATCGGAGGGAAGATCGACGAATTGCTGAACGAACAGAAATGGGGGACAGGGACAACTGAAAAAGCGATCCCGACTGCAAGGCTGGGATTATCCGTAAAACAGCCGCGAGGAGTGCTTGCCGGCTCAACTTTTGCAATGGATATGGCGCAAACTATGAGCAATAGTTATGCGACTGCAATATCCCTTGGTTATGAATGGATAAAAGACGCGTTGTCGATCAGGGCGGGATACGCCGATTCGTCCTTAACTGCCGGTGCCGGATTCCAGTCCGGAGTGGCCCGTATCGACTATGCTTATGTTCAGCAGACCTCTTTGAGCCGCGACAATGTCCACCGCATCTCCCTTTCCGGAAAATGGTAGCCTTTAACATTGTTGCGCAATTCTACAAACTGATGATATAATCCTTTCAACTTGAAAAACAGTGTCGCAATTTTATTTGTACTGCTTCTTTTTGGATCAGCCTTTGCGGACTACGCCGCCAGTCCGATAAGCTTTAAAGTGCAAGGCCGGGATCTCAAGGTGTCCGGCGCGGTCTTATGCTATAAAAATCCGTTCAACCCGAGCGTTGGGGAATCAACCAACATCACTTATACGCTTAGTAATAATGCCGATATCTCCATATACATTTATAATATTATCGGACAGTTGATTAAAAAGATAAATCGCTCGTCCGGAACTGCCGGAGGAAGCGCCGGCTATAACGAGGTTCCGTGGACCGGACGTTCTGACTTTAATGAAATCGTCGGGAATGACGTTTATTTTGTAAAAGTCGTTTCAGGCGGGAATGTTCTTGGTAAATGCAAACTCGCCGTATTGAAATGACCTCAAGATCTCTAGACCTCTGGACCTTTAGACCTCTAGACCTCAAGACTTCAAGACCTTTATTTTATGTCATTTTAATCCTTTTCTTTTTTAACGGTCCTGTTTTTGCCGGCGCGCTTGATATGACCAGGCTTGGGATAGGAGCAAGAGCGCTGGCGATGGGGAGAGCCCAAACCGCGGCGCGCGACCTTGCTTCCATTTTTATTAATCCGGCCAATGCCTCGGCGATTGACCGGTTTGGCATGGTCAGCATGTATTCCAATCCGCAGGAAGACCTATATGATACGGTCCTAGGGGTTGGATTTCCTCTAAAGGAGGGAGCTATGGGGACAATAGGCGTTTTATCCATTTCTTCAATAGTTTCCGGGATACAATCAACCGCTCTTAATAATAATGGCCGGGCTTATCCGGTTTCAAGCTTTGGTTATGCCAGCAAATTAATGATGGTAAGTTATGGAAAAGAGATCAATCCAACTATTTCCGCCGGCGCGTCGTTAAAATTATTAGCCAAAGAATTTGACGGAATATCCGGCGGCTCTGCCAACGGCTTTGACATGGACCTTGGTTTGATCTTTTATCCAAAAGATAATCTGACCTTGGGCCTTTCCGCCCAAAATTTACTGCCGCAGGGTTGGGGAGGGCTTAAATGGGGAACCGGGCTGAATGAAGAAATCCCGATAAATTTTAAGATGGGCGCGAGTTATTCCCCAAGAGACGAGATAGAGGTCCTTGTTGATTATGATTCGATCAGTTCGTTTCACCTGGGGGCGGAGTACCGTCCGGGGAAAATGCTGGCGATCCGGGGGGGATTGGAGAGCTTTCCAAATGCATTAAACTTTTCGCTTGGCGTCGGGTTGAAATTAGGCAATTTGGCCTTTGATTATGCTTATTATATCGACCCCGGCCTTTATTCAAATTCCGCCCATTATTTTTCATTGAGCTATGATATGCCTTACCGCTCCCTCGAGCTCCGTCCGTTTATGCCCGCAGAGAGGCCCTCTCCCGCCATTTCCTAGATTGACTTGGGATTAAGAGAATGTTAAAATTTAATACATGAGAAAACTGGCAGCTATGCTTTTTTTGCTCCTCGCGGTATCCCCCGTTTTTGCGCTGGGCAAGCCTGTTCCCAAAACTCCGGAAGCCAGACAAGGCGTTCTCGTAATCGAAGATTTTGAAAGCGGAAATTTTTTAAAAAAAGATTCAACCTGGTGGATCTTTGACAATTTGACGGCAAAGCCGGGCCCCGGCCAAAACAGCCGTTATTCTCTAGAATTAATAGGCATCGCACGCGACTGGTATGTCGGCGGGATAGGTAAATATATCGGGAAGGACGCCTCCGAATATAACAGTTTTGACATGGATATTTACGGGACGGGGAAGGAAAGCGGAGTAATAAAGATAGAACTGTATGACGACGATAACGGCAACTGGCAGATAGAGCAGGACCCCAAAAAAGGCTATGCCCCAATTTACGACGACCGTTTTGTTTATGAACTGAAAGTAGACTGGAATGGATATAAACACGTTTCCATCCCGATCTCTGAATTTGTGGACAACAATCCCGAAGCCGGAGATAATATCTGGAACCCGCAGCAGATCGGCGGATCCGGAGGCCTTATCCAGATGCAGATCGTCGCGTCCGCGGTCGGCAAGACCGGCAAAGTCAGTATGAAAATAGACAACATTGAGTTGCGTGAAACCAAAGGGAAAACACAATGAAAAAATGGATCGTTGGATCACTAATTGTTTGGATCTTTGCGGTTCCGGCCATCGCGGACCTGACTCCCTGGGCCGATATCTGGCTGAATTCGGCTTACCACTCAACCAACGGCGAAAGAAATACCTTCAACTCTTTTCTTACAAGGTCGGAGGGAAGATTCGGCGTGCGATTGGCAGACGCGATCCCCGGGTTTGCGATCGATCCCTACGTTGCCTACTATTTGGTAAATTCCCAGGACCAAAATTACTGGAACAATAATCTGGCGGTTGGCCCCGGCGTCAGGATCCTTCCATTCCTCGGTTACCAGAGCACGAGCTGGGCCAATGAATGGCTTCCCGATATTAAAATTTTTTCCGAAGCGCTGACCCTGACCACGCTTAACGATCAGGCGACCGCCGACCGGGACAAAGTAAAACTGACCGACAGCCGTTTTGGCATTGATCTCTGGCACGAGTGGAACCTGAAAGACATCGATTACAAGGTTCCGTGGGCGGAGATATGGGGCAATGCCTCATACCGGCAAACAAACTTTTTTGCGGAAGCGAATAATTTCCCCGGCAATCAGTTCAGGACCTATCTGGTCTATCTGCAAACGAAATTCGGCGTGCATATGACCGGCGGCATCAGGCCGTACCTGGCGACCTACTTGACCACTTGCGGGGCTTCAAAATCATGGTTGAACAACTTATATTACGGGGTCGGCCTCCGCATGGAACCCTTCAGGGAACAAAAAGATTCTCCGGAGATAATGAAAAAGTTTAAAATGTTCATAGAGGTACTGGGCGTCGCCTGGCTTAAGGAAAATGAAGGGCGTCCTTCCAATGACATCAGGTTCGGCGTAGACCTGACCTTCGGCCGCTGACCGGTCAAATGCGCGTAATTGTCGGCCTTGGGAATCCCGGGCCTGAATATGAAGACACCCGCCACAACATCGGCTTTAAGGCTATCGAAGAGCTTGCAAAAATAACGGGCGTAAGCGAGCTCAAGATGAAAAACAAACTTCAAGCATTTATCGGCGAAGCGGTTGTTGGCAATTGTAAAATAATCCTCGCGCAGCCGACTACTTTTATGAACAATTCGGGAATTGCCGTTTCCGCCATCCTTAGTTGGTACAAAGTCCCGCCGGAAAAATTGATCGTGATCTATGATGACGTCGATCTTGAGGTCGGCCAGATTCGATTGCGTTCGGAGGGCGGGGCCGGCGGCCATCATGGAGTTGAGTCGATAATCGCGCACATACCTTCCGCAAATTTTAACCGCGTCAGGATAGGCATCGGCAGGAACGGCCTTTTTGGAGATGTTTCAAATTATGTTTTGGGTAAAATTCCTTCAGCTGAACGCGAACCGCTGGGCTCCGCGATCATCAAAGCCGCGGAAGCGGCGCTCTCGATCGTTTCCGATGGAATGCCGGCGGCAATGAACCGATTCAATGCTTGAACTGCTGGGCAAGATCCCGGACGGCCAAACCACCGGCCTGATCGGATCGGCAAAAAGTTTTGTCCTCTCAAAAATGGCGCCGGACCTTATTATTACTTCGTCATCGGAACAAGCGGCAAAATTAAAGGATGAAATAAATTTTATTTCCGGCAAAGAAGTCTTTATTTTTCCGCCGCCGGACGCGATCCCCGGTGAAGGGATAGCGCCGAGCAGGGAAGTGATCGGGGAGCGGCTGAATATCATCTCAAAATGGATGAACGGCGAAAAACTGATCGTTATCGCGCCGCTGAAAGCGGCGATCGTCAAAACCACCGCCAAACCCAAGATAGTTGAAGTAAAGAACAGATCATCTATCGACAGAGACAAATTGATCAAAGACCTGGTGGAGATTGGTTATAAGAGAATGGAAATAGTAGGGGAGCGGGGGGAGTTTTCGGTCCGCGGGGGAATAATAGACATCTTTCCTTCAAACCTCGATCTTCCGGTGAGGTTTGAACTTTTTGGAGACAAGGTCGAATCGCTTCGGAGCTTTGATCCCCAAAGCCAGCGGTCATTATTAAAAATAGACGGCCTAAAAATTTTGCCCGTAACTGAAGAGTATGAAGTATCGATATTCAAACATCTTCCCGGCAAACCTTCGATCGTAATAGATGAACCGGCTTCGCTCACAAAGATAAAACAAAAACTGATCGAAGAAGCCCATGAATTCCACGGCGAGGCAAACTATATATCATTTGAAGAAATATTGAAATATAAGACGGCGGAGGTCACCGCCTTTAACGCGCCTGGCGAAAAAGCGGTATTTTCAGCGTCTCCCCAATATTTTGGCAGACTGGACAATCTTGCCGCCGAGATATTAGCAGAGAAAAACATCGATCTATATATAGTAAGCAAACACGCGGCCCGTCTTAAAGAATTTACGGATCGTCCGGTGATTTCCGGAGAGCTTTCCCAGGGATTTCAGTTCGGTAACATCCGGCTCTTGACCGATTATGAAATTTTTGGCGAAACCGCAAAACCGGCCAGGCCCAAAAAGGCCCAGCGCGAGGGCATTAACGAATCGCTGCTTGCGGACCTTAAGGAAGGCGACTTTGTCGTCCACGAGAATTACGGCATCGGCATATATAGAGGGATGAAGAAATTAATCGAGGTCGAAGGCGAACATCTGTTGATAGAATACGCGGCCGGGGATAAATTATACGTTCCTCTTACGATGCTCGGCCTGGTGGAAAAATTTTCCGCCGGAGAAGGGTTTAAACCAAAACTTTCGCGCCTGGGATCGCAAGAGTGGATAAAGACAAAGAGCAGGGTAAAAAAATCCATCAGGGACATGACCAAAGAACTGCTGGAGCTTTACGCCAGCCGCCGGCAGGTAAAAGGGAACGTTTTTCCTCAAAACGACGTCTGGCAAAAGGAATTGGCGGCCAATTTTCAATATGAAGAGACAAGGGACCAGTTAAAGGCCATTTCCGATGTTAATAGGGATATGGAATCCGACCGGCCCATGGACCGCTTGGTCTGCGGCGACGTCGGCTACGGCAAAACGGAAGTTGCCTTGAGGGCGGCCGCCAAAGCGGCTTCGGCCGGCAAGCAAGCGGCGATACTGGCCCCCACTACCATTCTGGCGGAACAGCATTACAATAATTTTAAGGAACGGTTCAAAACTTTTCCTTTTACGGTGGAAATGCTAAGCCGCTTCAGGACCAAGGAAGAACAAAAAAAAGTGATTGCCTCTCTCGCCACCGGCGGCGTCGATATTGTTATCGGCACGCACAGGCTGTTGTCCAAAGACATCAAATTCCAGGACCTGGGGCTTTTGATTATCGATGAAGAGCAGCGGTTCGGCGTTGCCCATAAGGAAAAGTTAAAACAGCTAAAGCGTTCGATCGATGTTTTAACCATGAGCGCGACCCCGATACCGAGGACGCTTTATTTTTCGCTGTCGGGCGCGCGCGACATGAGCCTGATAAGCACCCCGCCCCTCGATCGTTCCCCGATACGCACTTATGTCCTGGCTTTTAACGAAGCGGTGATCCGCGAAGCGATTTTAAAAGAGCTTGACCGCGGCGGACAGGTTTATTTTGTTTATAACCGCGTCGAAAAGATCGAAGCGATGGCCTCTAAATTAAAAAAGATCATCCCCGAAGCAAGCATCGGCATCGGCCATGGCCAGATGAAGGGGCAACAGCTTGAAGAGACCATGATCAAATTCTTAAACCGCGAATACAATGTTTTATTGTGTTCGACCATAATCGAATCGGGGATAGACATACAGAGCGTAAATACCATAATCATTGATGAGGCCGACCGGTTCGGACTGGCCCAGCTTTACCAATTGAGGGGAAGGGTGGGACGTTCGACCGAGCGTGCCTATGCTTATCTTTTCTATCATCCGGAATCGGTTTTGACCGATACCGCAATCGAAAGATTGAAAGCGATCCAGGAATTTACGGCGCTGGGGTCGGGATACAAGCTGGCGATGAAGGACCTTGAGATCCGGGGGGCGGGGAATCTTTTGGGCGCGGAGCAGAGCGGGCAGATGATGGCGATCGGCTTTGACATGTACTGTGAACTTTTGGAAGAAGCAGTCAGGGAATTGAAGGGGATCGAGGAGCCTACCCCGCGGCAGGTGGAGATCGATATTAAGCTTGAAGCGTATATTCCTGATGATTATGTAAGAGATGACCGCCAGAGGATCGCGATTTACCGGAGGATGAACCTGGTCGACAATGCCGCGAACTTTAAAGAGATCAAAGAGGAGATCGCGGACCGGTTCGGCAAAATACCGAAACCGCTACAGGACCTTTTTCAGGTGATCGAATTAAAACTTAAGGCGAAAGAAGCGGGCGTGAAGTCGGTCATGGAAAAGGACCTGCCTGCCGGCAGGCACGGCGGAAAAATAAGGATAGAGTATTTCAACGCGCGGATAAAGGAATTTAAATTGTCGGGGCCCGACAAGCTTAAAGAAATTACAGCCCGAATCGGTGCTTAAACTCTCTTAACGCCATCTGACTGCGGATGATGGCGATCGGCCTTTTATTTTTATCTTTAATTACGATCGCTTCGTCGCGAAGCTCGAGGTTCCCGTTTTCTATGTCTTCGATCGTTGTTTTTGACAGATAAACCGACGCCAAAATGTCCGCGATCTCGGGATTGATGGCATCGCCCAAAAACACTTTCGGTTCGATCTCTATTTCAGTATGCGCGCCTTTGATAGGCCCTCGGCTCCCGTATTCTCTCCAGACTTTTTTTAATTCCGATTCCAGTTTTTCAAGGTAAGTCTTCACCGCTTTTCTCCTTTTAACAGCATTCTCTCTTCCA
>JBAZPF010000053.1:0-8395 GCA_041648295.1 Candidatus Margulisiibacteriota bacterium | reverse complement strand
AAGCTGATTAATAATATTTCAAAAACTATTTACCAGGTTTATTTAAAATAGGATAAACCTTCTCTTCCCCTTCGTGTCTTCGTGCCTTCGTGATTATTTTAAAATCTAATATTTAATTGAAAAGCTAGTAAATTCTTGGCTTGCTGGTTCGCTGTAAGCCGATTTTTCAAGGATATAAAGCGACAGGATCCCTTCCAGTTCAGCAAAAAATTGATCCAGCACCTTTTCCTCCCCTTCTGCCACCACTTCTACTTTGCCATCCGCTGTATTCTTTACCCAACCCAATATTTTGTGTTTTGCCGCTAGATCAACTGCCGTATAACGGAACCCTACTCCATGGACACGGCCAGAATATAAAATGTGTATCCGTTTCATTTAATAAATGACATAATTACCGGATGAAAACGGGCAATCACCGTCCCAAAAACCAGTGCCACAATGGACATTAACTTAATTAAAATATTCATAGCTGGCCCGGCGGTATCTTTAAACGGGTCCCCCACCGTATCCCCCACCACCGCCGCCGCATGCACCGGCGTGCCTTTCCCTCCCAAATAGCCGTCCTCAATTAATTTCTTAGCGTTATCCCAGGCGCCGCCGGCATTGGCCATCATTATAGCCATTAATACCCCACAGCCTAAAGACCCGGCTAAAAATCCGCCTAACGCGGCCGGTCCCAAGCCGATCCCGACCATCAACGGCACAACCACGGCAGAAAGGCCGGGGACGATCATCTCGCGCAGGGCCGCCGAGGTAGAGATGTCTATGCATTTCCCGATCTCCGGCTTGGCTTTGCCTTGCATCAATCCTTTGATCTCCCTAAACTGGCGGCGGACTTCTTCCACCATCGCGTAGGCCGCCCGCCCTACCGCCTGCAATGTCCAGGAAGTGATCAGGAACGGCATTAATGTTCCGATAAAAAATCCCACGACCACATTGGCGCTTAAAAGATTGATCACGCTAATGCCTATCGTTTGCGTGTATGCGGCAAAAAGCGCCAGTGCGGTTAGCGCGGCCGAGCCAATGGCAAAGCCCTTGCCGATGGCGGCGGTAGTATTTCCGAGCGAATCCAATTTATCAGTTATATTTCTTACGCCTTCGGGCAATTCTGACATGGTAGCTATACCGCCGGCATTGTCTGCGATCGGTCCATATGCGTCAGCAGACATAACTATACCGATAGTGGAAAGCATCCCGACCGCAGAGATCGCCACGCCGTAAAGCCCGGCGCACCAGTAAGATATCAGTATAGCCGCGCAGATCGAGATCATAGGAAGGGCTGTGCTTTTCATCCCCAGGGAAAGGCCGCTGATAATATTGGTGGCCGCGCCGGTCTTGCAGGAATCGGCCAGTTCGCGAACGGTGCGGCCTGAAGTAAAATATTCCGATAATAAACCGATGATGATCCCGACTATAACGCCGGAAAGTATGGCCCAGTATATCCCCATTTGGCCTGGTAATATCCTTAAAGTAATGAAGAACGATGAAATAATAAATAAAAGCATTGATACATAGGTGGAGTAGCGCAGGGCCGCCTGCGGCCTGATGTTATGGATCAAATTTATGGACAACACACCAATAAGTGAAGCTATGGTCCCGGCGGCGATCAGTACCAGCGGAAGCACCATCAAGTTAAAAGTGTTAACGGCGGCCAGCGCTCCCAAAGCAATGGTCGCAACGACCGAGCCGACATATGATTCAAAAAGGTCCGCCCCCATCCCCGCCACATCCCCTACATTATCTCCGACATTATCGGCGATCACTGCAGGGTTCCTGGGATCATCTTCGGGAATGCCTGCTTCAACTTTGCCTACCAGGTCTGCCCCTACATCGGCCGACTTTGTGAATATCCCGCCGCCAACTCTGGCGAATAATGCGATCGAAGAAGCTCCCATCGAAAAACTGGTCACTGCCAAAACGCGGCTTGCCGCATCTTTAAAGATCATCCAGATAATAACTATGCCTAAAACCCCTAAACTGGCCACCGCCATACCCATTACCGCTCCGCCTTTGAACGCGACGTCAAGGGAAGCAGAAATTCCTTTATTCCTGGCCGCTTCGGTAGTTCGGACATTGGCCCTGGTGGCGGCGGACATTCCGATAAATCCGGCCAGCATGGAAAACGATCCGCCAAAAACATAAGCCAATGCGGCATAAATATTCACAAAATAAGCGACCGCCAGAAAGACCGCAGCCATAAAAACCAATATGGTCAAAGACTGACGCCTCAAGTATGTCATGGCGCCTTCATGAATAGAATTTGAGATCTCCCGCATCTTTTCATTGCCCGCAGGCTGGACCGCTATCCACAAGAAAAGGAATAATGAAAAAATAATTCCGACAATGCCGCATATAAGGGCCAAAGTTATGGTCATGGCTTCATTATATTTCCTAAAATGCTATAATTCAAGCAAGTCATGCAATAGCCCCCGGCGGCACCCAGACCTCAATTATGCTTATTCAAATTGATTTCGAAAATAAACCTTTGCGGTTTAACGATCCTTTAAGGATAATTTCCTGCGATCGGCTCGAAAATATTGCGGAATGCTTTGAGCAAATGGAGCAAGCGATATCACAAGGCTTTTATCTGGCCGGTTTTTTCTCCTATGAGGCCGGCTTCGCGTTTGAAGAAAAGCTTAAGGAAGATCGTACTTACGATTTCCCTTTGGTTTATTTTGGGGTGTACGACTCACCTGCAGCAAAAAGGATAACACCCCCCAATTCATTGGGGGGAATTCCCCGCATTTCAATGCGAGGCTCAAATATTTCTCTCGCTAAATACAATTCAAACATCAATACCATCCGTTCCCATATCGAATCCGGAGATGTCTATCAGATCACCTATTGCCTTAAATATAATTTCGACTTTACCGGGGATCCATATTCTTTTTATGGCAAACTCTTAAAAAATCAGCCCGTCCCCTATCCCGCTTACATTAAAACCGATGATTTCTCCATTCTTTCGGTATCGCCGGAAATGTTTCTAAAGAAAAGCGGGGGAAAGATCAAGACTAAACCGATGAAAGGGACCTGGATGAGGGGCGGAAATCTCTGGGATGATCTCTGGGCAAAAAGACGGCTTCATCTTGATCCCAAGAACCGCGCGGAAAATGTGATGATCGCCGACCTGTTGAGGAATGACCTTGGGAAGATAAGTAAAAGCGGAAGCGTGGTTACCCCAAAATTGTTTGAAGTCGCAAAGTATAAAACTGTCTGCCAGATGACCTCGACTGTTCAAAGCATTATTGATCCAAATATAAAACTGTTTGATCTCTTTAAGGCGATTCATCCTTCCGGCTCCGTTACCGGCGCGCCAAAGATAAGAGCGATGCAGATAATCAGAGAATTGGAAAAAGAAGATCGAAGGATCTACACAGGAGCCATCGGTTACATAACGCCCCAAAGAGATATGTTCTTCAATGTTCCGATTCGCACCCTCCTCATTAAAAATGGCAGGGGCGAGATGGGCGTAGGCGGCGGCATAGTTTGGGACTCGACACCGGAGGGCGAATGGGAAGAGTGCCGGATAAAATCGAGGTTTTTAACTGGTGATCTTTTTTAGATCCTCGATCTTGCCCATCAAAATAAGGATGTCGCCGTTCAAAATGGTCGTGTCGCCGTCAAGGTTCATAATGGTCTCTGCGCCGCGCCTAATGGCGACGATCGCGACATTCATTTTTTTCCGCAGGTTCAACTCCCGAAGTTTCTTATTGTCAAAATTGCTTCCGGCGCGCATTTCTATGACGTCAAATTCTTTGGTGATCTCCATGTAATCCATTACGCCTCTTAGGGTCAGCTTGTCGGCAAGCTTTACTGCCGTATCCTGTTCGGGATAAACGATCATGTCCACTCCCAGCTTGTTCAATATCTTTCCGTGCAGGGTTGACTGCGCTTTTACCACTACCTGCCCGATGTTAAGCTCTTTGCATAACTGCGTCGCCAAAAGGTTGGCCTCAATACTGGAGCTTTGGCCTATTACCACCACTTCACAATTCTGGATGTTCGCTTCCCTTAACGCTATCTCATCGGTCATGTCCCCAATATAAGCATGAGTGACCAGGTCCTTTATCTGGTTCACTTTGGTCTCGTCCTTGTCCATGACCACCACTTCGTGCCCTCTCATGCACAGTTCTTTAGCCACTTTCTGTCCGAACCGCCCCAACCCCAAGACTCCAAATTGTTTCTTCGCCATATTTATTCCTCCTCTTTATCCCGCATGGGACTTAACCGATCGACAGGTCTTCTTTAGGATAGCTAATGCTTTTATCGCGCTTGCTAAGCGTTAATCCAAGAAAAAGCGTAAGCGGTCCGACCCTGCCTATGAACATGGTAAGACCGACCACAATCTTGCTTAACGCGCTTAATTTTGTAGTAATTCCCATCGACAGACCGACCGTTCCAAACGCCGAGGTCACCTCAAAAACGATCTTGCCAAACTCAAATCCCTGCAAACTGACGATCGCGGAAGCAATAACGACAAGTGCAAAAGAAAGCATCGCTATGGTCATCGCTTTGCGAACGACTTCATGCGAGATTCTTCGCCCGAACGCTTCCGTGTTATATCGTCCTTGTATCGTAGACCTCATGGTCAGTAGCAATACCGCAAATGTGGTGGTCTTGATACCACCCCCCGTCCCGCCGGGAGAAGCGCCAATGAACATTAAAGCTATTAAGGTCAATATGCCGGGACCGGTGAGTCCCGCCAGATCGATGCTGTTAAATCCGGCCGTGCGCGCTGATACCGACTGAAAAAATGATGCCCAGATCTTGTCCGTAAATGGGAGCGCAGCCATGGTCCTAAAATTACCGTGCTCGAACAGGAAGATAAGGAACGCGCCGCCGAATATCAGGAACAAGGTGGTCGAGATCACGATCTTGGAATGGATCGAGAATCTCCTCTTTTCTATTATATCCGCCAACACCGAAAAGCCGATACCGCCGAACACTATCAATCCCATGATGACCAGATTGACGATCGGGTCTCCGACATAACCGGTAAAACTCTTAAATCCGCCGACAATGTCAAAACCAGCGTTGCAAAAGGCCGAAACAGAATGAAAGACGCCGTATTTTATTGCTTTTAATACCCCCAATTCCGGCCACCATCTTAAAAAGAGGATCAAAGCGCCGGTCCCTTCCATTAAAAACACGATCGAAAAAACATAATAAATCAGACGGACCGCTCCCTGGGAAGAAAAGAGATTGAGCGATTCGCTCAATGCCAGACGCTGGGAAATAAATATTTTTTGCCGAAACAGAATAAAGATCAAGGTTGAAAATGTCATATAGCCTAAACCGCCCAGCTGGATAAGGCACAAAATGATCAATTTACCCCAAAAGGAATAATGGGTTCCGGTATCAAGCGTCACCAGTCCTGTAACGCAGGTGGCGGAATTGGCGGTAAAATAAGCGTCGATCAGCGAGGTGGTCTTTCCCGGAGCGGCGGCAAACGGCTGAAAAAGCAGGATCGTTCCGGCCAAAACAATAAGCGCAAAGCTTAAAATGATAATTATGCCCGGGTTTTGTCTTATCTTGAACAATGACGCCTGTTCCATGGACAAATCCTAACATACAAATTTGACAGATTCAAACCCGTTTGTTAGTATGGCTGGCAGCATGAAAAATCTTGTGATTGTAGAATCTCCGGCAAAAGCAAAAACGCTCGAGAAATTTCTTGGCAAGGATTATAAGGTCGAGGCCTGCGCCGGACACCTGCGCGACTTGCCCAAAAATAAGCTCGGCGTGGACGTGGACAACAATTTCGCTCCCACTTATGTCGTGATAAAAGGAAAGGCCAAGATCGTTAAAAGCCTTACCTCCGCAGCCTCCAAAGCCGGAAAAATTCTCCTGGCGCCCGATCCGGACCGCGAAGGAGAAGCAATCGCCTGGCATCTTTCGTTCATTTTGGACCACGGCAAAAAGATAAAAAGGATCGAATTCAACGAAATAACAAAACAAGCGGTGCAGGATGCCGTTTTGCATCCCAGAGAGATCGATATGAACCGCGTCAACGCCCAGCAGGCCCGCCGGATACTTGACCGATTGGTCGGTTATAAGCTCTCTCCTCTCTTATGGAAAAAAGTAAGGAAAGGGCTGTCGGCCGGCCGGGTGCAATCGGTCGCGGTCAGGCTTATCTGCGAAAGAGAAAAGCTGATCGAGGAATTCAAGCCCCAGGAATACTGGTCAATTGAGGCGGCGCTGAACAAGCCTGGGACGGACGGTGAATTCACCGCAAAATATAATTCAAAAGAACCCGTTCTAAACAACGCGTCCGCTTCTAAAATAGTCGATGACTGCAAAAACAAGGATTTCATCGTAAAAGAAGTCGTAAAGAAAGAGCAGAAGCGCAATCCCGCTCCGCCTTTCATCACCTCCACCCTCCAGCAGGATGCTTCCCGGAAATTCTCGTTTTCCGCGAGGAAGACAATGATCATCGCCCAGCAGTTATACGAGGGCATTGATATTAAAGGTGAAAGCCATGTCGGTTTGATCACTTATATGCGTACCGATTCGGTTAGGATCGCGCAGGAGGCCATGACCGAAGTAAGAAAATATATTAAAGACACCTTCGGCGAAAAGTTCCTACCTGAAACGCCGAGAATCTTCAAGACCAAAAAATCAGCGCAGGACGCTCACGAAGCGATCCGCCCGACCTCTTCTTTCCGGGACCCAAAGAAGATCAAGGATAGCTTAACTCCCGACCAGTATAAAATATATTCGCTTATTTGGAACCGCTTTGTCGCCTGCCAGATGATGCCAGCGGCGGTCGACGTCACCAGCGTGGACATTATGGCGGGAGAGCATCCGTTCCGCGCTAACGGGCAGATCATCAAGTTCAAAGGTTTTCTTGAGTTATACGCGGAATCATCGGATAAAAAAGAGGATGAAGAAGGAATTTTGCCGGAGCTTAAAGCTTCCGAAAAATTGAACCTGGTAAAACTGGACCCAAAACAGCATTTTACCGAACCACCGCCCCGATATAATGAAGCCTCACTGATAAAAGAGCTTGAGGAAAAAGGGATCGGCCGCCCTTCCACCTACGCCCCCATCATCGGTACAATAGAAGACCGCGGCTATGTGACCAGGGAGAACCGCGTTTTCCGCCCGACCGAACTGGGAGTCGTAACCAACGGACTGCTGGTAAAATCTTTCCCGGACATCCTCGACTATAAATTCACCGCGCATATGGAGGACCAGCTGGATGAAATAGTCGAAGGCAAAATTGATTACGTATCGGTCCTTTCTGAATTTTATAAACCTTTTGCCGAAGAACTCGCGACCGCTGAAGTTAAAATGGAAAAAGTCAAAAAAGAGGTAATGACCGAGGAGATCTGTCCGGAATGCGGAAATAAGCTGGTCATACGTTCCGGCCGTTACGGCGACTTCACGGCCTGCTCCGGCTTTCCAAAATGCAAATTCACCAGACCGATCATAAAATCGATAAATATTAAATGCCCGCGGGAAGGCTGTGACGGAGATATCTTGATCAGGCGGACCCGAAAAGGAAAGATCTTTTATTCCTGCGGCAATTATCCAAAATGCAAAATCGCTTTCTGGGACAAGCCGACGGGCGAAAAATGCCCCAAGTGCGGCTCGATGATGGTTGAAAAAAAGGCCAAAGGGGATATGGTCGTCAAGTGCAGCAATAAGGAATGCGAGAACTCAAAATGAGAGATCTTTTCTTGAAAAACCTGCCGATCAAGCTTCTGGCCGTGCTGCTGGCAATCCTTCTTTGGGTCCTGGCCAGCGGCCGCTTCTTTAAATAACATGAAGGTCATAACCTCTATAATTGAAATGGCGTCTTTCTCAAGCAAAGCCAAAGAAAGAGGACAAAAGATCGCTTTTGTTCCCACTATGGGGGCGTTGCATGAAGGCCATCTTTCCCTTGTAACCGCGGCAAAATCAAAAGGCGCGGTCACGGTTGTTTCCATTTTCGTGAACCCCATCCAGTTCGGACCTAAAGAAGATCTTTCCCGCTATCCCCGGAATTTTAACGCCGACAAAGATAAATTAAAACATTTTGATCCGGTTGTTATCTTCTATCCAAGGGCGGAGAGCATGTATCCTTCCGGCTTTAAAACCAGCGTTGAGGTCCCCGATCTTGCCGATAAACTTTGCGGAAAATTCCGGCCGGGACATTTTAAAGGCGTGGCCACGGTAGTGGCTAAACTATTTAATATAGTAAGCCCGGATTACGCTTTTTTCGGGGAAAAAGACTATCAGCAGCAGGTTATTATAAAAAAAATGGCGAAAGACCTTAATTACGGCATCGAAATAATTTCCATCCCGACCGTAAGGGAATACGACGGACTGGCGATGAGCAGCCGCAACGCCTATCTGTCGCCGGAAGACAGAAAATCGGCCGCCGTGCTGTACCGCGCCCTCTGCCAGGGGA
>JBAZPF010000052.1:0-8596 GCA_041648295.1 Candidatus Margulisiibacteriota bacterium | reverse complement strand
CAGGTAAAGGGCAATCCGGTAATTGTATCCCGCGCTAATTTAAACGGCGGCCTGGCGCAAGCCATCATTTCCAATGCCGGCAACGCCAATACCTGGACCGGAAAAAAGGGATTGGCCGATGCCTGGGAAATGGCCGAACTTACGGCGGACGCGCTGGGGATACCAAAGAAATATGTTCTGGTCACCTCAACCGGAGTGATCGCCAAACCTATGCCCATGCCAAAGATCAAAGAAGGAATCGCAAGAATAGCCAAGCAATTATCAAGGAATGGCGGGCACGCTTCGGCTAGAGCGATCATGACGACCGATACCAGGCCAAAAGAGATCACGGTCAAAGTGGGAGGAATAACGATCGGCGGGATCGCCAAGGGATCGGGGATGATCGAACCGAACATGGCCACGATGCATTGTTTTATCACTACGGACGCTTTTATCGATCGCCGCCTGCTCCAAAAATTATTAAACGAAGCGGTCGATCGCTCGTTCAATTTAATTTCTGTCGATAACTGCATGTCGACCAGCGACTGCGTTTTTGTGCTTGCAAACGGGCTGTCGGGAGTAGAAGTTGAAGGCGGGCTGGTAAAAAAATTCGCCGACACTCTCAATAAAGTTTGCATTTATCTGGCCAAAGAGATCGCACGCGATGGCGAGGGGGCAAGCAAACTGATGGAAGTAACGGTAAAGGGAGCGCGCGATCAAAAGGACGCCAAAAAAGTCGCCAAAGCGATCATCGGCAATTTTCTTCTAAAAGCGGCGGTCTACGGTAAAGACAAAAATGTCGGCCGCATTCTTCAAGCCGTCGGCTCGACCGATGCCAGCGTTGATTGGGGCGGGTTTAGGTTTGACTGGAAGATCGGGAAAAAAGAAGACAAAATCACGGTCGACCTGGCGGCCGGAAAATCTTCTTTAACCGCCTGGGGATGTGATTTGACCGAAGGTTATGTTAAGATAAATGCTAGATATCATACATAGGTTCGCCGGTAAGCCCGTATGCCGGTATGCCCGTTTAGATAATGAACGGGTGCACGGGCTGACTGGCTAACGGGCAAACTAAACAATGTTTGAACATTTGATAAAAAGGGTCAATATAGTTGTCGAAGCTTTACCGTACTTGATCAAGTTCTACGGGAAGACGATCGTAATTAAATACGGCGGGGCGGCGATGAAAGACCCCGAGCTCAAAAAATCCGTGATACAGGATATCGTTTTTCTAAAATATGTCGGCATGAACCCCATCATTGTCCACGGCGGCGGGCCGGAAATCAATAAATATCTTGTAAAACTGGGGATAGAGCCAAAATTCGTCGGCGGCTACCGCGTGACCGATGCTGCCACCCTGAAAGTGGTTGAAAAAGTTCTCGGCGGAAAGATCAATTCTGAAATTGTCACAATGATCAAAAAGCTGGGCGGCAAGGCAAAGGGATTTTGGGGTAAAAAGGGCAAGGTCATCAAGGCCTTTAAATATTATAAGAAAGACGAGGCGGGGAATAGGGTTGACCTGGGATTTACGGGGCAGGTGGCCGGCGTCCGCTACCGTTATCTTAATAAATGGATGAAGCTTGGCTACATTCCGGTTTTAACCTCAATTGGGGTTGGCAAATCGGGCAAGACGTATAATATAAATGCCGATAAAGCCGCGGCGGCGATCGCGGCTTATTTAAAAGCGCCCAAGCTTGTGCTTTTGACCGATGTGCGCGGGGTTCTGGACAAGGACGGAAAGTTGGTTTCCGAGATCAATTCTTACAAAGCGCAAAAATTCATAAAATCAGGCGTCATTTCAGGCGGCATGATACCAAAAGTTAAATCATCGCTTTATGCCATCAAAAAAGGCGTCGAAAAGGTCCACATCCTTGATGGCCGCATTCCCCACGCGCTTCTGCTTGAACTCTTCACCGATCATGGGATCGGGACGATGGTTGTTAAGTAGGTTTGTTGGCCCGTAAACCCGTAAGCCCGTGTGCCCGTTTATTTGTTTTTTAAGTATCTGATCAAACCATCGATGATTTTTCTGATCTTTTCAGCCAGTAAATATGAATCTTTGAAGGTTGACTCATCTATATATTGTTGATCAAGAGCAATATAGAAACAATTTTGCACTTCTGAAGAAGATCTTCTTGCATATCCAAGAAAACGGATAAATTCGGGATTTGAATGGCAATCAAAACCTTCAGAAATATTATTCATAATTGAAATAGCAGCCCCGGTTATTTGATCCCGCAACCTGTAATCCCTTGAAAAGGATCCCTTTGATAGTTTGTATACTATATTTGTCAATTTTCTTGATTCTATCCAGCATTCCAAATCTTCGAAACGTTTTATCAACATTTTGTCCCCCTTTTTAATAACAGTCTAACAGGCATACTGGCTAACCAGCCAACCTGATTACAGCAATTTATTGGCCACCTATTTCAATGAAAAACAGTCAAAAATGCAGTAAATATCGTCATCGCCATACAATGTTTCGTAACTTAGGGATACTGGCACACGGGCTAACCGGCTAACGGGCTCACGCAAACGATGCAAGTTTTTAGCATCCCCTTCCGATATAGTAGATGTAAAGCAATAAAACCCTAACTTAGCCTGTTAGTGGGGTTTATTTTTTTAGGAGGAAGATCATGGGAGCAACGCCTGTTGGACCAAATTCAAATATCAATAAAGATGCATGGAGAGCATATCTTCAAAGGAGAGGAGTTAAAACTGAAACCGCAAATCGATTAGTAAATGGCGAATCTATAACAATTGGTTCAGACAAGGTTACCTTAACAGATGGTTTAGACGCAAGCGATGAAACTAAATTAGGGATGACAGCAAGAACCGAAGACGACTCCAGAATGGCTGCTGGATGGAATGTAGAACGAAATAAAGATCAAACAGACGGAGCCAAAGAAATTATTAGCGACGATGAGGTCGTTAATCATGAAGCCACAGTTAAAGCTTATGCCGAGGCGCATGGGATAGACACGGGAAAGGCGGCCACCCTTTATCGCAAGGCGCCGCTTGGGACTGAAAATTTTGCAGAAGTAAAAGCGAACAGGGAAAAAGCGGAAGCGGAATTAAAGAATAGATATGAAACATGGAAAAAACAAGCAGGTAATCAAGATAAAACTTTTACCGATTACCTTGTTTCTCTGGGCGCGCAAAAAAATTACCAAATAGTGCAGAATGCGCCGAAAACTGTTGAAGAATTTAGATTTTTGGTGTTTGTTTCCAGATTTGATCAGGATACGCAAAAGTCGGTCGGGGTAAAAACGCCGATTAGTTCTTCTTATCCCGGAGCGGATGATTATGACCCGCAGAAAATGCTTGACTGGGCGACTGGCAAACTCCCTAGCGCCCCGGCAACCACGGCAACGGGTTCAGCCCAAACCACTCCTCAAGCAACCGGAAAAGTAAAAGTAACTTATCAGGACGATAAAAAACAAGAAAAAACTACCAATTTAATGGATAGCGCCATTTATGTCAAAAAGGAAAAAGTTGAGAAAAATGAAAGCGACAAAACTGAAATAAAAACATTGGCCACGGTTGTAACTATAGAAGTGGATGGCAAAAAACTTAGATTGCCTCCAGGCGCTGTAATTGAGTATAACTATGAAAACGGCAGCGTTGTTTCGATTACATTGCCTGATAATGCAGACGATAAAGTCGGCTTTACCGGCGTGGATGGGAAAACCCATACATTAAGCGCTGGAGAAAGAGTATATTATGTAGCCGCTAGAAATGGTTTTACACATAAAACCAAAAATGGCGTGCAGGTTGAAAGCTATATTGCGCAGGAAGCTCCAGCCTCTCCGCCTGCTTCCGCCGCGACCGCATCGGGCGAAAAACCAGAAAAAATTATACCCAATAAAAAAGTTACAGTCACGATAGGATCGGAGACTAAAGAATGTGATGTGTATTTATATCAGGGGAAACGATATGTTGAATTTAATGGTAAATATTACAAAGTGACTAATACTAACAGCGTGAATATGTTTGGCCGCACAATTAATAATGCGGAAGTTGAACAAGCCCCGTTTGAAATAAAATAAAGAAAGCGTTTAATGTAATATAGTTACTATCCCGTTCATACCCTCCATGTTTTCATGTTATAATATAAAACATGTATTACGCCGAGACATTTGAGGCCTTAAACCGTAAAAAGGTTAAATACTTGGTCGTTGGTGGCGTTGCCGTTGTACTTCACAAGGTTATGAGATTAACTGCCGATCTTGATCTGATGATAGGCCTCCAAAAAGAAAATGTAATTAAATTCATAGAAGCTTTGACAGAATTAGGATACAAACCAAAGCTCCCGGTAAAAGCAGTAGACTTTGCCGATCCGTTAGTAAGGGGCTCCTGGATAAAAGAAAAAAACATGAAAGTATTTTCTTTTGTCCACTCCCGACAGGACTATAAAATTATTGATGTATTTGTTGGCGAGCCGATCCCTTTTGCGAAAGCTTATAGCAGAAAACAAGTTGTAAAAGCAGGAGATCTCCCTATCGATGTGATCTCTTTAGATGATCTGATCGCTTTAAAAAAGCTTTCTGCCAGAGATCAGGACCTGGCCGACATAAAAATGCTGGAGGAGTTGAATCTCAATAATGAATAATGCTGAACGCGGGTATAGCTTTCAGATCGACAGCGAAAGATTGCGTGAGTTTGCCAAAATACCGGCCGCCGCCCGCTTGCAATGGCTGGAGGAAGCTAACCAGTTCTTCAATTCAATCACGGATCCCGCCATTAAGAAAAGCTGGCGGCTCCAGCGGGAATTAGGTTTCATTTCGCCCGCGTGCAAACACATATGAAGTACCTCGTCCTCATCGGCGACGGGATGTCCGACCTACCGCTCAAAGAACTGGGCGGCAAAACCCCGCTTGAAGCCGCAAAGACGCCCAACATGGACTTTCTAGCGCAAAACGGGACCTGCGGCTGGGTCAACAATATTCCCAAAGGCATGACTCCGGGTTCTGATGTGGCCGCGACCTCCATTTTTGGGTACGATCCAAAAAAGTCATACACCGGCCGCGGTCCGCTTGAAGCCGCATCTTTAGGCGTTAAGCTAAAAAAAGGCGATGTAGCGTTCCGCTGCAACCTGGTGACCGTAAAAGACGGCAAGATGGACGATTTTACCGCCGGGCATATTTCGACCGAAGAAGCGGCAAGCATTATAAATGATCTAGACAAAAAGATCGGCGAAAAAAATATCAGGTTCTATCCCGGCCTTTCTTATCGCCATCTTGTTGTGATATCCGAAGATATGACAAACATCAAATGCACTCCGCCTCACGATATCACCGGCCAAATGGTTGAAGATCACTTGCCGCAGGGGGCGGGGGCAAAACTTTTAAAATACCTGATGAAAGAATCGATCATGCCGCTTTTTGAGCATCCCGTTAATATCAAAAGGATGAGCAAAGGGAAAAAACCGGCCAGTATGATCTGGCTGTGGGGGCAGGGGGTTGCTCCGCAGATACCGACATTTAAAAAGAAGTATAAAAAGACTGGCGCGGTCATTACCGCAGTGCATCTGCTCAAGGGATTGGGCCGCATACTTGGGCTGGATGTGATCGACGTCCCGGGAGCTACCGGGTTTTTGGACACCAATTATAAGGGCAAAGCGGAATATGCCCTCAAAGCGCTAAAAAAGCATGACATCGTTTTTGTGCATGTTGAAGCCCCCGACGAGGCGGGACATATGGGCGATGTTAAAGGCAAGATCAGGGCGATTGAAGACTTTGATAAGCTGGTAGTTGGAACGATCCTGAAGGGGATCCGGATAACCGGGGATCAGGATATCAGGATCCTCGTTTTACCCGACCATCCAACGCCAATAGCTAAAATGACTCACACTTCAGACCCGGTGCCGTTTGTGATCTACCCGGGGATCCCACATGCCAAGCGCTTCAACGAAAAAGAGATCAAAAAATCAAAGCTTCGCATCAAGCACGGCCATTTGTTGATGGCTAAATTCCTGCACTAAAACTGTGCTTGCCTGCACAACATTCTATGCTAAAATGAGCTCGATGCCGCTAATTGAGCGTGGCATGAAAAATGCTAACTAATTAGCCGAGGTGAATAATATGCCAACTAAAATGTCCGAATACAACGAGCTCCCGGTTTCAAAACAGCCAGTCAGCACAGAGATCCTTCCTTTTCTCTTGGGCAACAAAAAGGCCGGAAAGAAAGATACGTCCAAAGTCGAGATCTTCGAAAAGGGCCTGGAAAACGAAATAAAGAAGTCAGACACGATCCAGATGGCCGTGACCAAGGTCGTGCGCATGGCATTGGCCTGCGAGTTTGGAGCGGTGCTGGTCAAATCCCGCGGCGCCGAACAGATGATCAATACGATCGTGGCCGGGATCATGTCCGATGCGGAGTTAAGAAAGCAAGTACTCTGCATCATTGATCGTTTTGCACATGACTAGCATACTGGTCGTTGATGATGAACAGAGCATAAGAGAATCGTTTAAACTGATCCTCTCCGACCGCTACAGTGTTATAACCGCGGCATCGGGAGAAGCGGCGGTAAAATATGCGTCCGATTCAAAAATAGAATTAGCGTTCCTTGATATCCGCATGCCCGGAATGGACGGGCTGGAAACGTTAAAAAAGATAAAAGAGATCGCCCCTGAACTAATCGTAATAATGGTCACCGCCGTAAATGACGTCCAAAAAGCCTCCGAAGCCATAAGGCTTGGCGCGCAGGATTATGTGGTCAAACCCTTTGATGTTGAACAGATATTAAAACTGGCGTCAAACCTTCTGTTTAAAAAAACCATGCTTGACGAAAGCCGCAAAGCGGGCCTGCAGGCGGAAATGCCACAATTGATCGGTTCTTCCGAAAAAATTGAAACGGTAAGGCGTTTGGCGAAAAAGGCGGCGGACGGCAAAGGCGGCGTCTTGATCCTGGGCCCCGGAGGGGTCGAAAAAGAAGCGGTAGCGCAAAAGATCGCAAACTGCATTGTGTATGACGCCCGCCGGTCAAGGCTCAAGCTTTTTGGAGACAGCGGAGGCGCGACCGTCGCTGATCTAAAAAAGACCGCCGGCGCGATCGATCTGGCGGAGGACGGAGCCATCTTCATTGATCACGCGGAAATGCTGCCTGCCTGGGCGCAGGAGAAATTGTTAAAATACGAAAAAGTCCGGATATTATTGGGAACATCGGCAAACCTGAAGGAGTCCGGGTTTAATCAAAAACTTTATGAAGAAGCCGCTGATACAATAATTGAACTGCCGCCATTGTTCGAGAGAGCCACGGATATTCCGCAGTTGATCGAATATTATCTCGCGGCGGCTAATCGCAGGTACATGAGAAACATAAAAGGTTTTACTCCGGAGGCGATGAACCTGGCCTCTTCATACCGCTGGCCTGGAAATGTCATTGAGCTTGCGTCGGTAGTTTTTAACCTGGTCTTGCTGGCTGACAAGCCGTTGATAGAGGCCGAAGACTTGCCGTTCGATATCATTATCAATGAATCTTCTTTCAGCCCGATCCCGCTTGAGGACCTTTATTCCCAGCTTGAAAAAACTCATATCAAAGAGGCGATGAAAGCGGCTGGGCAGGACAAGGAAAGAGCGGCAAAGCTATTGGGGATCACTACGACCGTATTGGAAGCAAAACTTTAAGGGGATGCCTGGAGCCGGAATCGAACCGGCATGGCTTATTCGGCCGAGGGATTTTAAGTCCCTTGCGTCTACCAATTCCGCCACCCAGGCCCGGATTATTTTTTAGGTTTTCTGGTTCCCTGTTTGTCTTCGAGGTTCCTCTTCCAGTCAAGCAGACGTTCTTCACTGTCTTTTAAAAACCTGGTGATCTTGTCTTCAAAAGAACCCGGGGGATGGCTTTCTTTGGAGTTTTGCCTGTCCCGGCTGTACGATTTTCTGATCTGCATTTGCTGGGGTTTGCCCACCTGTTTGATTGAAAGATCGTATTTGCTTTCTTTTACAAGCCCAAGGACCTTTACTTTTACAACGTCCCCGACCTTGAGGAATTGGTTGATGTCCGTTACATATGAGTCAGATACCTGGCTAATATGCACCAGACCGACTTTTCCTTCCCCCAGATCCACGAACGCCCCGTATTTTGTTATTCCGGTGACTTTCCCCTCTGCATCCTGTCCGATTTCAATCGGCATACTTTGTAAGCTGTCTCTCCTTTCTTTATTAAATTCAACCTCTCACGGGCCAGAGATTCAACGGCATTTTCAGTATTTAGCGCAGAAATGAGCTTTTTAAGGTTCAAGTTGCTTTGCTTGGTTTCTTCAATGCTCTTCTTGATCTTTTGGCTGTCATCGATCAGGCTGTAATATCTTAACACATCTTCGCGGATTTGGAAAACAAAATAAAAAATGATAAATATAAGAAGCAATATCCAGGCGTTTATTTTCATGCCAAGAACCGATCTAGGATGGAACCTGAGAGTAAAACTCTCGGTTCCATCGGGTGGACAGTATAGCTGGAACCGCGACTTTTAGTCGCAGGTTCCAATTCCATATCGTATCCCGGGTTTTCATTTGAAAGAATTATAACTTTTCTAGAAAAAATGCGCAAGGTAGAAAGCGATAATTTCCCGTCCAAAAAAGAAAGAAATGACCGCGCCCAGGCAGAGCCAGGG
>JBAZPF010000051.1:0-8721 GCA_041648295.1 Candidatus Margulisiibacteriota bacterium | reverse complement strand
ATAAGGAGGAGACAGGTGAAAACATTTAAAAAATATATTTGGATATTCATTCTTTTGGGAACCATAATTACAGCTATGTTAGGGTGCGCAAAAGTGAATAACCCCATTACTTATAATATATCCGGCTCAATTATTGGCGCATCGGGAGTAACTGTTACTCTTAGCGGAGATAAATCGGCAACCACCACGACAGATAGCGATGGAAAATATTCTTTTTCAGGATTAAATAATGGCAGTTATAGAATCACGCCAAGCATATCAGGATATTCTTTCTCTCCTTCTTATATTGACACAACTATAAATAATGCTGATTCAAATGGCATTAATTTTAGTGCCAATCAAGCTGATAAATATTCTATCGCCGGTACAATCACGGGGGCGACCGCTGTAACTATAAATTTGAGCGGTGCCGCCACATCCGCAACGACCTGTGATGCTTCCGGGTTTTATTCATTTAACAATTTAGACAATGGGACCTACACAGTGACACCTTCTAAATCGGGTTATACTTTTTCACCAACAAGTGAGACCCTTGTTATCAGCGGGGCAAGCGTGACAAACGCTAACTTTGTCGCCAATACGGCCAGTAAATACTCTATTTCCGGCACGATCAGCGGAGCGACCAGCGTAACTATAAATTTAAGCGGTAATGCAACAGCCACAACGACTTGTGATTCTTCCGGGTTTTATTCGTTTAGTAATTTAGACAATGGAAATTATATGGTAATTCCTTCTAAATTGGGGTATTATTTTACTCCCACAAGTGAAGCTGTTGATATCAGCGGATCCAGCGTATTAGATATTAATTTTAGCGCTACTATATCCCAATCAATAGTTGATGATTCTGATGGTTATGGTTTTGTGTTGTCAATGGCAATAGATAATAGCAATCATCTTCATTTGGCATATTCAAATTTCTTGTCTACGATGCTCAAATATGCTACGAACAGTTCAGGGGCATGGGTCTCAAATATTGTTGATCAAATTAATAGCACGAACTCTCCGTCAATTGCTGTTGATAGTAGTGGAATTGTTCATGTAGCTTATAACACTAGTGCTGGGAATTTAATGTATGCGGTAAACAATACTGGAACTTGGGCTACTACTCAACTTGAAAGTGGAGCAATCGACGGTAATGCTTATATCGCAGTAGATTCGACTGGAAAAAGTCATATTATATTTACTCATGTTTATAGTTCTTCGGGACAGGTCAAATATGAACTTAGATATGCGACAAACCCTGAGGGATGGAGCATATCAACTGTCGAGGCGACCGGATCTCCGGCGAGTTTATCAATTGCCATAGATGGCAGCAACAAAATACATGTATGTTATTTTGACGAAGTTACCTACGCGCTTAAATACCTTACAAATAGTTCAGGCGCATGGACTTCATATACGGTTGATGCGGCAGGAGATTTAAGCCCTTCCGCCTCAATTGCAGTCGGCAGTGACGGGGTTGTCCGTATTTGTTATTCCACTTCTAATAAAATTATAAAATATGCTTATGGAAATACGAACTCATGGACTATTTCGAGCATAGATAGCAACACACATGGATATGGCCCGGAATTTTCAATATGTTTAGATAGCAGGAGTAAAGCCTATATAAGCTATCATGACATTGATGACAGCAAAATTAAATATATAACAAATAGAAATACTGCATGGGTTAAAACAACTATTGATGCTGCTTCTGACGGGCGGGCGGATCATGCAATTGCTTTTGATAATACTAACAATATACTTTATGTAAGTTATTATGACGGCAGCACCCATCTCAAATGCGCTTCTTTTAAGTATTAGCTCTTTGCTTGACCTGATGGGACTGCCCAAGTCAAAGCTTATGACCGCGAATACGCTACTAGGCTGATAACTTTTTTCTCGATCTCTGAATAGCACCCTTCATCCATCAGCTTTTTATTAAAAATAGAACCGCCAACTGCCACCGCATTGGCACCGGCCGCAAAGTATTCCTTAATATTTTGGGCATTTACCCCGCTGCAAGCCAGCAGTTTTATGGCATTGAACGGGCCCTTTATTTCTTTGATATAATCAGGCCCGCCGACTAATTTAACCGGGAAAACTTTTACCATTGTCGCTCCCAATTCCCAGGCCCGGTAAACTTCGCTTGGCGTCAGCGCTCCGGGATAGATGGGGATTTTGTTTTTCAGACAGAAATTGATCGTTTCGGGATCGGCAATAGGGGAAACAATAAACTTTGCCCCGGCTTTTACGGCCGATTTGGCATCTTTAGCCGATAATACTGTCCCGGCCCCGACTTCATATTTTCTGGAGGCTATTTTTATCTGTTCCAGTGCGTCGGGGGAATTAAGGGTGATTTCGATATGTTTGATGCCGCCTGAAACGGCCGCTTCGATTACGGGAAGAATGTTTTCAATCGTTGCGCCGCGGATGATTCCGAGTATCATTTAGATAACGGCGTCGTTCCGCAGGCCGAGATAGAATTCGCCAAAGCTCTTTTTTACCTTGCCGGCGCGATATTCGATCGCCGCGCGGGGATGCTGGTTAAGTACGCCGGTGATCATGTCAGGGATCAGGTAACCCCATTCGATCTCTTTTCTTAAGGGGATGAATTCCTTTTGGATCACATCCAGGATCGGGTCGAGACGGAATTTTGGGTTCTTGAGAAAAGACAAAAGTAATTCAAGCGGGCAATTGCCGGCGGCCCGGCCGATGCCGTAGACGGTGGCGTCAAGGTAATTGGCGCCTTTTCTTATTGCCTCAATAGTATTGGCAAAAGCAAGCTGCTGGTTGTTATGGCAATGGATCCCGACCTCGATCCCTTTTGGCTTAAGGTATCCCGCGTATTTCTCAATAAAAAAATGGATCTGCTCCGAAAAGAGCGCGCCGTAGCTGTCGACGCAGTAAACCGCCTTGAGCGGGCAGGAGGAAAGCTGGGTAAGCGCTTCTTCCAGGTCGGGCATGAGCGCGGTGGAAACCGCCATGATGTTGACGGTGGTTTCGTACCCTTTATCCGCGCAATGGTTGACCAGCGCGATCGCTTTATCGACATCCTTTACGTAGCAGGCGATGCGCATCATATCGATCACGCTGTCCTTTTTCGGTAAAATGTCTTCCGGCTCGACCCGGCCGATATCGACCATGGTCGATATCTTGGCTTTTGATTCGATCCCTTCGATCACTTTGCGGATAAAATCCTCGGAGCAGAATTTGGCCTTGCCGAATTTATCGGGCGAGAAGTATTTGGTGGATGCCTTGTAGCCGAGTTCAATATAGTCAACGCCTGAGGCGGCGATCGCCTGATAGACAGCGCGAACGAACTTATCTTCGAACAAATGCTCGTTAATAAGCCCGCCATCGCGGATTGTGCAGTCTAAAACTTTAATTTCTGGTCTATACATGACTATATTATAGCTTAATCTGATAAATATGTGAAATTCTAACTTATGGCTTAAGATATATTTGCAATGGAGTACATAAGAAAATGATACCCCCGATCGCAAAAAATTTGATCAAATTACCCTCTGCCGAACGATGGTCTTCGGAAATGATCTCGCATCAACCGGTTGATACCGCTAAACTGCCGAGATTTAAATGCTGGCTGAACGCCTACGGATTTGATCCCCGCTACCATCGGGGATTTGATATTTTTGCGTACAAAGGAGCAGAGGGCGTGGTCTTGGGGCTGCCAAACGGGACCCGAGTTTTTTCAGTGGCGGATGGATTAATTATTGAAGTAAAAGATACGGA
Source organism: Candidatus Margulisiibacteriota bacterium (assembly GCA_041648295.1). GTDB lineage: Bacteria > Margulisbacteria > WOR-1 > XYC2-FULL-46-14 > WPAF01 > JBAZPF01. The sequence goes on along the minus strand of JBAZPF010000051.1, from coordinate 4,986 downwards.
GTTGAGTTATTTTGCCGAGATAGGGATCGCGATCGCGGTCAATAAAGAAGCAGGCAGCTTGTTAAGCTGTGTGTATAAGCATGCCAGGCCTTCTCCAGACATTCGATTGTTGTCCGCGGTAAAAGGAGGAGAGCTGATCGGATCTCTATCCGATGCGGATGATGGTTATGTTGACGGCAAATATCATCTGCATTTGGAATTTAGAGAAACCAGATTCAAAATGACTGAAGACGGATTTTTAGTGTTTGATGATGAGGGGAGGAGCTTTGATCCGGAACCTTTATTATTCCCCGGCCAATCGCTTGAAAAAAAAGATACTAGAAGCTGGCGTCCGCCGGTAATGGACGCGTATAACTTGATAAAATATTGGTAAAAGGGTCTAATTTAAAATATGCAGCGCCCGCTTTATTTGTTTTTTATTGCTTGAAGGTATTGGATGTCAAGCAGGTCTTTGGGAGATGATCTAAGTTTCTTGAGAGAGATCAAATCCTCAATTGAAGGAAGGTTCAACTCTAATCCGCTTGCTCCTTTTAGCACATTTCTTCTGGAATAAATATCTTCAAAAGTTATTTTCTTCCCCTTGCCCAAGGAAAGCGAGCGGGCGCGGAAAACATCAACAATAAAATCATTTTCAAGCCTGAATTTAAAATGCGACTTTATTTTGTCTTTTGCAAGATTAGGAATAAGATCGTATTTTTCGGCGATTGAAAGCAAAACCTTCGTGTTGTCTTCGGAGCCGTCAATAAAAATGTCGTAATCCATGCTCTGTACTGGTCCCCCATAGGCAATAACCGCCTGACGACCGATCAGCAGGTATCGGACGCCCTTTTCATGAATTTCTTTTAAGAATTGCAGCGGCTCAATTAGTTGAGGCATGTTTTTTTGGGATTAAAGCCCTTAATGCTTTAATGCCTTTAATTTGCTCGAAGGCAAGTTCAAACCGTTTTTCCAGGGTAAACCTTTTAAACCATTTGATATTATCTTTGATTTCCTGATCGCTTTTCCCCTTTTTCATGGTGAAATATTAGCATGAATATTGACAGTTGACAATATTAACCAGTCATAAATTAATTAAGGAGATGCAGCGCCTGTTTTAGAACATTTAACGCAGCTTCCTGAAGGCCTTCGGCAAAAGTGGGGTGGGCCTGAAAAGTTCCCGCCAATTGTTCAACTGAAAGCTTGTTCTTTAAAGCCAGGGTTGCCGCTCCAATAAGAGTGGTCGCCTCCGCTCCGAGAATGTGGATTCCCAGCAATTTACCTTCACTGCTTGAGATAACCTTGATCGTTCCTTCGATCTCCCCGACCGCCTGCGCTATCCCAAGCGCGCCGAACGGGAACTTTCCGATCTTAATATCCTGATATTTTTCCCGGGCTTCTTTTTCCGTCAGGCCGACACTGCCGATTTCCGGGCTGGTGTATATGCCGAACGGCACACAAGCATAATCGTATGTCCGACTGCCGCCCATGGCATTTTCGGCGGCGATCACTCCCTGTTCATAGGCGACATGTGCAAGCATTTTCTTACTAACCAGATCGCCGACCGCGTAAACATTTGGAACACCGGTCTCCATTTTTTCATTTACCCATACGCTTCTCTTTTCCATCTTAAGGTTTAGAGCTTCAAGGCCGGCAATATTCGGGATCCGGCCAACGCAGATCAGGGTCTTGCCGCAAGATTTAGCGGGATCAAACCGAGTGCCGGTGATAACAGTAACATTTTTTCTTTTTAAGATCCTTTTTACCATGCCGACGATCTCTTCATCTATTCCCGGAAGTATTTCCGGCAGGGCTTCATAAATGGTGACCTGGCAGCCTAGCGAGCTGTAGATCTGGGCAAAGTGGATGCCGATCACGCCGCCGCCAACTATATCTAATTTTTCCAGGGGGGTCTTATTTTCAAGAAGATCGTCGCTGTTTAAAAACTTCTGCCGGTCAAAGCTGATCCCGGGGAGGCAAGCGGGCGAGGACCCAGTAGCCAGGATGAGTCGAGTAGTTTGTAATTTGTATTTTGTATTTTGCCCATCCAGAATTTCTATCTCTTGAGGGCTGATAACCGTGCCTGTTCCATATATTATCTCAATATTGTTCTTTTTTATTAACACTTCAAGATTTTTTATTATCTTATCTACGATCTTGTTCTTTCGGTCAATTACAAAGCCCAGATCGAGCGATGGGGCAGGGGATTTAATCCCATAATTATCGGAAAGCTTGATTTTATCGAATAAGTTGGTGCAGGCGACCAGCGCTTTGGTAGGGATACAGCCGCGGTTAAGGCAAACGCCGCCGACTTTTTCTTTTTCGATCAGCGCGACTTTGGCTCCAAGCTGTGCGGCGCGGATGGCCGCGACATATCCGCCCGGACCGCCGCCTAAAACTACGATATCGTAATTATCTGACATATTCATCCTCATAATAGGGCCTAACCCTGAACGGTACGCCAAGTTCTCCCACAAGCTTTCGCGCTTTTTCTACATCTATCATCTGGGGCAGGCCCACTACCGTTGCTTCGACCTGCGGGATATACTTTTTTGCTTCTTTGATGAAATCGATCACCGCATCAAATGCCGCTTTGCCAAAAAAAGAATTGCAAATAGTATCGTAAACTTCGCTGTTTTCGGCATTGAGCGAAACCGACATTATATCAATAAGTCCTTTTAGCTCGGGCAGGATGTTCCGCTGATAAAAAAGATTGCCGTGGCCGTTAGTATCGATCCTTATTTTAGTTTGCCCGTGAGCCGGTGAGCCCGTGAGCCGGTTCTTAATGTTTTCTGAAACTTCTTTTATGGTTCCAAGGCGGATAATCGGTTCGCCGTAGCCGCAAAAAACGATCTCTTTATATTTATTTGGATCCCCAATAGCTTTAAGTATCTCATCAGTCGATGGCTCATAGTCGAGCCAGAGCTTGTATTTCCCCTGGAACGATCTAGCCTTGTTCCTTATGCAAAAAACGCAGGCATTGGTACACCGGTTGGTGATATTTAAGTATAGGGAATTGTCGAGAGTATAGGATATGTCCTGCATTTCAACTGAAATTATATCATAAAGAATACGAGAAATAACCGGTATGTCATTCGTCAACTTATACGTAAAAACGCTTCCTGTGGCGGAAAGGATGGAACTTCGCCTCTCACATTGCGCCTTTATCAGCGCGGCAGAAAAACCTAGCGGACTGCTTAGCGCTACAAATGAGGGCATTTTTAATTTATTTCTCGTTAAACATCCCGTGATGGGGGAGAGGGCGCTTGACCGGCTTGAACTGATCGGCCGGCAGGTCAGAAGGATGATTTTCCCTCGAGCTTTGGATTCTTCTAAGCATTGTCATGTGATCAGAAGTTTTCTCTCCGATCCCGCTTATGCGATGTCGCTTGTTTCCGAGGAAGGCGTTCTTGATTTCGGCAGAGAGCTAAAAAGATACAAACAACTTGATGAGCTGCGCCCGGTGTTCGGTCCGGAAAACATAAAAGCCATGGGCGGAAGCGTGGAGATCAGAACGAGAAATCTCTATCAAACCCTGATGATCATAAGAGGCATGCTCTACCTTGAGGAAGAAAAAAAGAGCGCCGCGAGCCTTGAAGGGAATGAAATGGAAGCCGCCAGGTGCCGGGCTATGATCAAAGCGATCGCGTATTTTATTGATGACTTCGCCGACAACTTTCCGCTTAGAGGGATCCCGTACAAGGGTGATAGCCAGGACCCTGCGATCGCCAGGAAACTTAAAAGTGCAGCGGGGCTTTTGGGAAAAGGCAATACCGCTCCGGTAGACAACAGCATCAGGACCCTGACAGACAAGCTTAACAACGAATTAAAGCGGCTTGAAAGCCAAAGGATGACCGGCGAAAAAAGCGCCAGACCGCCTCATCAGCAAAAACCAAAAAGATCGATCGCCGAAACCCTGATCGACCTGGCCAAGAGGCAATATAAGATAGTCGTATCCCCTGACGGGACCTATATCATTCCTCAAGGAACGTTCAAATCGAACGGCGAAGTGAACATCAGGTGTTATTCAGGACACAGGGTGCCGGAAGAGAAAGTGGTACGGTGGACACAGCACCAGATCGAAAGCATCTCGGCGCAGATAGCGATCAATACCGATTTCATGAACATGCTGCAGAGCTTTGTCCAGATACTTAGATCTCAAGATGAGATCGACTATGAACATTTAAAAGCCGGGCTTGAGCACAGTCATGAAAATTACAAGAGGGGAATAGTTGATAATAAATTCAGGGCCAGTATCTTTATCGGCCTGGCAATGCAGCTGATACCAAGCGCGGAAAGAACGCCCGAAAAGCGGATCCTGCAGTTCATCTCGGACATCCTGGAGATCGCCGGCAATGAATTGAACGCTCTTAATCAGATCCTTGGGAATCAGCTTCATTCTATAGCCTTAAAGCAGAAAGTTGAAGAAGCGATCATTGCCAATAAGCTGATGCGGGACGCCAACCTGCTGGCGGTCACCAGACCGCTGATCGCCACGCTGGCAGGACGCCACATTATGAACCAGCCGCACATTGCCTGGATCTACCGCAATACGATAGCCGCCGCGATCTCCGGATTAAAAACCGATGACACTACGGAGCCGGGATTGATCAGGTTAAAAGGCCGGTTAAAGACGATAAGAGACAATCTGGCGATGATCGGCAATCTCAATCAGAAAAAAGAAAAAATGCGGGAGGAGACCAGGAAGGTCAGAAGAGATGCCGCCGCTGATATTCATTTTTTCAAGGAACGCGGTCAAAGGGATAAGCTTGAATCTTCTCAAAGAGCAGCGGTCGATCATGCAAAGAGATATCTTCAGGAAATAAAGGCCATAAACGATAAGATAGCATTGGGACTTGAAACCGCTGTAACAGAAACATTGCTTTTGCTGTATGAGATCGATCATAAAAATGATGCCCAATTAATAGATGAAGATCTTGAAGCTTACCTGGCCGCTCAACAGGAGACAATCGATTCCGTAAAGAGATCTAATGAGGGATATCAGGTGGT
>JBAZPF010000050.1:0-8740 GCA_041648295.1 Candidatus Margulisiibacteriota bacterium | reverse complement strand
ATAAATTGGATCCCGATACCATTGCACTTATCGAATCTTTGATCATTTCTTCCATAAATAATCTAGTTACAACTGAAGGGCTGTCAATTACCACGGTAAAATCAACAACCGCGGCCGAAAATACTTCATTGAAAAGCGCAGCCATACAAAGCTACAGCAATGAAATAATTCAAAAAGCAATTCAAGCCATTAAATTTAAAGCCGGGATTGCCAAAGGGGCGACTGACCTTCCAACTGCCAAAAAAATAATCAAAGAAATATTTACTTATGTAACCGGAAGCCCGACCGGCATTCCGGAAAACATTGTTAATTCTTTTGCCCAAGCGTATTTTGACGGAGCGACAAAAACGGTCGCTGAGCTTGCCGCTGCGAGCAATGACAGTTGCAGCGTCGCGGGATTATTTACAGCTTCAACCGTAAGCTCCGCTTTGCAGACAAAAATCAGCGATACTTATAGTTCAAGCACATCCATAAAAAGCCAAAATCCAATAGTGCAGGCAGTCTTTCCTCCGTCCGAATGGAGCGGTAAAACTATTGATGGATCAACAACCTTGACGGTGCCTCAAATACTTATCATGGTCGAGCTTGGCAATCAAATTGCGGCCGCCGGGGGAGGGATTTTTAATCCGCCGCAAGCCGTAATGAAAATGGGGCTTATGACCGGCGTATTAGACAAATATCAAATAATGCATTCAGAATTACGCATTGAAAGTTTTGAAGACTGGCAGAACTTTCATCCAACCCCGGAAGCAGGCCCCGATCAGCGTCCAATCGTGAGCGCGGTTTTGACTTCTTATGTGGATGCCGGAAATCTTGTAAATCCTAATGAAACGGGAACCATAACTGCCAAATTGTTTTATCAAAAAGCGGATGGGACGGAGACCAGTGCCGACTATCTGCTCATGTCGAATTTTGGGCCAAAATCCGTAAAATCCCTCTATGTGCATAAAAAAGACATGGGTGGCCCTCCTCCCGGGTTTAAAATGTTTCAAATAGCTCCCTGGGGAGATCCAGGAAGCAATCCTCCAAAAATTACCGACTTTAAAAGAGGCACAGACGCGACCATAAAGTTGTATAAAAATGGCGATCTAATAGATTCCGCGATAGTGCCAATTGCATCCGTTGATTTAACGAATGCCGCAATTGAATTTAAGACTCCCTATCCAAATATATTTAATGAAAATGATCCGCTTATCTCCTTATTCCAAACCGGAACAAAGCCGGTTTTAGGGTGGTCATTTGGCACCGGGTCAGGCACAATTAATTTTGGCGTATTGACTTCTGCTTACGCTGTTGAAATAAGACCATGCAATAGCCAGGGATTTGCTGACTTTAGCCAACCCGCAATATATTCAAGCTGGAACAAACAGGATTTTGTAAAGGGCAGCCAGGGCGAATCAATAAGTTTTAATGTGCCTCAAGCATTAACGGCTGGAACATACGCCGTTATGGGCGCGGTTGTCGGCATTAATCAAAATGGCTGGCCGGTTGTTTCCGGTCCATGGAGAAGCACCATATTTAAAGTTGGTTCCGCCGCTCAAGTTATAGCGAAAACCGTAACTATAAGCGGGGAAGTAACCCCTCCCGCTTCTCCCACTTCCGGGAAAACCATAATCGTAGGCCTTTTCAAAATGGGCTTTAACACGGACTTTTTAAATTCATCTGTTACGCCGACCCAAACGACGACGCCTGTGGGGAATGTTTTTTCCATGACGATAAGCTATTCGGACCTTGCAACCGCAGGCTATGGCGGATATGACACGATTGCGTGGGAAGATGACGGGAATGGAAAGCTTGATGGGCCAGCCGAGAGGCCCTTTTTCCCGATCAAGCATATGGAATATCATGGCGGAGTCATGAATGTTATGGATCAGAATTTCAACCCGATCGGCCCCGTTGATCAGAACAAGAGCGGCTATAACATTGATATGAGCGGGCAATTCTGGAAATAATATTTAAAACGAGGCGTAATTAGAAAAGAGCCCCGGTCAGACCGGGGCTCTTTTTATTTGAACAATGTGGCCGCAATCGCGAAGACAGGGGTTGATTTTATATCGATCGGCGCGCTGACGCATTCGGCCAAAGCTTTGGATATCAGCTTAAAGATAGTTTAGCTATGAGTTTTTCCCAGATAACGCGTGTCCCGTTTTTAAAAGTCCACTTATTATGGTTTTTGATAAATTATTGTTTTATCAGGAAGCACGGCGAGGTGTTTGCCAAAGAGCGCTTCAAATCCCTTTAATTCCGAATAGTCTCCTTGGATTGTTTCAGGAGTAAGATGGACAAGAAAAAGTTTTCCGCTAGGTTTTAATCTGTCAAATATTTTTTTAATAGCGACCGGTTTTTCTTCTTTGCCCAAGTAAAAATGAACATTGGTATAAACAACCGCATCCATGGACCTTTCCGATACGGTTGAAGAGGAAGAGGCGACGTTGTCGAAAGCAAAGGAGAGTTCCCCCGCTTTGCGCTTGGCCCTAAACATTCGTTTCGGGGAATTCTCACTTGGTTGCGATTCAAAGTATTGCGGGATCACCCTTTTGGCGTCTATTCCCCGCTGCTCGGCAAATTGGCGGAAGTGATCCATTTCTGTCTTAGGATAACCGTCCCCTTTCCCGTAGGCTTCTGCCGTGATCCTTCCCTCAAGAAAATCATCGGCATCAAGCGGATAGCGCCCCCTCGACGCGTAAAGAAGCGCAAAAGGATTAATGTCTGTGCTGATAATATGAAAGGGCTCTTTTCCGGTACGCAGATTTAACGCGATGCGCATACTTTCAGAGAAAAGCCCCAGCGAACAGCCCGCTTCCCAAACGGCATAGTTTGGCGAAGAACTTTTTTCGAAGTCATCCGTCAGAGCATCGATAAGATTGGGATATCGAAAAAAAGCGTTTTGCATGGTTTCGGTATGTACCCAACCAAACAATAGGCGATAAGAATAAGAAGCTTTTGGAGCCTCACGTTTAAGCATTAAAAGATCTCGCGCCAATTTTGCGGCCGATTCATCTTTATTATTTCTTGCGTATTCGTCAAGAAAAAGCTCAGCGGTTTCACTGTTGGAGCGTAAAAGACCAACAATTGCACAAAATTGAAGCAATTGGCTTGATGAATTCAAAAACGGACGAAAAATACCTAAGAGATTATTTTCGTTAGCTTTTTTATCCGCGATTCTTGAACCGTAAACAATCAAACCAAATCCTTTTTCCCAATTGGTTTTCCCTTCATAGATCATCTTTTGAGCGATATTATTTGCCTGCGGATGATTGGATTTAGCCAAAAATCTTGCCGTAACATAAAATTCCACAAAAGTGCTGTTTTGAATCAAAGATTGGAAACAGGCCGGGTCCTGATAGATTTTATCGAAACGAGCAAGGTTGGACCCAAATAAAAGGCTTTCTTGAGCATCTCCAATGTTAATTGCACAGCTTGGTATGGGCAATGATGGACTTGAAGCGGGATTCCTCGTCGGTTTAACTTCTTGCAGGCGGCAGCTCGAATTACTAACGCCTAATATTGCCGCAAATGAGCCGGCGACAATAAAGCGGGGCAATTTCGATCTTCTTATTTCTCTTGGAACTGAGACGCTCATATTGTTTATTAGCCCTCCTGTCAGAGACCTCTGATTAATTCGACTCATCAACAGTCCCACATGCATATCGTTAAAATGAAAGCGGGATTTCAACCCAATTGAGCGTTTTGTGCTATAATCATCGTCCCATGCCTCACAGATACATTTTAAAAACCGCTTTCCCGACAGAAAGCAACTTTAAGATCGATTATAAAAAGGATTTGACGGATGAGCAGCTGCCGATCGTTACTGCCGCCGGCGGGCCCATGCTGGTGATCGCCGGCGCCGGCTCCGGTAAAACCCGGACCGTAACTTACCGCGTTGCCTACCTTTGCGAGTCAGGCATTCCCCTTGAAAATATTTTACTTTTGACTTTTACCAATAAAGCCGCCCGGGAAATGACGACAAGGGTTAGCAGTTTGCTGAAAAGGAACCTGAACGGCCTCTGGGCGGGGACCTTTCATCATGTGGGGAACATGATCATGCGCAAGCATGCGAAAAAATTGGGATACCGGCAGAACTTTACGATCATGGACCGCACCGATTCCAAAGACCTTCTCGACCGTTCCGTAAAAGAAGCCGGCATACCGACAAAAGAAAAAAAATTCCCGAAGGGCGACGTTTTGCAAGATGTAAACAGCTATATGGCCAATTCGCAAAAAACGCTCGAGCAGGTGATCGAAACAAAATATCCGCATCTTTTTGAAATTCAGGAAGAAATAAGATCGGTCATCAATGCTTACGAAAAGGCAAAAATGGAACAGAACCTGATGGATTTTGATGACCTGCTGACCAACTGGTTAAAGCTTCTTTTGGAGCATGAAGATGTCCGCCGCGAACTTAGCAGCCGGTTTTTTCACATATTGGTCGACGAGTACCAAGACACCAACCTGGTACAGGCGCAGATCATTGATCTTCTGGCGACCGAACACCGGAACCTGATGGTGGTGGGGGACGATTCCCAATCGATCTATTCTTTTAGGGCGGCGGAATTCAGGAACATAATCGATTTTCCAAAACGATATACGGACTGCAAAATATTTAAGATCGAAACAAACCATCGCTCAACGCCCGAAATATTGGACCTGGCGAACGACTCCATTCAAAACGCGACCGAACGGTTCGAAAAAAACCTGAAGCCGGTAAGAAAGTCGGGGGCTTCGCCCGCCGTGGTCTCTTTCCGGGACGTTTTCAAACAATCGGCTTTTGTGGCGCAGAGAATACTCGAACTTCATGATGATGGCATGAAGCTTTCAGACATGGCCGTTCTTTACCGTTCGCACTACCACTGCCTTGAGCTTCAGATGGAGCTTACCAAGCGGGGGATCCCTTATGAAGTGCGTTCCGGCCTCCGCCTATGGGAAGAGGCGCATATTAAAGACGTTATGGCCCACATGAAGATATTCCAAAACCCCTATGACGGGATGTCATGGATGAGGGTTTTTAAACTTATTGATAATGTAGGGCAAAAAACGGCGGAAAAGATCTGGCGCAAGCTTCAAAAAGCGGAAAAGCCAATTGAGCTGGTAAAAGATAAAAGTATTTTGGAAGGAATTTCAAAACCGGGCCAGGAGTCGTTTTCCCGGTTCCAGAAACTGGTCGCCACGCTTGAAAAAATGATTGAAAACCCATCCGCGATGATCGGGACGATAGTTGAAAGCGGGTATGGCGACTTTTTGCGAATGACCTATGCCAATTATAACAATCGGCTGGAAGAGCTTGAAGAACTGGGCAATTATGCGATAGAATACCAGAGTCTGGAAAAGCTGCTTTCCGCCCTGGCGCTGGCCGGCGGGACGTCGGCGGAAGAAATCGTCAGTTCCGGCTCTCCCGGGGAAAAGGATGCGGTGATCCTGACCACGGTCCATCAGGCTAAAGGGCTTGAATGGAAAGTTGTCTTTATCATCTGGCTGGCGGAAGGAAGGTTCCCTTCATATCTCTCTTTCGGCAGTGAAAAAGAAATAGAGGAGGAGCGCAGGCTTTTTTATGTGGCGGTGACGCGGAGCAAGGACCATCTCTATCTTGCTTATCCGGTCACTTACCAGTCGCGGGAAGGAATGGTAGTATTAAAGGCCTCGAGATTCATAAAAGAAATTTCGGAGCACCGTTACGAAAAATGGCTTATAGAGGAAGAAGGAAGTCTTGCAGAAGATGAATGGGCGGCGTGTTAATTAAGGAGGTAAAAAGATGAGGTATACAATTTGGGGCCCGGTTATCGGCTTGGCGCTGGGATCGTTACTGTTCACTTTTGGCGCGTTCGGGATAAGCGCTAAATTATTCCTTGGCACCACTGGAGTTATGATTGTTATCGGCCTGGCCGTCGGATGGCTTGCCGACAGCAGGATTAAATAGGCTTGGGTTTTTCACTAGGTATAGTAGGCCTTCCGAATGTAGGCAAATCGACCTTGTTCAATTCTCTATCCAGCGCAAAGGCCGAAGCCTCAAACTATCCTTTTTGTACGATCGACCCGAATATAGGAATAGTCGAAGTCCCGGATGAACGCCTCGTACAGCTTGCGAAAAACTTCAAATCCGCAAAGATTGTCCCGACGGTCATTGAGTTTTATGACATTGCCGGGCTGGTTAAAGGAGCGCACAAGGGGGAGGGGCTGGGGAACCAGTTCCTTTCGCACATCCGCGAAGCCGATGCCATCGCGCATGTGGTCAGATGCTTTTCTGCGGAAGATATTGTCCATGTTGAGGGGGACGTCAACCCCAAAAGAGACATTGAGTTGATCGAAGCGGAGTTAATACTTGCCGATCTTGCTTCAATCGATAAGAGATTTGACCCGGTAAAAAGATCGATAAAGAGCGGGGATAAGAACATCCTTGCCTTTTTGCATATACTTGAAAAAGTAAAAGCCGCGCTGGAAGAGGGAAAGCCGGCCAGATCGGTCCTTGGTTCGTTGAACCCCGACGATCACAAATTGCTGAAAGACCTTCCGCTTTTGACCTTTAAGCCCGTGCTTTATGTGGCAAATGTCGATGAGTCGGGAAATCCGGATAAAGTTAAGGAAGTGGAAAGCATCGCTGCGGCAGAGGGGGCAAAAGTCGTGGCCATTTGCTCAAAGCTGGAGTCCGAAATAGCGGAACTTTCCCCCGAAGAAGCCAAGACCTATTTAAATGAAATGGGGATAAAAGAATCAGCCCTTAACAGACTGATCCAAACCGGCTATGACCTCCTGGGCCTGATCACGTTTTTTACATCGGGAGAGAAAGAGTCAAGAGCCTGGACGATCAAAAATGGGACTAGGGCGCCGCAGGCGGCGGGCAAGATCCACTCCGACATGGAACGCGGGTTTATTGCCATGGATACGATCAACTTTCAGGACCTTTTGGACTGCGGGACATATGCCAAAGCCAAAGAAAAAGGGCTTTTGCGGACAGAGGGAAAGACTTATGTGGTGCGGGATGGGGATACCATAATCGTCAAATTTAATGTTTGAAAAAAACCGCTGATTATGCTACAATATACATTCGTTTTGATCTAAGGAGAGAATTAAATGGCAAGTTATGATGCGATTTTTGTATTGGCTCCGGGCCTGGCGGAGGAAAAAATTGACGCCCTTTTGGCAAAATTTGAAAAAAAGCTGAAGGACAATGACGGAGAGATCGAAAAGATAGAAAAATGGGGCCTGAAAAAGCTTAATTTCGAATTTAAGAAGCACAAAGGCGTAAAAGACGGCTTTTATATACTGATGACATTCAAAGGCGGGGGAAAGGCGGTTTCGGCCTTGCGAGAGCTCTTGCGCATCCAGGAAGAGGTCATCCGCCAGATTATTACACTTGCGAAGGAAATACAGGTCCCGAGTGCGGAAGAAGCGGTAGTATTCCCGGAAATCTCCGCGGAGCCAATCCCAAAGGGATCCCTGGGAGGGATCAGTGGCCAGCCTCAATAAGATAATAATTGTAGGCAATCTTACCTCTGACCCGGAAACCCGGTTGGCAATGGACGGCGTGTCCGTCGCCAAATTCAAAATGACGGTAAGCAGCTACCCGGGAACCGATCAGAGCATAAACTTTATAGAGGTCATTGCCTGGAGGCGCCTGGCGGAGGTTTGCGGACAATATTTGAAAAAGGGGAAACTGGTTTTGGTAGAAGGACGGCTTCAAATCCGGGCCTATGAAGACCAGAGCGGCCAGAGAAAATGGGCGACCGAAGTAGTGGCCTCCAACATGCAGATGCTTGACGGAAGGCCGACGGCGGCAAGTCAAACGCAAGATGGCGCAATCGCAAACAGCGTCCCGAAAGTGGAAGAGGTCTCCGGCTTTGAGGAAGTGGAAGAACTTCCGGAGGATGACCTACCCTTCTAATGTATAATAAAGTTATATTAATAGGAAATTTGACCAGGGACCCGGAATTGCGCTATACGCCTTCCGGACTTCCGGTAGCAAGGTTCACGCTGGCCGTAAACCGTCTGAAGAAGAAAAACGGAGAGAAGAACGATGTTGATTTTATCAATATCACGGCCTGGCGCAGGCTGGCGGAGATCTGCGGCGAGTATTTGAAAAAGGGGATGCCGGTTGAGGTAGATGGGAGACTTAGCATTAGGTCTTATGTTTCGAAAACAGGAGAAAAAAGGATTGCCGTTGAAGTGGTGGCGGACAACATGCAGATGCTGGGGAGAAAGCAGGACAATGTAAAAGGCCAGGCTGTGGAAGCGGAAAAAGAAACGAGCGAAGAAGTTCCATTTTAAGGGAGAAAAACTATGGATAAAAGATCAAACAAGCCGACCGGCAAGCCGATGAAAAAGAGAAAAAGAAAAGTCTGCATCTTCTGTGAGAGCAAGAAGGGTTTGGACTATAAGGATGTCGGGTTCGTGAGAAAATTCATTTCTGACCGCGGGAAGATACTCGCGCGCCGCTCTTCGGGATGCTGCGCGCTGCACCAAAGAATGGTAGCGAAAGCGGTAAAACGCGCCAGAGAGATCGGCATGATCCCGTACACATTGGACTAATATGAAAATAATATTACTTGAAGAAGATAAGGTCCTTAACGTTTCCGACGGATATGCCAGGAATTACCTTTTGCCGAAGAAATTGGCGATCCCCGCGACCCCGGAAGCGATAAAGCAGATGGAAAAGAGGGCGGAAGCCAACCGGCAGAAAAGGGAAGAGCAGTTAGCCCAGGCCAAGGCGCAGGCGGATAAGCTTTCCTCAAAAGAGATTGTAATCAAG
>JBAZPF010000049.1:0-8769 GCA_041648295.1 Candidatus Margulisiibacteriota bacterium | reverse complement strand
GAGGCCGAACATGAAAATTTTGACCCGGAAAAAATAGTGGACCTGGCGATCGAGGCCAAATCCCCAACCATCGCTTATACCTACACCGAACCGACTGTCTTTTATGAATACATGCTGGCTACGGCGAAATTGGCCAAGAAAAAGGGACTGCGCAATATCATGCATTCGTGCGGCTATATCAATCCCGAACCCCTAAAAGAGCTTTTAAAATATATGGACGCCTGCAACATTGATCTGAAAGGTTTTTCGGAAGAATATTATCAGAGCATGTGCTCCGGGCATCTAGACCCCGTTTTAGAAACATTGAAGACGATCAAAAGGTCCGGAGTATGGCTCGAAATAACTAATCTGGTCGTTCCGGGGAAAAATGACGACCCGAAAATGATCCGGGAGATGTGCGTCTGGATCAAGGAAAATCTTGGGCCGGACGTGCCGCTGTATTTTTCCGCTTTCTCCCCCCTCTATAAAATGCAAAACGTGCCGCCGACGCCCGCGGAAACGCTTGAGAAAGCGTATTCGATAGCCAAAGAAGCCGGGTTGAATTACGTTTACATTGGAAATGTCTTTGGCAATTTCAAGGAACACACTTACTGCCCGAAGTGCGGGAAGATCGTGATCAAGCGATTGGGCTTCAGCGTGGAGGAGAATAATCTTGTGGATGGAAAGTGTAAGTTTTGCGGGCAGAAAATAGCGGGAGTTTGGGAATAGATTAAATGAAGAAATTAACAATTAACAATTACGCAATTAACAACAATGTATTTAATTATAAAGTGCGAAGCACACAAAGTTGTTCATTATTAATTGGGAAATTGTTAATTATAGTATGGGTTTTGTCATTTGGATTTCCTGTATTTGCCGAAACCAGAAATCCGGCGGTTGCCGGTTCATTTTATCCGGCCGATAAGACCGAGCTTTCTTCCCAGATAAACGCATTTCTGCAAAATGTTCCCCCGTCAAAGACAAAAGGCGATATCGTCGCGCTGATCGCGCCCCACGCCGGCTATCCGTTTTCCGGGCAGGTCGCGGCTTACGCCTACAAGGAATTAGAAGCCAGATCTTTTGACCGCGTGATAATAATCGGCGCCAGCCATCACATGAGCTACGATGGCATGGCCCTTCCTGATTATGATTCATTTTTAACCCCGCTCGGCAAAGTGCCGGTCGATAAAAATTTTATAAACCAGTTGAAAAAGTTTAGCCCAAAGTTTATCGCGGACAATAAACCGCATATTGAAGAACATTCGATCGAAGTCCATCTGCCGTTCCTGCAAACGATTTTAAAAGATTTTAAAATTGTTCCGATTTTGTTCGGCAATATTTCGGTCGCCAATTGCCAGGCGCTGGCTTACGCCTTGAGTTTGCTGGTTGATGACCGGACTTTGATCGTTTTGAGTTCGGACTGGTCGCATTATTATCCCTATGACACGGCGAACAAATTGGATAACAGAGGCACCGATCTGGTCGTCAAAGGAGATCTTATAGGTTTTATAAAGGGGTTGGAACAAGGGGAATGCGAGGCTTGTGGCGCTCCGGCGATCATTACCGCCATGATGGCCGCGCCGGCGCTGGGAGTGAATAAGATCGAGCTGTTAAAATACGCTAACTCCGGGGACGTGACGGGGGATAAGTCAAAAGTGGTCGGCTATGCCGCAATTGTTTTCTCCCGCCTGGAATCTGTCTTGTCGGATGCGGATAAGGATCAGCTTCTTAAGATCGCGAGGAAGACGATCGAGGCCCTTCTGTCAGGCAATAAAACTCCGGTTTTTAAAATAGAACAAGAAGCTTTGCTTGAGAAGCGGGGCGCGTTTGTGACTTTGACGGAGGAGGGCAGGTTGCGGGGTTGTATCGGCTATATTCAGCCGATACAACCGCTGGCGCAGGCGGTTCAGGAAATGGCGGCGGCGGCCGCTACGAAAGATTCAAGATTTGAGCCGGTAGCAAAGTCAGAATTGAAGAATATAAAGATGGAAATATCGGTCCTGTCCCGTCTTAAGAAGATAAAGGATATTCAGGAGATCGAGATCGGCCGGGACGGCCTGTACATTATTAGAGGTGATAGATCCGGACTGCTTTTGCCCCAGGTGGCGGCGGAGTGGGGATGGGATCGGGACCAATTTTTAAAACAGGTTTGTATAAAAGCCGGACTGCCGGAAGATGCCTGGAAAACCTCCGATCTCTACCGCTTCAGCGCCCAGGTTTTCCACGAATAGCGCTATAGCCGCAGCAATGCCAGGCAGGCGATAAGAGGGATCGATAAAATAATTCCCGCGTTGACCATTCCGTAGATCGGCGCTAGAAATAAGGCGACAAGCAAAACTGCCAATGAACTTCCCAAAAGATCGGCGCCGTATAATTTGCCGGCTAAAGTTCCGGTTTGGATGTTTTCTGGAATTATTAATTTTGCCGCCAGCGGAAAGACCGCCCCGATACAGGTCCCAACGATCAATGAAAGCAGGGGCAAGAAGTGAGCTATGAGGGAAAAGGGCGCGGATAAAATTAAAAGGGTAATAAATAAAAAGATAAGAGTTTTTGATGATTTGATCGCCTGATCGAAGCGATTTATGATTAAACTGCCCAGAGTTAGCCCGCCCATAAAAGCGGCGGTCAGAAGGCCGATCGCCTGATAGAGACTGCCAAAATGGGCTTGGAAATTAAGCAGGATCATGATCTGCCAGCCCATGCCGGCACAACCTACCAGGAAGATAATCAGGGGCGGAATGCTTGTTTTCTGAAAAAAGCCAAAGATTATTAAACCAATCGCCAGCAGAAGCACGGTGATAAAAAAGGGAATAAAGCGGATCGACATTATTTGCCGGAAAAGGGACTTCATCGGCGAATCAAAATAGCTGGTCCAAAGCAGAAGGCTTTGATAATAGCTTATCGGCTGGTTGTCGGAGTTGAGCCTTGTGGTTTGATCGAAGGCGATCATTTTTTTAACCGCTTTGATCCTCTCAGGCTGAAGGTCATACTTTAGCGCGGGCAGGTTAAAGTAAGCGGTGGAGATGTTTTTCTTTTTCCATCTTTCCAATAACTGCCGTTGATCGGTCATAAGCGGCTGCCGGCCGGCAAAAAAGTAATTGGAATTTCCCGGGATCACGGCGACGCAGGGAAAAACGGCAAGAATAGTCTTATAAATGCCGGCGTTAAGCGAGCGCTGTTCGTTGCCCATAAAATCCGCCGAACCCGGCAGTTTGAACATAATGACGCCGTTTGGATTCAAACGGGTTTGGCATCGGCGGAAAAATTCCAATGTATAAAAGCGGTTGATCAGCGCGGAGCCTGGTTCGGGTAAATTCAGCATGATCAGATCATAGCGATTTGAGAAGTTGTTAATAAATCTAATGCCGTCGTCGGTAAAAAGCCTGACTTTTTTGGACAACGGCGATGGTACAAATTCCCCGATCAAACTGACCGCTTTTGGATCAAGCTCGATATAATCAACTTGTTCAACGGGATATTTTAGCGTTTCTTTAAGCCCTCCGGTCAGCCCGCCGCCGATCAATAAAATTTTCTTTGGATCATCGCGCAGAAGAAAAGAGAGGTGAATAATTTCTTCATTGACCGGCCGGTCGGCGGTGGAAGCGAAGAGCGATCCGTCGAGGAAAAAGCTGTAATCCTTGCCGTCCTTGATCGCCGCCAGTTCGCCATAAGGGGAAGAAACGGTTTTGATCAGCTGATATCCCTGCCAGGCAAGCCGGTTGGCATGAATATCAATTGCCGACGCGAAAAAGAAAAGGACGATTGCCGCCAGGCAAACCAGCCAAAAAGATTTCCCGCCCCTTAAAAATTGGGCGGATAGGGCAAGCAGGGCGGAAAGCAGAAAAACGATCTGAAAAGGATTTAACCAGGAAAGAAAGATAAAGGTAAGGATCAATCCTCCGATGACGGAGCCGGCGGCTTCGAGCGTATAGGCTAAAGCAATTCGTCCGGTTAATCTGCTTGCCAGAGAAAATTGCAGGCCGAACAAAATAGTCAGCGGCGCCAGTGAAAAAAGCGAGATCAAAAAGACCGTTGGCAGATTGATCAATATTCCCTGGGGCAGGCCAAACCAGAGCCTGGCTGTCTTCACGCCAAAAAGCAGGGCAGGCAGTAGACAGGCGATCGCCAACTGCGTCAGGGCTAATGCGGTTTTTTGATCGTTTAACCTGTCAGTCAGGCGGCCAAGCCAGCCGGCGCCAAGCGCGTAGCTGATCAGCCAGGTGAATAAAACAATTCCATAAATTAGCTCATTGCCGTAGAGGACGGCGATCAACTGGCGCAGAAAAAGCACCTGGGCAGTGATCGAACTTAGGCCGATCACGATTATCGCGAAATAAATAGGGAAGCCTTTATTGCCGAATGCCTTCATTTCGGATATATTATATGGGAAAGTGTTACACATAAGCAAACTTATTACCTTCTTTGTTCAGGGTCTTGTGATCGGCGCCGGTCCCTGTCTGCTGATCTGCGCTCCGATTCTTCTGCCTTTTATTGCCGGGACCAAAAGGACCTGGCAGGAGGGCTTTAAAGCCGCGCTGGTTTTTGGGTTGGCCAGGCTGGCGGTTTACACGCTGTTGGGCGGCGCGGTCGGCTATATCGGTTATTATCTTTTTGAGATTTTTCACAGCCGCATCTGGGGAACGATGCTATGGGGTGGTGCGGGGATCTTTATTATCGGCCTGGGCATTTTAGTGATCCTTGGCAGAGAGGCGGGTAATCCGTTCTGCCGGTCTTTACAAAAGCAAAAAATCGGAAGCAACACTCAAAGCCTGATTTTACTGGGCATCATTATCGGGCTGTCACCCTGTTTGCCTCTAGTCGGTGTGCTGACGGAGATCATGTTCCTGTCGGAAAAATTTTATCAGGGGTTTCTTTACGGTTTTGCTTTTGGGGTGGGGACGGTGATCTCGCCCTTGTTATTATTGGGAGCCCTGGCTCCTTTAATTCCGGCGAAATTATTACGGTTTGAGAAAACTTTTAATTTTATTTGCGGAGCTTTACTGATCGCGGTCGGCGTCTATATGCTATACTGCGCCAAATGGATCTAATAATCGCATTTTTTATTTATCTGCCTTTGCATTTTTGGGATTCTCTGATCCCGCTTTTTTCTAACCCGTCCGATTTAGGCCTTCTGGCGGCAACCGCTTTTTACGGGATATCAACGCTGATCGAATATTCTCTTCTATTTCTTGGAATTGACAGGGTTTTTGACGCTTTCTTTTGATCCGCCCGTTATTATTTAACCTGCTTGTAATACTTCATCGCTTCGGGAATCTCCGCTTGTATCTCCTTGATCCTTTCGGTGGTGGCAGGGTGGGTGGACAAAAATTCTGGCGGCGCGCCGGATTCAAGCTTTTCCATTCTTTCCCAGAAGCTTAAAGCTTCATGAGGGTCATAACCGGCCCTGGCCATGATCGCCAGGCCGATCCGGTCGGCTTCTTTTTCCTGAAGACGGTTGTAAGGGAGAAGTACTCCCACATTGGTGCCAATTCCGAATGCCAGCATCATATATTTTTGCGTTTCCGCGGGCTGTTGTTTTAAAGCGTCCGACAGCGAGGCGCCTCCATACTGCACCAGCAGGACCTGGCTCAACCGCTCCGCCCCGTGCTTGGCAAGCGCGTGGGCGATCTCGTGCGACATTACAACCGCGAGTCCGGTGTCATTTTTTGCGACGGGAATGATCCCGGAATAAACCGCGATCTTTCCTCCCGGCAGACAAAAAGCGTTTACCGTGTTGTCATCCTGGATCAAATTAAATTCCCATTTATATCCGGCAGTGTAGTCAGATAAACCGTTTTGCTTCAAGAAACTGTCGACAGCGCCCGTTATTCTGTTCCCCACTCTTACTACCATTTGATATTTATTTTGATCTTGATTGATCTGTGATTTTGACAGTATTTCTTTATACTGCTGATCGCCCAGAGCCAGCATATCGGCATCGGAAACAATTATCATCTGTTTTCTTCCGGTTAGCGGAACTTGTCCGCATCCAGTCAACAACCCGAGTAATGGCATCAAAGAAATTAAAAGAGTTATAACGAAAATACTTTTTTTCATTTTGTTCCCCCGTTGAATTATTATACTATAGGTGTTGCCAAATAAAAAATGGGGTATAATAGACCCCATGAGCAAAAATCAAATTATTAGGATCTCCGCGCTTATCATTTTTGGGGTGTTAATGTATCTTATAAGAGGGGCGCTGTTCCCGATCATTATCGCGGTCATCTTATATTACATCCTTCATCCCCTGGTTAACCTGCTTTCCGGCAAGCTTCGCGTCAATCGCGATGTTTCAATAATAATATCTTTTATTGCGTTTGTTGCGGTCCTTGTCGTCGCCTGGCAATTTGTGATCCCCCCGCTTGCGGATGAGCTCGGCCAGCTGGCGGTTAACGCTCCGGTTTATATGGCTGATATTAAGATGTTTTTTGATTCGATCCAGACCTGGCAGTTAGCTTTGCACATTCCAAAAGAATTTAACGATCAGCTTTCTTTTATGATACAGAGCTTCTTTACTTATCTGGCGACCTTTGCCCAGCAGGGCGCCGGTATTTTCTTAAATATTCTTTCCCGCAGCGTCTATATAGTCATTATGCCGATCATAACTTATTTCATGTTAAAGGATGACAAAAATATCGTCAAAGGAATGATCGATATCCTTCCTAACAGCCAGAAAGAGGTTTCGCTTAGGGTCATTACAAAAGTGGACGATGTCTTTAAAAATTATGTTACCGGCCAGGTCATTCTCTGTTCGGCGGTGGGACTGATGTGCGGGGTGGGGTTGTTCATTCTGGGGGTCAGGTTTGCTCTGATATTAGGGTTGGTGGCGGCGATAGCCCAGCTTATTCCCAATATCGGCCCGCTGATCGCGACCGTTCCCGCCCTGATGATCGCGGTATTGGTTTCTCCCTTGCTTGCGGTCAAGGTCTTGGTCCTTTATGGTGCGATCAACGCTATAATGATCTCAATACTCGGGCCAAAGATACTGGGTGACAAGCTTAATCTCCATCCTCTGACGGTCGTTATTTCCATTATTGTTTTTGGGGAGCTGATGGGGGTGTGGGGATTTTTCTTTGCCGCGCCGATCGTGGCGACATTGAAAATATTATATTTAGAATTAAGAAACCCTTAATTTATGCCAAAACAGATCATTCTTGCTTCGGCCTCTCCGCGCCGCAAAGAACTGCTTAAAAAAATAGTTAAAAAATTTACGATTGTTCCAAGCAAAGTGAACGAGGTGGAAATATTCGCGCCATCCCCGGTGAAATTTGCCAAAAAAGCGGCCATGGCAAAGGCAAAAGATATTGCCTCCCGGCATCCCGGCTCGATCGTGATCGGAGCGGATACGATCGTAGTTTTGGGAAAAAAGATCCTTGGCAAGCCGAAAGATCGAAAGGATGCGATCTCCATGCTCCAAAGCCTGGCGGGGAAAAAACAAAGAGTGATTACCGGCCTGGCCATAGTCGATCTTGGCCGGGAAATATTTATTTCTGATCATGAAGAAACGATCGTAAAAATGAAAAAGGTTTCAAAAAAAGATATTGTCGACTATATTAAATCATTCAATCCCATAGACAAGGCCGGAGCTTACGGCATACAGGAGCTTGACGAGGTTTTTATCGACCGGATAGAAGGCGATTATGACAATGTGGTCGGCCTGCCGGTGAATAAACTGCGGAAACTTTTAAAGGAGATCTAATATGGAAAAATCGATATGGAAACCCGGGACCATGCTGTATCCGCTTCCCGCCGTGATGGTTTCATGCGGCGATAAAAAAGAAAATTATAATATCATCACCATCGGCTGGACCGGCACCATTTGTTCGGAACCGCCGATGCTTTATATATCGGTCAGGCCGTCGAGGCATTCGCATGATATCATCAAGCGCACGGGTGAGTTTGTCGTCAACCT
This sequence comes from Candidatus Margulisiibacteriota bacterium, assembly GCA_041648295.1. Lineage (GTDB taxonomy): Bacteria > Margulisbacteria > WOR-1 > XYC2-FULL-46-14 > WPAF01 > JBAZPF01. The sequence goes on along the minus strand of JBAZPF010000049.1, from coordinate 878 downwards.
TACTACCAAAAAGCTAGCCTTTGCCGCCGATCTTTGCGGAGTCAAATCGGGAAGAAGCATTAATAAGTTTGAAAAACTCAGATTAACTCCGGTTCCCGGAACCCAAGTTTCGGCGCCGCTAATAAAAGAAAGTCCGATGAATATTGAATGCAGAGTAAAAAATATTATCTCTTTGGGCTCGCATGATATGTTTATCGCGGATGTTCTTTGCGTGCATGCCGACAAGAAGTATATCGATAAAAAAGGCGCGTTCAACTTTGCCGCGATAGATCCGATCTGCTTTTGCCACGGGAAATATTATGTGGTCGGCAAGGAGCTTGGCCATTTCGGCTTCTCGGTCAGAAAAAAGAAATAATTCAGCACGATCTGTTCCTGTCTTTTTCTTCTTACTTTTTCTTTGTCTTGCTACAAAGAAAAAGTAACAAAAAGAAAAATCAAGGCGGTTTCAAACTGCCGCCCCAAGCTTTTATTCGCTGAACGCTCATAAAAGCTTCGGCCTCACCCCGCAGGTGCCCCGACCCCATGAATCCTGAACGGATTCATATGGCCTCTCCCCACCTCCCTTTTATGAAACCGCCGTCGGGATAAGATAACGAACAGCTTATCAGACATTTATAATCCCGATCTTTTTATATAATATCCGGCGATTTCACATTCATTATTGGCGGGAGGTGGTCGGGGGCTTAGCGAGCCCCGATAAATTCCCGGGGCGAGCTAGGGTGGCGGTGGGAGCGGTCGGGGGAAAGGGAGGAGAAATATTGAAATCGCCTAGAGGTTTCTTTGTTACTTTCTTTGCATCACTGGCAAAGAAAGTAAGAAGAAAGAAGAAAATGGAGGGGTGGAGGTTGGGGCCTTCACATAACATTTATTTTAAAGTT
>JBAZPF010000048.1:0-9044 GCA_041648295.1 Candidatus Margulisiibacteriota bacterium | reverse complement strand
TCACTTATAAGTTTTTTAAAGTCCAGCGTCCAGACCTCTCCGCCAGCGCCGATCTTTTTTAGCTTTTCCGATCTTTCACGATCATAATAACCAATAAGGTCAATAGATATGCCGGTCTTTTGGGCCAGTAAGTCCGATATTTTAACCGTAAGCAACGCGTTCTGTTCAATATCGAGCAAGTCCAGGTCATGCTGGGAAAACGTCTTTGCCTCTTCATAAGAATAAGGCGTGACTTCGGGCATATCAAGCGCCATGACCTTGGAATAATCCCCCTCCGCCCTGCCTACCGCCCTGGTCCCAAGGCCAAAAACCAGTCTGATCATTCCCGCTTTGGGATCCATCTGGTTATGCCAGACGAACGGGTTGTTAGATATCCCGACCCCGGCCAGAAACGGGAAAAAATACCGGCCGTGATGATCGCCGGAAACTCTCTGTATCAACAGCGCCATCTGCTCGTCCAATTGGCTCAATCCTCTCTGCTGGCGATAGGTCAGCGCATCTTCGCTCAATGTGCTCGAAAATACTTCCCTTATCAATTCTTCGAGACGCGCGTAGCGGTCTTCCGGAGAACCCTGGTTTACGTCAAAAATGCTTTCGTACTTGCCGGCAAAAGCGTTGCCAAAACCGTCTTCAAGCAAACTGGAAGACCTGACGATGATGGGCGATTGGCCGAAATATTCGATTATCCGGTAGAATTGCTCCTTTATCTCATCGGGAAAAGATCCTTTTTTCATTTTTTCTCCAAGCTCCGCCGCCGCAAAATAGGAGCCCTCGCGTTTGTGCTCCAGCCACTCTTCCCACCAGCCGTTCTGCACGATATAAGTGTAAAAAACGTCGGAGCCGACATAGAAGGAGTCGTGAGGTTCAAGATAATCCGACCATTCCGGCTTTAATATTTTACGCGCCAGCAGCATGCCCAGCGCCTTGCCGCCAATGTATCCGGTGCCGATGATCCTTTGTTTTATGGCCAGCAGGTCCTCAAGCGTAAAATTCTTCTTTACCAGGTCCAGCATCTTTTTTTCCCGGCCCATCATGATCTCGCAGATCTGGTCGACCAGGCGGCGGGCATCCGCTCCTTCAGGCTCCTTTTTTATCGCTTCTTCCGCTTCAATGAATAAGCGGTCCCAAGAATCCAGGCAGCGGCGGGAAATCTCTCCCGATCTTACGGAAAGGTGGTCGAACAGCCGCGCCGCCTCGTTTGATCCGGAGAGGGGAATAAAGCGCCCGTCCTTCATCAGGTGAGGCAGGAACATGGTCGGCGAGTAGCGGTTCCACACTTTAAGCGGATGGACATAATAATTATTTTCAAAATTATAAAGGTCAAGGAGCAGCTGCGTGGTTTCCCTTATCCTGGCGATGGTCTTAAAAGAATGGCGGTCGCGCAGCAGGGCAAAGTAAGCTATGGTGTCGAGTTTAAAAAGATACGGGCAGGTTACCATAAAGAAATTACCGATCATCAGGTCGGTCGCCCAGGCGGACAGGAGGTCGGAAAGACAATCGAAAACGTAAAAAGCCCCCACCCCTCCCGCGGTTATTATGTCATGCACCTGCTTGGCAAAAGTTTCAAAGCCCGCTTTGGCGTCAAGCTGATGCACGGCGACCTGATCGCTCTCTTTGAGCAGCGGCTGGTGTTCGGCAAACCTTATGTAGATTATCTTTTTGCCGTCTTTTTTAGCTCTTTCCACATAGGGATCAACAAAGCGGATAAAATCCTCCACTTCATCAACCTGCCAGACAACATTATCGCCTCTTTTTAGGTCCTGGAGGATGTCATCAAGTCCCGGTATTCCGGTGGTTTCTATTCCGGGAGCAGTCATCTAGATCGCCTCAAAGTCGATCAGCCGGCTGTAATCCATCAGAGTAAGCAAAGCCTTGCTCTCTGTTTCTATCCCGCTCTCCTCAACCGCCGCTATTGGATTAAGGCCGCCGGGCACAACTATCCCGACTCTCTCTCCTGCAACCTGAACCCCAAGCAGCGCCTGTCCCGCTTTGCCGATCATAAGCGCTCTTCCTATCCCTGCTGCCTCCACTTTTCTTATTATCGCCTCCGCTTCGTTTACCGACGCGGCGGGAATTTCCCTTAAACCGGCCAGGATCTTGCCTGCCCCGTATGCCGCCCTGGCCGCGCTGGTCATGCGGCTTTTAATGAAGATCTCATGCGGGTCGAGAGTTGATCCGGAATAATTGATGATCTCCGTAAAACGGAGCGGACGGCCATTATCCACTTCAATTAGTCCGCCAAATACCGATTCAACATTGATCGCGTGCCTCAATAATATGCCGTTAAGGTTGATGCTGCAGGGTGTGCCAAACCCCATTTTGCCATGAGGCACTTCGATCGAGCCAATCTTTTCTCCCGATTCTATTATCGCCACTTTGCTTCCGGTAGAGAATTTTTTCTTAAATACCGGCGCCATGAATTTTATTGCTTTTTTAAAATCCTTTTTGCCGATATAAGATACATTGAGGATAACATTGCCTTTTTTTTCGTATAGGTCAAAATCCATCTTATAGGCCATAGTCTCGATCCGGGCATTCATAAAGCCCAGCTTGTCGGAGACAAAAGCGTTTCGCAGCTCCTCTATCCCCTTACTGGTTATGACGCGCCCTTCTTTCCAGAATATTTTTACCAGCCCTCTCTCGTTCATCATCTTAAGGTGGTACCTTACCGTTCTCTCGGACATTTCAATTCCCTGGTCTTTGAGCTTTTCCGCTATCTCCGCCGAGCCGATCGGTCCGGAGGTTTCGCTTACGATCTTTAATATGGCGTTTATTCTTCTTTCTATCTCATCTGTCATGATAATATTTTACCATAAATAATGGCCGCTTGACATACGGCAACTCATTGCCGTATAATATCTTGTCCAATAAGTAAAGTAAATAAGGAAGGTGTCTCAAATGGTAAAGGCAATAATGGACCAGGTCATAAAAAGGAATCCAGGCGAAGCAGAGTTTCATCAAGCGGTGCAGGAGGTTTTGGAATCAGTAGCCCCGGTATTGGAAAAGCATCCCGAATTTAAAGAGGCAAAGATATTGGAAAGGCTGGTTGAGCCGGAAAGACAAATAATGTTTCGTGTTCCCTGGGTAGACGACAAAGGACAGGTTCAGGTAAATCGCGGCTTCCGTGTACAATTTAACAGCGCGATCGGCCCTTATAAGGGAGGAATAAGGTTGCACCCTTCGGTTTATCTTGGCATAATCAAATTCCTCGGTTTTGAACAGATATTTAAAAACGCACTGACCAGCCTGGCTATGGGCGGAGGAAAAGGCGGATCCGATTTCGATCCAAAGGGTAAGTCGGATATGGAAGTAATGCGTTTCTGCCAGAGCTTTATGGCTGAACTTTGCAAGCATATAGGGGCGGATACTGATGTTCCTGCCGGCGATATCGGAACAGGCGGACGGGAAATCGGCTATATGTTCGGTATGTACAAAAAGATCCGCAATGAATTTACCGGCGTCCTGACCGGAAAAGGCCTTGATTGGGGAGGCTCGCTTACCCGCACCGAAGCTACCGGTTATGGATTGATCTATTTCCTGCTTGAAATGCTAAAAGACATGGGTAAATCGATCAAGGGCGCGACGGTCGTAAGCTCCGGCTCCGGCAACGTTTCAATTTATGCTATTGAAAAATGCCAACAGCTGGGCGCCAAGGTCGTAGCCTGCAGTGATTCAAACGGCTATATTTATGACAAGGACGGAATAGACGTTAAGATCGTTAAACAGCTTAAAGAGGTAGAGAGAAAGAGGATAAAAGATTACCTGAAGCACCGTCCGGACGCCAAATATACGGAAGGCTGCGATGGGATCTGGAGCGTAAAATGCGATATCGCTCTTCCAAACGCCACCCAAAACGAGATAGATGAAAAATCGGCTAAGAAATTGGTTGAGAACGGAGTTTGGGCGGTGGCAGAAGGAGCGAACATGCCTTCAACGCCTGAAGCGGTAAAGGTATTTTTAAAGAATAAGGTCGGGTTCGGCCCGGCCAAAGCGGCCAACGCCGGTGGGGTTGCCACTTCTGGATTAGAAATGGCTCAAAACAGCCAGCGCCTGTCATGGAGTTTTGAAGAAGTAGATAAATACCTGGAAAGGATAATGAAGGGTATTTACGCGCAGGCTAAAAAATCATCGGAGGAATACGGCCAGCCGGGTAATCTGGTGGTCGGCGCCAACATCGCCGGTTTTGAAAAAGTGGCCCGTTCAATGCTTGCTCACGGTATAGTATAGTTTAAAAATGTAGGGCAACGGCTTGTCCGTTGCCCTTTTTCTCTTACATGTTATAGGCAAGGGATGAACCCTTGCCCTACATTAGGTAGTTGTCGATCGCCTTGGCTGCTGCTTTCCCATCCCCCATCGCAGAAATAACGGTCGCCGCTCCTCTGACGATATCCCCGCCGGCAAATACGCCCGGAATTGAAGTAGCAGTTTCGTTATTGATGATAACCCCTCCCCATTTTTCGGTCTTTAATTCGGGTGTGGCTTTTGGGATCAGAGGATTGGGAGAGTTCCCGATCGCGACGATCACCATATCTACGTCCAACTTGAATTCAGAACCGGCAACCGGAACGGGACGCCTGCGGCCGGATGCATCCGGTTCGCCAAGCTCCATTTTGAGAAGTTCAACTTGTTTTACCCTGCCTTTATCATCGGCAATTATTTCAGTCGGCGCTACCAGCAGCGTAAATTCAATACCCTCTTCTTCCGCCCTGATGATTTCTTCTTGACGGGCCGGTATCTCTGTGCGCGATCTACGATAAAGGATGGAAACCTTATCCGCGCCCAACCTTAGCGCGCAGCGCGCGGCGTCCATGGCTACATTGCCGGCGCCAAATACGGCCACCCTTTTACCCATTAATACCGGAGTTAAATATTCCGGGAATTTATAGGCTTTCATCATGTTAACGCGGAAAAGGAACTCGTTGGCAAAATAAACGCCCTGGGAATTTTCTCCCGGCACGCCTAATTGGTTCGGCAGTCCGGCGCCGGAGCCGATGAATATCGCCTTATATCCCTGTTTAAAAAGTTCTTCAATCGTCAAAGTGCGCCCGATCAGCGCGTTGCACACCAGTTCCACGCCAAGCGACTTTACGAACTCAACTTCAAGTTTTACGATTTCTTTTGGCAGGCGGAATTCCGGAATGCCGTAGCTTAAAACTCCGCCGGGAAGATGGAGGGATTCAAACATCGTTACCTTATAACCCATTCTGGCCAGATCACCCGCGCAGGTTAAACCCGCCGGCCCGCTCCCCACCACCGCAACCCGTGTGCCCGTGTGCCCGTATGCCCGTGTGCCCGTTTCGATTTTTTCACTAGCTAACTGGCTTACCGGCTTACCGGCTAACTTCTTAGTCTCTCTCTCCCAGTCCGCCGCAAACCTCTCAAGCGCTCCGATCGCGACCGGTTTTCCCTTGATCCCCAATATGCAAACCTTTTCGCACTGGTCTTCCTGCGGGCAAACCCTTCCGCAAACCGCCGGCAAAGAATTTTTTTCTTTTATCTTCTTGATCGCGCCTTCAATATCGCCTGCCGCCAGATATTTTAAGAATCCGGGAATATCAATCTCAACCGGACAGCCGCCAACGCATTTGGGATTCTTGCACTGGATGCAGCGCTTTGCCTCCGCCACCGCTTCCTCAAAGCTAAAGCCTTGCGCCACTTCCTCAAAATCTTTTATCCGATCGTTTGCCGGCCTTTCCGGCATTAAATGACGATCTATTTTATCAGCCGACATATATGCTCCAGTGCTTCTTTTTCTTTATCTTTATAAGTTGCCAGTCTGGTCCTTAATTCCGCAAAATCCACCAGATGCGCGTCAAATTCCGGCCCGTCCACGCAGGCGAATTTTGTTTTTCCTCCCACTGTGATCCGGCAGACACCGCACATGCCGGTCGCGTCAAGCATTAAAGTATTAAGCGACACGACTGTTTTAATTCCGGCCGCTTTGGTAACATTGGAAACCACTTCCATCATCGGCACCGGGCCAACCGCGTAAACCAGGCCTATTTTTTCTTTGCCTTCGATCCTCTCTTTTAAGATATCAGAGACAAAACCTTTTCTGCCGGCAGAGCCGTCATCGGTAGTTACATGCAATTCGTCCGATGCCTCTTTGATTTTTGATTCTTTTATCAAAAGATCTTTTGATCTGGCCCCGATTATGGTCACCAGCTTGTTTCCGGCACTTTTATACGCTTTGATGGCCGGATAGATCTCGGCAATGCCCACCCCTCCGCCAATCACAACCACCGTGCCCAGCTTTTCGATGTGCGCCGGCGTGCCCAGCGGGCCCAAAATATCATTTATATACTCTCCGGCTTTTAATGAGGCTAAAAATTTGGTCGAGGCGCCGGCTTCCTGAAAAATTATCTCTATCGTCCCGCTTTCCGCATGCTTATCCGCAATGGTCAAAGGCACGCGCTCGCCCTTTTCATTTATTCTTATAACTATGAACTGGCCAGGCTTGGCCGCCTTTGCAATAAGCGGAGCTTCAACTTCTATAAGATGGATATTATAAGCCAGCTTTTCTTTTTTTATGATCTTGTTGCTCATTGTTCTATTGATCAGGCCTTAAGATAAATTTTGGGACGCCTTATTTAAAAGGCATCCAGATATTTTTCTATCTCCCAGGGCGTGATCCTCATGCGGTAGTCGTCAAACTCGGCGAGTTTAGCTTCAACAAGTTTTTCAAAAGTGTGCTTGCCCAATGCTTCCTGCACCACTTTATCTTTTTTAAGTTCTTCCATCGCCCGGGCGATCGAGAACGGGAGCATGTCGATCTTAAGCTCTTCAAGCCTGGACGGTTCGAGTTCGTAAACATCTTCTTCCACCGGTTTTGGCGGTTTTGATTTATTTTTTATTCCATCCATCCCCGCCTTGAGCATTGCTGAAAAAGCAAGATATGGATTACAGGAAGGATCGGGGCAGCGAAGCTCTATCCTAGTCGCCAGTTCGCGGCCGGGAGAATAGCGAGGAATCCTTATCAAAGCCGAACGGTTGATCTGCGCCCAGCAAATGTAAACCGGGGCTTCATAACCAGAAACCAGCCGCTTGTAAGAATTAACCGTTGGGGCGACCACCGCCGCCAGCGCTTTTGCATGTTCAAGCTGTCCGGCCATGAATTGATACGCCAATTCCGAAAGCTTATATTTATCGCTTGCGTCAAAAAAAGCATTTTCCCCTTTCTTGTTAAACAGTGATTGATGCACGTGCATTCCGCTTCCCGCCTGGCCGTACAACGGTTTTGGCATGAACGAAGCATAAAGATCGTGGCGCTGGGCGATGGCCTTGATCGTATATTTTAAGGTTATGGCGTTGTCGGCGGCGGTAAGAGCGTCGGCATAGCGCACATCTATTTCGTGCTGGCCGGGACCGACTTCATGATGCGACATTTCTGCTTCCATGCCAACCGCTTCGAGCGCGATTACGATGTCTTTTCTGACCGAGCTGGCCATGTCGCGCGGCGAATAATCAAAATATCCGCCAATATCGTGGGGAGAAGTGCTTATTTTCCCATCCTCTTTTTTAAAAAGATAGAACTCCACTTCCGGTCCGCAATTGTATTTATATCCAAGTTTTTCCAGGTCAGCCAGGTTCCTTTTAAGGATAGACCGGGGATCCCCCTCAAAAGGCAGGCCGTCCGGGGTATAAATATCGCAAATAAAGCGGGCTGATCTTCTCTCTTCCGGGGTCCAGGGGGTTACCATATAGGTTGAAGGGTCAAGATTAAGGTACATATCGGACTCGCAGATACGCACAAAGCCGAGTATTGAAGAGCCGTCAAACCATACGCCTTTTTCTAACGCGTCGGGGAGACGGCCGATTGGGATCGCGACCGATTTGATCGATCCCATGATATCGGTAAATTGGAGATTGATGAACTTAACACCGTCTGATTTGGCCCTTTCCAGCACTTCTTTTTTTGCGGCATCTAATTTTTCCATGTGAATCCTCCTAGATGCCCGATTATATCATATTCTAAAGCGCTTTTTTGCCTCTTTCTCCGGTCCTTACCCTGATGACATTGTCCACGGGATAAACGAATATTTTGCCGTCCCCGGTCTTTCCAGTTCGCGCTGCTTCGATCAATACTTTTACCGCCCTTTCAACGTCAAACTCATCCACCACCAGTTCAATTTTTAACTTGGGCAAAAATTCAACGCGGTACTCGCCCGCGCGCCATTCGAGCGTGATCCCCTTCTGGCTGCCGCGCCCTTTTACCTCCGTGACCGTCATTCCGACGAACCCTTCTTTTTCAAGCGCGATCCTGACCTCGTCCAGTTTTTCTATCCGAATTATCGCTTCTATCTTTTTCATGTCCATTTTAATCTTTTCCTTTAATATGCCGTCTCGCCATGCTGGGAAATATCCAAGCCTACATCTTCTTCGTTTTCTGAAACCCGCAAACCGAATATCGCGTCAATTATTTTTGCCAGTACAAAAGAAACAACAAACGAGAACACGGCGATCGAGATCGCCGTCAATAATTGCACGCCCAACTGTCCGGGATTGCCGAAGAACAAGCCGTTCGCTCCTGCCGGGTTGATCGCTTTTTCCGCGAAAAGGCCGGTGGCAATAATTCCCCACATCCCACCCACCCCATGGCAGGCAAAAACATCCAGTGATTCGTCAAAATTGATCTTCATTCTGATAATGATCGCGTAATATGAAAGCGCCGCCGCTACCATGCCGATCACAATCGCGGAAAGCGGATTAATAAAACCCGATGCCGGAGTAACTGCCGCCAACCCCACGATTGCGCCGGTCGCCAAACCCAAAACGCTCGGCCGCTTGTGTACCCAGCTGATTATCATCCATGTCAATCCGGCCGCCGCCCCAGCGGAATTGGTAGCAAGAATTGTTGATGCCGCCAGCGGTCCGGCAGAAAGCGCCGATCCGCCGTTAAATCCGAACCAGCCAAACCAGAGTAAAAACGCGCCCAGTACGGTAAAAGCAATATTTGACGGCTCCATCGGGGTCTTGCCGTATCCTTTGCGCTTGCCGATCACCATCGCCACTGCCAGCGCGGAGACCCCTGCAGTTATGTGTAC
>JBAZPF010000047.1:0-9068 GCA_041648295.1 Candidatus Margulisiibacteriota bacterium | reverse complement strand
TGGTACGCGTTTGAAGGCGAAAGGCTCGGACAGGGTTATGAGCAGAGCATGCAGTTCCTTAAGGACCATTCCGCGGTCGCAGGGAAAATAGAGAGCCGCATAAGAAAAGCAATCGCCGGCGAAAGTGAAAAGCCGGCAGCGGCGGCGCAGAAAAAAGCGGTTCGTCCCCAGGCCAGAGCTTAATTGAAAAGGATGTGATTTAAATGTCGATAGAAGTTATTTTATATTTTTTGATCGCCGCGGCGGTCGTCTTTGGCCTGCTGGTCGCCTATCTTATGATAAAAAGGCAAATGGCGGACCAGAAGATAAAGATAGCGGAAGAAACCGCTAAAAGAATTTTGGAAGACGCCAAAAGAGAGGCCGAGACCAAACGCAAGGAAGCGGTGCTTGAGGCAAAAGAAGAAGCGGTAAGGCAGAGGAGAGAGTTCGATCAGGAAACCCGCGAACGAAAAACGGAACTTTCAACCATTGAAAAACGCCTTCTGCAGAGGGAAGACCACCTTGAAAAGAAAGAGCACGCGGTCGAAGCTTCGGAAAAAAAGCTTAAAGAGCTTGCCGAAAGCCTTGATGTTTTGCGCGCGGAATTGGCCAAAGCGCGCGAAAAGCAGATAGAGGAACTGGAAAAAGTGTCCGGCCTGCCAAAAGAAGAGGCCAAAAAGATACTCCTCGAAAGCCTGCAAAAAGAACTTGATAAAGATGCCGCGATCATGATCAAAAAACAGGAAGAAGAAGTAAAGAAAGAATCGGAGAAAAAAGCGCGCGAAATATTGGCTACCGCCATTCAGCGCTGCGCGGTCGACCATGTGGTTGAGACCACTACCACGATCGTTGAGCTGCCGTCAGATGACATGAAGGGAAGGATCATCGGCCGCGAAGGAAGGAATATCCGCGCGTTTGAAACCCGCACCGGTGTCGACCTCATCGTTGATGACACGCCGGAAGCGGTGATCCTCTCAAGCTTTGACCCGTTAAGAAGAGAAACGGCCCGCTTAACTCTTAATAAATTGATCGTTGACGGCCGTATCCATCCGGCCCGGGTCGAAGAAATGTATGAAAAAAGCAAAGCGGAGCTGAAAGCGGCCATGTGGGAGCATGGGGAAGCGGCAACGATCGAGTGCGATGTCCACGGATTGCCGGCAGTATTGATCCAATTGCTCGGCCGGCTTCATTATCGTACCAGCTACGGGCAGAACGTGCTTCAGCACAGCAAAGAAGTTTCCCATCTGGCCGGCATGATCGCCGCCGAACTTGGGGTCAACGTTAAGCTGGCAAAAAGAGCCGGCCTGCTCCACGATATCGGCAAAGCCATAGATCAAGAGGTAGAAGGGACACACACAAAACTTGGCGCCCTCTTCGCTCAAAAAGCGGGAGAGTCTCCGGAAGTCGTTCACGCGATCGAAGCCCATCATGAAGATATCCCCGCGCAAACCATTGAAGCCATCCTGGTCTTAGTGTCGGACGCGATCTCCGCGGCCAGGCCGGGGGCAAGAAGAGACACTCTCGAAGCTTATGTAAAACGATTGGAGAAGCTGGAATCGGTAGCCAAATCGTTTGAAGGCGTTGACAGGGTGTTTGCGATCCAGGCGGGCCGCGAGGTAAGGGTCATCGTTCAACCGGACAAAATAGACGATCTTATGGCCGTAAAACTCGCTCATGACATTGCCAAAAAGATCGAATCGGATCTTGAATATCCGGGAGAGATTAAGGTCACCGTGATTAGGGAAACAAGGTCGCAGGATGTCGCAAAATAATATAACCGTTCTCTTTATAGGCGATATAGTTGGTTCTTTAGGCAGGAGCACCGTCAGGGAGCTCCTGCCTGAAATCAAAAAGAGGCATAAGATCGACTTGGTCATCGCCAACGGGGAAAATTCCGCCCACGGCTACAGCATAACCGAAAAGATCTATAACGAATTGATCGAAATGGGCGTTGACGCCATCACCATGGGCAATCATCTTTGGGAAAAGAGGGAGCTTATTCAGAAGATCGGCTCTTTCACCAAGCTGGTCCGGCCGGCTAATTTTCCGCCGGGAACTCCCGGCCAGGATTTTTTGATCCTTGATGTAAACGGGATAAAGGTCGGCCTCACCAATTTTCTGGGCCGGGTTTTTATGCAGTGCATCGACGATCCTTTTCAGGCGGCTGACCGTGTCCTTCCAAAGATAAGAGAATTTGCCAAGATCATCATAGTCGATTTTCATGCCGAAGCGACTTCGGAAAAAACCGCTTTTGCCATGTATCTGGACGGAAAGGTTTCCGCCGTATTAGGAACGCATACCCACGTCATGACCGCCGATGATCGCATTTTCAAGGACGGAACCGCCTTTATTTCTGATGTCGGCATGGTCGGGGCGCTCGATTCGATAATCGGGATGAACAAAGAGCAAATAATAAAAAGGTTTAGGACGCAGATGCCGGAAAAGTTTGAGCCGACCAATACCGGCCCGGCTTTATTCAATGCGGTATTGCTCAAGATCGATGCCGAGAACGGGATGGCAATTGAAATAAAAAAGATAAAAGAGATATCGCAGACCGCTACCCCGCAATCAGACTAATTCTTTATTCTTTTCCGCCAGAAGCTTATTCCTCTGCTCCAGCTCTATAATTTTTTGCTTGTGGCTTTCAACCGCAGTACCGGGCGCGTTCTTCAAGAAATTCTCATCTGCCAGGGTTTTCTTTATTCTCTCTATTTCCTGTACGATCTTTTGCGATTCCTTATCAAGCCTTTCAAGCTCTTTGCTTATGTCGGCCAGACCTTCCAACGGAACAAAAATTTTCGAGTTAAATGCGGAGCCGATCGCAGAGTGCGACGGCTTTTCCTTTCCCGAGCCGATCAGTTTTATTTGTTTTACCCTGCCAAGTGTTTTAATTACGCTTTCTCCCTTTTTCAGGTTGACCTCTTCATCTTTTCCGGGCAGAATGTAGACTGTTTCCACTTCTTTGGTCTGCGCGCCCAATTCGGCCTTGATATTCCTTACCGACATGATTATCCCCTTCAAATATTCTATGCTCGAGGTCGCAGCAGGATCGATCTTCTTTTTATCCGCTTCTGGCCATTTAGAGATCATTATGCTCTTCTCGTCCCCCGCCCCATCCACCTTTTCCTTGAGCACCTGCCAGATCTCTTCGGTTATAAATGGCATAAACGGATGAAGGAGTTTTAGCGTTCCGTTTAACACATAGGTTAATACTTTAAGGACTTTTTCCTTTTTACTTTTATCCTGCGAATAAAGGTCTGGCTTTGATATCTCAATATACCAGTCGCAAAATTCCCCCCAAATAAAATTGTAGAGAATACGGGCCGCTTCTCCAAACTCATACTTTTCCAGATAGACATTTAAATCTATTATTAGTTGATTATAAATGCTTAATATCCATTTATCCGCCAGACTAGGGTCATCGGGGATTCCCAATTTGATCTTGCTGTCGATATTCATGAGCACAAACCGGCTGGCATTCCAGATCTTATTGGCAAAGTTTCTGGATTCGGTTATCTTGTCTTCGGATATTTTCACATCCTGGCCCTGGCCGACGGTTAGGGATAAAAATGCGAATCGCAGTGCATCCGCCCCCGCCTTATCGATCACTTCAAGAGGATCGATCACGTTGCCCCAGGACTTGCTCATCTTTTTGCCGTGGATGTCTTTTACCAGGGCGTTGAAATAAACCGTATGGAAAGGCGCTTTCCCCATAAAATGCAGGCCGGCCATTATCATCCTCGCCACCCAGAAGAAAATAATGTCGTAGCTGGTGACTAAAACATCGGTCGGATAATAGGTTTTTAGATCTTCGGTCTCATCCGGCCAGCCCAGGGTCGAGAATGGCCACAAAGCGGACGAGAACCAGGTGTCAAAAACGTCCGGATCCTGCGTCCAGCCTTCGCCTTTTGGCGGTTCTTCTCCGACATACATTTCTTCTCCCCGATACCAGGCCGGGACCTGATGACCCCACCAGAGCTGGCGGGAAATGCACCAGTCGCGAAGGTTGGTCATCCATTGGAGGTAAACTTTTGTCCAGCGTTCGGGCACAAACTTGACGTTTCCTTCCTCAACCGCGCCAATCGCTTTTTCTGCCAGAGGTTTTACTTTTACAAACCATTGATCGGACAGATACGGTTCGATCACTGTATTACAGCGGTAGCAATGCCCGATCGATGTTTCATAATCCTCGATCTTAACCAGATAGCCTTTTTCCTGCAGCATCTCAACTATTTTTTCTCTGGCTTTAAACCGGTCAAGCCCTTCGATCCCGGAATCTTTTAACCGAATCTTTTCCTCATCTGAAAATTCATTAAATGTTATATGGCCGTCCGGAGTTAAGATATTGATAAACGGCAAATTGTGCCTCATCCCCATCTCATAATCGTTGGGGTCATGGGCGGGAGTAACTTTTACCGCTCCAGTTCCAAATTCGGGATCCACAAAATCATCTTTAATGATAGGAATATGCCTGCCGACCAGGGGAAGCTCTACGGTTTTCCCCCATATATGTTTATAGCGTTCATCTTTGGGGTTTATCGCGACCGCAGTGTCGCCGAGCATCGTTTCCGGTCTGGTGGTTGCAACCGTTATCGGCCCGTATTTAATGTGCCAGAGATGGCTCTTTTTTGTTTCGTATTGCACTTCAATATCGGAAATAGCCGTTTTACAACGCGGGCACCAATTGATGATCCTTTTGCCGCGATAAATGAGGCCTTCATTATATAATTGAACAAAATGGCGACGGACGGCGCGAGACAGGCCTTCGTCCATGGTAAATCGCTCTCGCGACCAATCGCAGGAAGCCCCAAGCCGTCTTAATTGCTGGGTTATTTTGCCTCCGTATTCCTTCTTCCACTCCCAAACTTTTTCAATGAATTTTTCCCGTCCAAGGTCTTCTTTTCGCTTGCCTTCTTTTTTCAGTTCGCGCTCGACCACATTCTGCGTGGCGATACCGGCGTGGTCTGTCCCCGGAACCCACAAAGCCCTAAATCCGTTCATCCTCTTATAACGGATTAACAGGTCTTGGATCGAATTGTTCAGCGCGTGGCCCATGTGGAGCGAACCGGTGATATTCGGAGGGGGAATCACTATAGTGAAAGGTGGTTTGGCGGCTAGGTTGTTAGGCTTGAAAAAGCCGTTTTCCTCCCAGAATTTGTACCATTTCTGCTCGACATCCGTCGGGTTATATACTTTTGGAATTTCTTGATCCATATGACTTTCCCAATTTTAACATAAATAATGTTCTTATTAAAACTGAAATTATTCCGCTTTACTGTCGAAAATATAATAGTGATATGAAACTAATAGATATAACCGGAATAAAAACCCCTACCCGGGGACAATTCAGATTTGCTAACCATATTCCCTCATCCACGGTCAATTGGGGCGGAAAAACTTATGTGGACTGCTGCCGTCTGGCAAAGCTGGCAGGAGAAACCGAAACCATGGTCGTGGTTGCGGCCCGCAGCGCTCAACTGCATATTGAAAAAGTGGACCTTGCCAACCTGACCGGCATTGAAAATCCGGTTATGAGCAACATTAGAGAAAGGCTTTTAACCTGGGACGTTGCGATAGAATATAAAGCAAAGAAAGGAATGATGATATATTGGGAAAGGGGATTTGAATATAGCAATGCGGAAGTCCGCGATGGGCTAAAAAGGATCAGCGCCATCCTTCTTGAGTCTCTGGCCGAGCAGTTAGGGATCTCCATTTACGAATTAAGGTCCGAACATTTCAGGACTAACAAAGGGGCGCCTCCCCCGGCACTTAAAGGATTAAGCATGAAGCTGACCGGGCTGCATGAATACCTTTTTAAGAAGTGGCAGTTATCGAAAGCGGCCGATCATATAGATGCCATTGAATATATGTTTAAATATCTTGAGCTTCCAACCTTTGGCGAGTTGCCGCTTAGAGAACAGTTAACAATATTAAAAGCCATAGGTAATGATGAAAAAAGAAGGATCCCCTGGAGCAAGCTGCCAGTCTCTACCCAAAAATATCTGGTTCGTAAAATGATGAAGGATCATGGTTTGCCGGTAACTCTAGAGTCATTTAAAAAACCATTAAAAGGCCTTGGGTTTTCATTAGAGGGCCTTTATTTTAACTACTTTCACAGACCTAGAAGAAGCGAGAAGAGCGTAATCGGATTTATTCTAGGGGAACTCAATGTAAAAAAAACAAGGGATGCGGCCTAATTCGATCGCGGTCATTTAAGCAAGTTTTCTATTATCAATCCATCATTAAAATTAGCCATCTTCAAATCTTCCTTCATGTCCGGGAAACAGGCGTCTTTGGGAATAAGTCCCACTAATTCTGACCCTACTATTTCGACTTCATACTCTTTTGCCCAGGTCTTGACCTGATCGAACACTTGTATGATCGATGTTTCTTTATGATCGATAATGTTGATCGATACCTGCGTTATCCCCCGGCTTTTAAGCTCCAACCCCAGCGCCCGCACCCCCTTTAGCCCCCCGCTCTTCTCTCTGATGTTCTTTGCGATCGATCTGGCAGTATCAAGGTCATTGGTTGCCAGATCGACATTATAAGCGATCAGAAAGTTTCGCGCGCCGACTGCGGTCGCACCCGCGGTTTGATGAAGTTCTTTGCCAAGGTCGGGGATCCTGTGCTTTTCATTTATCTCGTTCTTAAGCGCCGCGTATCCTCCCTTCCTGACATAGGGAAGGTCCCGGCGTTCCGCGATCTTTGCCGCTTCTCCATAATAATAAACCGGTATTTTCAGCTTTTCCCAAATATCCTTTCCCGTTTCGCGGGCGATCTCTGCCGCCTCTTTCATGGTCGAGCCGGAAAGAGGGATGAACGGAATAACATCCATTACGCCTATGAACGGATGAACGCCTGTATGCTCATTGATATTAAGAAGCTGTTCGGCACGGGCGGTTAGATCAAAAGCGGCTTGTTTTATCCCTTTTGCGTCCCCGACCATCGTAACGACCGATCGGTTGTGGTCCGGGTCGGAATGGACATTTAAAACCTTTGCGGTCTTGACCGACGATAAGATCTGGTCAATGAGGTCCTGGTCTTCGCCTTCTGAAAAATTAGGCACACATTCAAACATGTTATAATTATACATCATAAATGGCTTTGGCCCTCATCCAAGTTTATGTTAACAAAAAGTTTATTTTTTCTCCTTCTCCCAAAGGGAGAAGGACTGGTTAATACAAGTTAATGGGTGTCGGCTGTGCAATAGAGGACATGGGTAACAATCCAGTGTACGCACATAGGTAACACTCATTATTTAATTACCTTCCCTTTTGTTTCATCCAGATGGCCTAGAAGATAAAAGCTAAAACGCACTTCCCAGCGGTGATCATCGACCTGTTTTAATGAAACATATTCACCACATAAGGGCTCGGCCAAGAAGATCAAACTTCCTCGCCATTTAATACATCCCCTGTTTGTCACATAACGTACGGTTACATTGGAGTCATATTCAACCTTCCGCATTCTCATAGGGTAAATTCTTGGTGATGCATGATAAATAGAGGCTGGCGGCTTTTGCCCCAGAGCCTCATGCGGCCGTTCCTCATTGTATTCTTCCATAAAGGCATTAAAGGCTTCTTGTTGTTTCTCCTGGCCGCTTTTGGGTGGGCTAGCGGTAGCTTCTTTTAAGGTTCGATGCATTCTTTCGTGTCTGCCGTTTTGCTCCGGACAGCCAGGTTCAATCCTCTCCGGCCTTATTCCCAACTTAATAAACCAGACTCCGAGCCTGGACAAGCCGCCCAACCCCCGCGAAGCAAAAGGCTGACCATTATCTGTTCTAATGGCATTAGGCAGGCCGTAGTTAATGAAAGCCCATTCGAACCAAGGCTTAGTCTGTTCGTACGTAGGACGGGTCAATCCCCAACAACCTAGCAAATAGCGGCTATAATTGTCTGACATCGTTAAGGGATAACAACGCTGGGCATTACCCATCTTGAAATGTCCTTTGTAATCAGCGCTCCAAACAGCATTCGGCTGCTCACAGCCAATAAATGGCGTGGTGTAAGGCGGAGTGCGAAGCCTATGCTTACGCGGATAGACAAGGCCATGTTTTTTCAATATCTTGTTCCCTGTGCTGTCTGACGGCCAGATGATAGCAGGCTGTTCGTTTTTCAATTTAGCTAGAATCTTCCTGGGCCCCCATTTCATTTTGCGTCTTTTCAAGCTCAAGATCGTTTCTGCGATCTCTATTGGAGTAGCATTGGGGTGACGCAAGGGTTCACGGGATAATTCCTCAAGCCCCTCGAACCCGTGCAGCCTAAACCGTTCGATCCATTTGTATATGGTCTTTCGGCTTACTCCATAGCTAGTGCTTAAGTCTGTGATGTTATGCTCCTTTTTTAGCCAATCGTTAATCATTTCTCTTTTTATTTCCATGGCACAGGTTTCCTTCCAAGGCATAAGCGCCACCCCCTTGCTTATACCTTAACTGTTACCTATGTGCCCGGTCTACTTTGTTACCATTGTACCTATACTGCACCGTTGTTGGACACCCTCCTTTGGGAGAGGGCGCATAAAATTAAGTTCTCTTACTTGAGAAGACCTGGGTGAGGGCATTCATTTTTTCCCCAAAAAATAACTTGTTTAACCTCATATAACAGCATATAATTCAAAAATCGAAAGGATTCGCGGCTTCATCTTTATTATGAACAGTAAAAAGATTATAATCTTTGGCTTGTTAATTTTTTTTCTTTTTGGATCGGCCTGTGCCGCCACCGATTATTATGTCGATGCTTCAGCTCCCGATAATTCCGGGGACGGCTTAACCGCCGGCACGGCTTGGAAAACTCTGACCTATGCGGCGGCCACGTCGGCGGTCGGCGACACCATTCACGTGGTGTCCGGAACGTATAACGCGGCGCTTGGCGAAAGTTTCCCGATCACTATTACAGGGCGTTATTTTTTATCTACTTCAACCGGCCTGGCCACGATCGACTCGCAAAGCACAGTCGATCATACCGTGAGCCTGGCAAGCGGCGCGACGCTTGAAGGATTTTACGTCAAGAGAACAGACACCAACGGCTCTTATTACGCGATCAATGCCGGACAAAATTCCCGTGTTATCAACAACACTGTTTCGGCTC
>JBAZPF010000046.1:0-9175 GCA_041648295.1 Candidatus Margulisiibacteriota bacterium | reverse complement strand
TACCACATTTCTGGCATTTAGCACGCAAAGCGCGGAGCTTACGGGGAGGCGGGGGGTCAAAGTAGACCAATTATTGCCTTTTCCTGCCTGGATCTCCACATAACAGGGCTGATCAAAATAGATCACCTTATCAGGGATTCCCGGTAGAAATATTTTTTGCCTTGTCGAAAAATGGACATTAAAAAAACCGCTCTTGTCTATATATACTTTCCCTAAAGCAAAGCCCCACAAATCAGGATCGATTTCTTGACTTTTATCAGCAACCACGGTCCATCCCCAACTCATCAACTGGGATCCTCCGCTCTCACTCGTGCTTATTGAAATACTTATTTGATCGGGAGTCTCGCCGGTAATTACGCCTTGAATAAGGATATAATCCGGAGCAGCCGCATAAGCGCCCGAAGCCATAAAAATTATTCCGGACAATAAAACGATCAGATATAAAAACAATGTTCTTTTCATGATTTTAATTTCCCCGCTTATTCCCCAAACAAAAAAACCAGCATACTGCCGCTGGTTTCGATCAAACATTCTATTTTATTTTCCCCGCAATGTTGGAGAATCATTGGTGCCTATAATTATACAATCAATATGATTTCTGTCAACTGGTATTTTTTATTTTCTTCGGTGAAATTTATATCTGCCGGCTTTCCCGCGCGCCATAAACTTTGTTATAATTATTTAATGGATAAGACTTTCGCCATCTATACCCTCGGCTGCCGGGCCAACCAAGCCCAATCCTTGGGCTTAAAATCCAAAATCCTAAATCCTAAATCCAAAATTGTTGATTTTGGCCAGCCGGCCGATGTATACATTATAAATACCTGTACGGTTACCGCCGATGCGGACAGGAAATCGAGAAAAGCCATACGAAAAGCGCTCAAGCTTGGCGGAAATATCAAAAGAAGCTCATGCCCTGGTAGAATCGGGCGCGAGGGAAATTATTTTAACGGGCATAAATCTGGGCGCCTGGGGAAAATTATCCCCGCTCATCAATGAGCTGTCAAAGATAAACAATTTATTTCGCATCCGCCTGTCTTCCATCGAACCGCAATACGTTTCAGATGAATTAATAAGAACGATCGCCAATAATCCAAAAGTCTGCCATCACCTCCACATCCCGCTACAATCCGGCGATGATAAGATCTTGAAGTTGATGAACCGTAAATATAATGTGGCGGAATACGCTGCATTGATCGATAAAATAAGAAATTCCGTCCCTGACTGCGGAATAACCACCGATGTTATAACCGGATTCCCTGGAGAGGGGGAAAAAGAGTTCAGGAACACGGTTGAGACAATAGAAAAGATCGGGTTTTCCCGCCTGCATGTCTTTACTTATTCAAAGCGCGATCTTACCGCGGCGGCCAAAATGACCGGACAGGTCGAGGTCGGGATAAAAAAAGAAAGATACGCCCTTTTGAACGGACTTCGCGCAAAGCTCATGCGGACATTCGCGGAAAAATATATCGAGAAAGAAGTTGAAATACTGGTAGAACGTAAAGGCGAAGGCCTGACCTCGAACTATATACGGGTGAGGTTTGATGATACGAATGATTCAAGCGGGAAATTGCACAGGCTTATCCTTACCGAACAGAACCTGATTTTTAATTAACAATTAATAATTACTAAATTAACAACAAGGTTTCCCTCACTTCGTTCGGGATTTATTTAATTATAATGTTGCGAAGCAACACCTAGTTGTTAATTGGGAAATTGTTAATTGGGTAATTCAAAAAGCGAGGGGCCCCGCCCTCATAATGTTTCCATGTTTCCATTATAAAGAATAAGGCCCCTGCTCTATTACAGAAGAATCTTCTGACCAACCTGTACCGAAACACTCTTGCTGGAGTAAGCACCCTTATCAGACGTGCCGGTCCTCAAAATTGAGTAACCAACTTGTCCGTAGGTCTTTCCACCTAAGCCGAGATCTCCTTGCATGCCGACATAAATGTCGCCGCCGAGACTGCCGCTTGTCTGACCGGTGCGGTAGACAACGTAGTTGATCCCGCCTCCGACGAATGATTCAATGCCGCCCATCATATCTGCTGGGAGCATGATCACGCCGCCGAGAGTTATAGGTAACGCCTTCCAGGTCTTGCTGTTCATGTCATTGCCCGAAGCAATACCCACTCCGAGTTTGTACATGACAGAATTCGCCGGTAATCCAACCATCGCGCCCAGGCCCATAGGATCGGCCAGGAGCAAATTGCCGGAAACGCCTAACATACCAGCTACTAATCCACCCTCCACTGCGGTCTGGAGTCCCATACCGAACAACCCCGTTGGGGCTGGCGCTGGAGGAGCTGCTCTAACTGGCGGTGGTGGCGGTGGAACCGCAACCGGTGGCGGCGGTGGCGGAGGAGCAATTGCTACCTTCTGAGCCGCGATCTTTGCCTTTAGGGCTGCGATCTGCTTTTGAAGGGAAGCTTTTGTCGCCTTCACCTTTGTCTTCGCCAACTTGGCTTGTAAGGTCTTCAGCTGCGCTTCAAGACTGGGAGCAGCCTTTTTAGCTACTACCTTCTTTACCACTTTCTTAACTGCCACTTTCTTCGCTGCTGCGAAGGAGGGAGCCGCAACTGTAAACACAAATGCCACTACTAACAATAACGCTAATACTTTTTTCATTCAAATCACCTCCTCATGCCCAAAGTAAAGGGCTTTATAAATGATATAATCTGCCAATTTTTTGTCAAGCGGTTTTTTAACTATTCGTTCATAGTGCGATCAACAAGCAAAGGGCTGGATTCCATCTCAACTTCGCCTTCCGTTATTTTATAAATATCCTTGTCGATTTTCCCGAATTCCTTATAGGCTTGATTGTATTGATTTACGGTAGTGTCCAGACTGCCGCCAACTTTTTGCATATACGTTTCATAGGCCTTAAGGTGCCGCCCCAGTTCTCCTACTTTTAATATTATCGTTTTGATGTTTTCTTCCATCTTGATCGCTTTCATGCCTTGAAGAACAGTTTCGAGATAAGCAAAAAATGAGGTCGGGGACACGATTATCACGTGTTTTTTAAAAGCATATTCGATCAGGTCCTGGGACGAAATTTCTATTGTCCCGATCTTGTAAACAAGCAAGTTGTAATAAACGCCTTCCGCGGGAATGAACATAAACGCGAAATCGGTGGTATTTTCAAGCGGCCGTATATATTTCGAAGTTTCATCTATCCTGTTCTTGATGTCCATCTTGAATTCTTTTTCAAGCTGCGCTCTCCGCGCTTCTTCTTTTTCTTCCATTATCTTGTTGTATTTTTCGAGGGAAAATTTAGCGTCGATCGGGATGATCTTGTCGCGATAAAAGATCACCGAGTCGACCAGGTCGCCGTTCTTGAACTTATACTGCATCTGGTATTGGTTCGGCTGGAGAACATTGGTCAAAAGCGCTTCGAGAAAATACTCACCCAGGATGCCTCTCTGTTTCGGGTTTTTCAAAATATTTTCAAGGCTCTGGAGCTGCTTTGAAAAATCGAGCACCTGCTTGTTGGTCTCGTCAAGTTTTACCAGCTTTTCCGTGACGTCTTTTATAATCGTGGCGCTTTGATGGAACTGCTTCTGCATAACCTGTGATGAATCCGAAATCCCCTTCATCAGCTGTTCGCTTATTTTTGAAAGGTTCAACTGTATCTCCTGCCTGCTCTTTGAAGTCGTATCAGCCACTTCCTTCCGCAGGTTCTCTATGATCTCAAGCATCAGCTTCTGCGACTGGTCTTCCGCGGGCTTCTTGCCGTTGAGGAATAAATATCCCAGCGCCAGCAGGATCGCCACAATGATTATCAAAAAGATCAAAATAATTAACTGCATCAATTTCAACCTCCGCATTACGCATATCGCATTACGTATTACGTAATTATACCACCGAACTGGGACAAATCTCATTATACGGGCAATATCCGCATTTGATCTTTGACGGCGCGGCGCGATAATCGGCCTCGCGGATCGACGCCGCGACGGTCTTGATCTTTTCCCACATCTTTCCCAGGTCCTTTTCCGTTTTTTCCGCCGAGCCGATCAGTCCGCTGTCAAGAAAATACAATTGCAGCCGATCGGGGATCACGCCGAACATTTCTTTCCACGCCAGAGCGTAGATCGTAAGCTGATTATTTTCTTTCGTCCTCCTGTCTGCGTCTTCCTGACTTTTAACTTCCGTCGACTTAAAATCAATAATTCGCGTTACGCATTTCGCATTACGCTTTACGCATTCCTCCAATACAAGGTCCCATCTTCCCTTAACCTGGATGTTGTCCCTTACGATCCTGAATTCTTCTTCGACATATCTGACCTTGAGCTTTGACTTTTTCTGTTCCGCGTAAAATTTATTGAGAGCGTTAAGTCCGGATTTTAATCGCGCCTCCTCATGCTGGCGGGAAATAAACCCCTCAGAACTCCAGTTATTTTTAAAAATGCCGATCAGGTCCTTTTTGGAGAATTTCTGCTTGTTCAGCCTGGCCGTAAAATACGCCTGCACCGCTTTATGAAGGGCGGAGCCATACATTATAGTGTGGCTTGGGAGCAAAGGAACGTTCAGCACATGGATATACTTATATTTTAACGGGCAGGTCAGATAATCATCGATCGGGTAATAAGAAAGCGAAAGGACCTCGTTTGGCGCCAGCTTTTTTGCCGGCGGAAAACTGATCTCCTGCGGCGCGAACAGGGCGATCTGGTCGATCGGCTTTTTCTTGAAAGTTTTAATGTCGGCTTTGGGAAGATCAAGCGCCTCCAGAACGAATTGCGAGACTTTTCTTTCTCTTTTGCCGCCGTAATCGACCGATGAAGTAAAATAAAGTTCATCTCTGGCCCTGGTCATCCCGACATAAAAAAGACGGCGCTCCTCCTGAAGATGAAAATCCTCGGACGGAAGCTCTTCTTTTAACAGTTCCATCGGCAGTTCGATGGGATCCCGGCGAGAGCGGACGGGAAACTTTTCCGATACCAGCGAGGTCATAAAAACAACCGGGAATTCAAGCCCTTTTGCCTTGTGCACGGTCATGATATTTACCGCGTCCATATCGATATCGGGCTGGGCGGCTTCGGGGTTTTCTCCCGATTCTTTCAGTATATTAAGGTATTTAATGAATTCATTGACCCGGTCTGTTTCCGCGATATCCTTGAATTTCCTTACTTTATCAAAAAAGGCCGCCAGATTTTTCAGCCGGTTCTCATTTTCGAGCGACTCATCCCGTGTGAGTTTTTCAAGATAGCCCGATCTCTTCAGGAATTGGTAAAGCACTTCGCCGGTCGAATGCGTTTTCGCGAAATCGAGATAGTATTCGACATCGGAGATCATCTTTTCGATCACATCGATAGAGCTCTCCTTGATGTCATTTAATACAAAAAATTCCGAATCTTTGTCTTGCGATTCATCGATATGGGCAAAAACAAAATGCAAAGTATAATTGCGCCTTTTCGCGAAAGTGCTTATTTTTTGCATATCCAGAGGATCAAGCCGGTAAAGCTGGGAGAGCGAAAGGTCAAAAAGGGAAACGTTGTCGGCCAGGTCGCCGATAACTCTCAAGAATGAGACCACCAGCTTCACTTCGGGGAAAACATACAACCCCCCACCGCCGGAAAAGGCGTACGGGATCGAAAGCATATTGAGCGATTGGCGGAAAGGTTCGGCATCGGCATTTGACCTGGTAAGTATCGCAAAATCCCGCAGGCTCCGCCCGCTTTCACTTATCGTTTTTGCCACCCAGTCGGCTTCGGAAGAAACCCGGTCAAACTGCCGGTGTTCAACTTTCTTTTTCCCTCCCCCTCTTTCCGCGATCAACTTTTTATCGATACCCGCGCGAACTTCAAGCCGGTCGGGATCGTTCTGCTTGATCAAACGGTGGGAAGCGTCAAGTATAAGCTGGGTTGAACGGTAATTTCTTTTTAGAACGATCTTTTTGGTTTTTTTATAGATCTTTTCAAAGTTCAGGATGTTGGAGATCGCCGCACCGCGGAAGCGGTAAATTGACTGGTCGTCATCCCCAACGACCGTAACATTCTGAACTTTTCCGGCCAGCAGTTTTAAAAGCTCGAACTGGGCGTAATTGGTGTCCTGGAATTCGTCGACCAGGATAAACTTATATCTGTTCCTGAAAGTTTCGAGCACTTTTGGGTTTTCCCTGAAAAGCCGCAGCGTCAAGCTGACCTGATCGCCAAAATCGACAAATCCCTTTTTCGCTTTAAGCTCCTGATACTTTTTATATATCTTTCCGACTTCCAGTTGTTCCTTGTTCTTTTTTACGCCTTTGATGTATTCATCGGGAGAGAGGTCCTCGTCCTGCGCTCTTGAGATCACCCTGATCAGGGCTTCAATATTTTTGGTCGGATCGCTCAAAGAACGATAATGCTTGAGAGGGAATTCATGGATGTGTTCGCGGAAAAACACGATCTGTTCGGCATAAGACAAAACTTTATAGTCCGGCCTTAAGCCAAGATCGATGGCGTAATCCCGCAAGATCCGGTCGCCGAATGAATGGAAAGTCGAGATAGAGACATCGATATAGCCGTAAGGGACCATTTGATCGACGCGGCTTTCCATTTCGTTGGCGGCCTTGTCGGTAAAAGTCAGCGCCAGTATTTCTCCGGGTTTTACGATCTTTTTAGAAATTAAATAAGCGATCCGATTGGCGATAACGGTAGTTTTTCCGGTCCCGGCACCGGCAATGATAAGCAGAGGGCCCCGCCCGAAAGTAACTGCCGCTTTTTGTTCCGGGTTTAAGCTTAGAAGCGTCTTATTTAATGATGACCCTGTCAACACCGTCGATCTCCAGGACCTCAACCTTTACTTCTTCTTTCTTTGAGGTTGGGATCACTTTGCCGGTGTAGTTGGGGTGGATGGGAAGCTCCCGGTGGCCGCGGTCGACCAGAGCTACCAGCTGGACTTTTGAGGCCCGGCCGTAATCTTTAAGGCCGTCGAGAGCGGCTCTGGCCGTTCTCCCGGCATAGATCACATCGTCAACTAAAACTACTACTTTATCGTCAACTGAAAAAGGCATCTCCGACTTGCGGACGGTTATATATTCGCCTTTTTTGGCCAGATCGTCCCGGTAAAGCGAAACATCGAGCGCGCCGACCGGAATCGTCGCTTTTTCCGAATGTTCGATTATCTTGGCGATGCGTTTTGCCAGAGGCACGCCGCGGTTCATCAATCCGATCAGCACCACATCCTTGGCTCCTTTGTTGCTTTCAACTATTTCATGCGCGATGCGGGTCAAAGCGCGGCTTATGTCCGTCTCGTCCATCACAACTCTTGTGTTAGTCATTTTATTTCTCCCGCCTCCTTATTATATTAATCTAATGTGTTGCGGGATCCCGACCGAAGTCGGGACCTCCGGTTAGATTATAGCAAAATTGCTGGATTTTATCTAAAATATTATTATCTTTCGATTCCGAATACAGCCGGACCAGCGGTTCGGTCCCCGAAGGCCGGACCAAAACCCAGCTGCCGTCCTCAAGAATTACCTTTACCCCGTCGATCGTTTTGACCTCGGTAACTTTAATTCCGCCGATCTCTTTTGGGGGATTGTTTTTCAATCCATTAAGCACATTCGCTTTTTTTTCTTCGTTCAAGTCTATCTTTGCCCTTCTTCCCTCAAATGTTCCAATCTTTTTTTTAAGGTCCAGCCAAATTTGTGAAAGCGGCTTTTTCCTTTTGGCGACCATTTCTACCATCAGCAGATCGGCAAGCAGACCGTCTTTTTCCGGGATGTGCCCCTTTATCGTCAGTCCGCCGCTCTCTTCCCCGCCAAGAACAACATCTCCCTTCATCATCACCTCGGCTATGTATTTAAAACCGACCGGAGTTTCATGCACTTTAATATTATGAAGTTTCGCGACTGCGTCTATCATATGAGTGGTAGCGACGGAGCGCGCGACCGAACCGGCATATCCTTTGTCCGCGACCAGATATTCAAAAGCCATGGCGATAGACTGATTTGCGGTATAGAAATTACCCAGTTCATCAACGATCCCAAAACGGTCGGCGTCGCCGTCCAGGGCCAACCCCAGATCAGCTTTCATTTCAACCACTTTGGTTCTTAATTCCTTTAGCGTTTCCTCTTCCGGCTCCGGATTCTGCCCGCCAAACAGCACATCGCGGTAGCCATGGATCTCTTCCGTTAAAACGCCGTAACGCTGGAGAAGCATATCCAGAAAATCCCTGCCCGATCCGTACATTGGATCGACCACAACCTTAAGTTTGGCTTTTTTTATTGCGTCAACGTCAAAAAATCTCTCGATATATTGAAAGTATCTTTCTCTCGGGTCAAATCTTTCGATCTTTCCTTTCTTTTTGTTTTCAATGATAAAATCGGCCAGGAGATTTTTTTCGATCTCTTTTGTGATCTCCGCATTGGCAGGTCCCGCGTAATCGGGAATGAATTTGATCCCGCAGTACTGCGGAGGATTGTGCGAAGCGGTAAGCATCACCGCGCCGCAACCACCCTTATCTTTTACTTCCCAGGCAACAACCGGCGTCGGAGTATCGCGTTCGCAAAGAAAACAATCAATTCCGGCCGTTTCCATCACCGAAGCAACGCTTTCAGCGAATTTATCCGCCAGGAACCTGGCATCGTAACCGATTATAAGCGGCTTATTGTTCAATTTATGGCTGTGGATATAAATGGCGATCGCTTTTGCCGCTTTTTTAACATTGGCAAAAGTGAATTCGTCGGAAATTATCGCGCGCCAGCCGTCGGTCCCGAACTTTATCATGATTTATAATCTTATCACAAAACCTCTTTTTATGCGCATCGATGCCAACAAATCTGCTATAATTTCCCATATGAAAAGGGTAACGACTTTATTAAACTTTTGGTTTATTTCCCTGTTTTTTTTAGTTCTTCCCTTGGTCTCCGCCGCTTATGGAATGCCGGATAATGGCTCCGAGGCAAAGCTCGACTATGTCAAACAACCCGAAACCGCCAATACCAATCAATACCACAATCAACTTCTGGATTTCATTTACGGCAGAGATCCAAAAAACGGCCTAATCTATCTGCCTTTCGGAAAACATACTCAAATATCGGATAAAGAATTATCCGCAAACAACCTGATCGGCGTCGTATATAATTCCGTCTCTTTTGGCTCCTTCATCAATTCATATCATGATCGCACCTGGTATCTGGTCGTGATGAGAAATATCTTTTCGTTCCGCGGATTCGGCCTCGATTATTTCG
>JBAZPF010000045.1:0-9317 GCA_041648295.1 Candidatus Margulisiibacteriota bacterium | reverse complement strand
CAAATGCCTGCACCATTACAACGCCTTCGATGCCTTTTTCAAGGGCCGGGGCAGGATATTCCGGAATAACTTCGGAAATTATTCTCGGGGGGACAATCGGGGGGACGCTTTCAACGGGCAGGATGGGGTTTGGGACAGGGACCGCTTTTGCCGCTTCTTTTATTTGAGAGGCCGGCATTGATTTTTGCACTACTACTTCATCATAAACAAACGCCGGCGCTTGGACCGACGCCTGGCGATGAGAACCGAGATAAAGCGAAAACACCGCTCCGATCACCAATAAAGTAATTACTACATTCACTAATTCTTTTGCCTTTGTCATATTTTTCCTCCTATTGAAACCGCAATCCGCCTGCCCGGCATCGGATATGGAAGCTGGGCATATGTGGCCGGACGATAGCCAACAGTTTCATAATAAACTTGATTAAAAAGATTGTCAATATTAAGCGAGATCAAATACCCTTTAAATTCTTTTCCCGCCCACAGGCTGACAAGTGAGTACTCCGGCAGGCTTATGGTGTTGGCTCCGTCCGCAAAGCGCGGCCCTACATAAGTAGAGGTTATCCTCACATTCTCAAGGACCTTGACCCCTGCCGTATATTTTGTCTCCGGCGAATAGGGGGTATTTTTGCCAACATTGGCGGGATTCGTATCCTTAACATCCTGTGTTTTTTGAAGCGTGTAATTGGCAAACATTTCAAGCATAGGGGTTGCTTGATATTTTAGTTCTAATTCTCCGCCCCTCCCCTCCACTGCCCCCACATTCTTAACCCTTGTCGTATAGGTTAAAGGATCATAATCCCATAAGATTAAGTCGGAGATCGAAGACAAATAGTAATTGAATGAAAACGACAGCAGTCTGCCAAATCTTTTTTCTATGCCGATCTCCGCCGACTGGCTTCTTTCGGGCGAAAGATTGGGATTGCCAAAAGTAAACCAGGTTGGATTGTTATAAAAGAGGTCGTTCAGCGTTGGAGCCTTAAACGCGCTTCCCGCCGAAGCCTTTAACGAACAGTCATTTAAAAATTCATAATTTATCCCTATCCTGGGGCTTACCACCGAGCCAAAGGTTGAATGGGCATCAACCCTTGCTCCCGTTACCAGATTGAGATTTTTATTATTGAACTGCATCTGGCCGAACAACGCATAATTATCGACGGAATGATTGCCGGCGTAGGTCGACCGCCCCGAATCCTCCCTTGCCTCAATGCCGTGCAGCAAAGTAAAGCTATTTTTAAAATCGCGCGACTGGGTTAGCTCGACCGCTTTTTGCTCCGTTCGGAAATCTGAATCAATAAAATTCTGCGCGAAGAAATCATAATAGCGCGAGTATTCGTAAAGATTATTGTAATAGATCTTTGCCTCGGTCATAAGATCTCCATCTTTGCGGTTGAGGGAAAGGTCGGCAAATAAATTCTGGTCTTTTTGCCTGTCCCCCGGTGTTGAGGCGGAGTAAAGGTCGGTTTGCGAATTCGGGACTCCCGGCACGCCTTTGTCAGAATTATAATAGGTCAAACTCATGCCGACATCTCCAATGCCTCTCAACGCCCATCCCAATTTCTGGCCGATCTGTTGCGCGGTATAATCGCCGTTTTGCCTGAATCCGTCAGACTTGATCAATGAGATCGCCGTGCCTCCGAGTGAAAGATTGGCTTTCTGGGTATTATATGTTCCATAGGCAACCGTGAAAGCGTTATCTTTCTTTTTGGTGATCACATTGACTACGCCGCCGATCGCATCGGATCCATAAAGAGCGGAAAGCGGAGCGCGCGCGACCTCTATCCGTTCGACATTATCAAGAAGGATATCCCCAAGGTCGATCATTCCCAGAAGCGGGGAATTGGCGCGTTTCCCGTCGATCAAGACCAGCACCTGCTGCGAAGTAGATCCCCTCAATCTTGAGGAAGTCACTGAACCCAAATATCCGGAAGATTTAATGTCTATTCCCGGGATCTCTCTTAATACTTCGCCAAGATTGGTCTTGCCTCGCAAAGCTTCTTGCGGTATGACGTCAACATTCCAGGGCGAGGTTGTGCTCAATTGAGGCAAACGAGCCGCGGTCACAATGATTTCCTGTCCATAAAAACGCGGGATTTCAAGAGCAGAAGCAAAACTGACTGAACAAACCAAGCAGATTAAACAAACTAAATTTCTAAACATCTCTATACCCCTTTAAGAATATAGAGTCTTCGGGTAACTCTTACACTCTCCATTCCAGGCGGGATTAGAACCCGCAAAACCGTTTATATCTCTCCCGATTGAGCAGCTGGTATGGATCATTCTCGGCCTTTTACTAGAATTACCACCTCCCCTTTTATATTTTTTTGCCCTAACTTGATCAATATATCAGATATTTTGCCCCGAATCAATTCTTCATATATTTTTGTAAGTTCCCTGGCCACCACCGCTTCCCTGTCCCCAAGAACGGAAAAAATATCCTGCAGGCATTTTACAACGCGAAACGGAGACTCGTACAGCACAATCGTCCCGTCAAAACCGACCAGCTCTTTTAGAGATTTCCTTCGTTTGCCGGCTTTTTTCTGCAGAAAACCTAGAAAAATAAATTTATCGGTCGGCAGGCCGGACGCGGCTAGCGCTGTTATTACAGCAGAAGGCCCCGGAATTGGTATTACCCTGATATTCTGATTCACTGCTTCTCTGATAAGCTCATATCCGGGATCGGATATGCCCGGCATTCCCGAATCAGAAACCAGCGCGAGCTTTTTTCCTTCTTTTATCAGATTAACAATATAACTGGTTTTGGAATTAATATTAAACTTATGATAGCTGGTCATAGGGGTTGAAATATTGTAACGGTCCAACAGTTTTTTGGTTTGTCTGGTGTCTTCGGCCGCGATCAGGTCAACTTCGGATAAAATCCTGACCGCGCGATGAGTAATGTCTTCCAGGTTGCCGATGGGCGTGGCGACGATGAACAGTTCCGCCTTTGCCGGGGCGGCTCCGGCGGACAGGTCAGACATTGCTTGTTTCTGCAACGTTCATAATAACTGCGACATTTACCTTCCCCTGATAAGAAGAACCTTCTTCTATTATAAGCTTGTCGCAGGTTATCTCCCCGTTCACTTTTCCGTTCTTCAATATCTCAAGGCCTTTGCTGGCAATAATGTTCCCGTCCACCGTTCCCGAAACCACCACTCTCCCCCCATTGATGTCGCCCTGCACTCTCCCTTTGCCGACAACAAACACTTCTCCATTTGCATTAACGCTTCCGACCACTTCGCCGGCAATATGGAGCGAGGTCAAAGAAGATATTTCTCCCTTTAATAATGTTCCTTCGCCTACGATCGAATTTATTGTATTCATAAATACCTGCTTGCGGTCAAAATATTCATACCCAGGTAAGGAAGGGGATTGACCGCGTACCCGTTTTTCCTTACTTCATAATGGCAATGCGGACCGGTGGAGTATCCGGTCATGCCGACATACGCTATAACTTGGCCTTTTCTTACTTTCTGGCCGGCAATCACGGCGATTCTCGAATTATGCGCGTATAAAGTTGAAATGCCGGAACCGTGCTCAATGACCGCGCTTTTCCCATAACCGGTCTTCCATCCGGTTTCAGCAACTGTTCCCGGAGCCGTCGCCCTCACCGGAGCTCCGTAATACGCGTTAATGTCGACTCCGGCATGAAAACCCCTCCATGGGGAACGGCGGTATCCATATCCCGACATTATCCTTCCGTAAATAGGCCAGGCGGTTGGAGTTGAGGCGAGCCGGGCCTGTAAATAGCTGACCCTGTTTTTCAGCCCGTTCAAGCTTACTTTCTCATCTTCTATTTCCTTAAGCGAACTTTTCAGCGAAAAAGAAATTTTATTGATTTTTGGCTTGAGCTCAAGCGCGCCGGAAGATTTTTCGTTTTCGGGCTTTTCGCCAAGATCTATTTTAGTCTTTTCGATTCTTAATCCCAGGACTTTCCTTAACGAATTATTCTGGTCCAGCACCGCTTGAAGTTCTTGCTTTATGGCATCCGTTTCATTTGCGAATTTATCGATATTCTTGTCTTTCTCGGCGCTGTTCTCCAAAACCATCTTGTAGTGGACAAGCTTGCCGGACAGCAGGGCGGAATATAGCAAAGAAAATGAAAAGACGGAGATCGAAGCAATAATAATGGCCAGCAGTCCGTTGACTAGGAAAGAGGGTATACGAAGGCACAGGTTGTGTCCCGCAGCGTCGTGCGGGACAACCATGAATGTGTAATATTTATTTTTTTCACGTACCTTCATGAATCCTTTCTTTAAAGCTGATTATACCATGCCCCTACTGGGCTTTAAACAATATTTCCGTGTCAGAATTCAATTTGGGGACTAGTTTTGTCTGCATGAATGAGACCGGCGGAGTTGATTGAGAAGCATATGCAGTAATTTTATATGATATATTTCCCGGGAGCGTAAAGCGGCACTGGCCGTTTGGGTCCGTATAGTTTTGCATGTGCAGAATGCCGTTACCTCCAAGATCGGCGGCGTCAACCTTTACCAGCGTCTTTTCAACGGGAGCGCTGCCTTTTAAACAAGTAGCTATCACATTATATCTCTGCGGCGAGTATTTGAAGTTGAGATCAACTTTTCGGTCTGCGGTCAATTTAAACGGTTTTAAGTTCTGGCGCTCTTTGATATTGGTCCCCGGGACCTCGTATTCCGCATCAATTTTAACAATTGACCCTTCATTGGTGATAATTGAGCATATGCCGGTTTGATCGGTAATTCTATCGGTCCCATTAATGGTTGTTTTTACGTCTGAAAGAGGCTGTTCTTCATGGCGGCTATAGACCGTAACTGAATAATCTTTTGCGAAAGAACTCCCGAAAAGGATCGCGATCGCCATTGAAGCCAAAACAAATTTTTTCATGTCAGCCCCTCCATTTCGGGACACAGGATCGGATAGGATCGGAGCAGCGGGACTACCTACGACCTTCCCGATCCGATCGGGACGCTCTACCAAGCTGAGCCATGCTCCGATACTATCGATCTTCAATCGGGGCGGCGGGATTTGAACCCACGACCTCCTGGTCCCGAACCAGGCGCTCTACCAAGCTGAGCCACGCCCCGAGACTATCGATTAATCAATTCATCAATATATTTGCGGCTTTTTTGAGCTTTAATAAACCGCTCTCTTTTTCTAGCTTCACTAAAATTAGTAAATTCTTCTTTATATGCTACGGAATAAGGGAGAAAAGCTTTTATGCTTTTTGTTTTGCCGGAATTATGCTCCCTTATCCTTTTTTCAATATCCTTCGTACAACCGATATAATACTTTCCGTTATTCTCACTTTTCAAAATGTATACGTAAAACATAATTATTCTGTTTAATCGGGGCAGCGGGATTTGAACCCACGATCTCTACCACCCCAAGGTAGCGCCTTAGACCAAGCTGGGCCATGCCCCGATTAAACAGTCTTTAAAATATTTAATCTGGCGGGATTTTCCCGCCTCCGGCGGGAGAACCCACGATCTCTACTCCCGACTTCAATTATATCAATTTAATGTTGTCGGGATCCCGATTCCCAATCGGGACACCCCAAGGTAGCGCTCCCGATTCCATCGGGACTGGGCCACGCCCCGAAGGTCCAATTATACCACATGGGTCAGAGCGCTCGTGATCTTGCCCTCCCGGCCGGAAACAAGTTTTATAATATCTTCTCGATGGGCATATAAAGCAATCAGTAAGGCCAGCAGCGTAAAAACAACATAAGGAACGCCGTCGCCTAGAAAATAAAAAACCGCCGGCAATACCGCTAAAACCAGAAGTGAACTTAATATCAAATATCTAGTAACTAACACAAAAAACAGATAAAGGATCAGAATAATAAAAATGATGTATGGATTGATTGCGATCAATGCTCCTACGGTTGTGGATATTCCCTTGCCGCCGGAAAATTGAAGATAGACGGGGAAATCATGGCCGAGGATCGCCACGACGGCCGCGATTACGACCGCGGCATCGGTCCCGATGAATATGCGCGCCATTACGACCGCCGAAAAGCCCTTGGCAACATCAAAAAGAAGCGCCAATGCCGCGGCTCTTTTACCTGCGGAAACCAGGGTGTTGGTCGCGCCCACATTCCCGCTTCCTGCCTGCCGCACGTCAACATTTTTAAAAATTTTGGCAAATATAAGGCTAAAAGGGATCGCTCCGATTAAATAAGAAGCAATGATCAGGAGAATGTATTCGATCACTGGGCGATCTTGTCCAGCCCAAAGGCCTTGTGCAGTATCTGTACGGCCTTTTTCCCTTCATTTGCTTTTATTACACAGGAAATCTTAATCTCCGAAGTAGTGATCATCTGGATGTTTATCTTTTCTTCAGAAAGCGTTTTGAACATTTTGGAGGCGGTTCCCGGCTGTGAAACCATTCCGATCCCGACCAGCGATACTTTAGAAACATCGCCGTCTGAAATAACCTTTTCCGCTCCCAACATATCGGCGACTCTTTGCGTTACCTCAACCGCTCTTTTAATGTCCGGTTTTTCAACCGTAAAAGCCATGTCCGCCTGCGTGCCGCCGGAATGGATGGATTGGACGATCATGTCCACGTTTATTTTTTCAGAAGCCAACGCGCCGAATAATTTTGCCGCGGTTCCCGGCTTGTCGGGAACTTTTAATATCCCTATCTTGGCGATATTTTCATCAAGAGCTATTCCCCTCACCGCCTCTTGTTTTTCCATTTTGCCGACCTCCTTGATTATCTGTGAAGCTGACATGATATATGTCCCCTCGTCTTCCTTTAGACTGGACCGAAGATGAATGACCATGTTGTAAATACTGGCACACTCCACCGAGCGCGGGTGCAAAACCTGCGCGCCAAGCGACGCCAGCTCCAGCATTTCCTCATAAGAAATATATTTAAGTTTTCTGGCTTCGGGAACGATCCTCGGATCGGTAGTGTAAACACCGTCAACGTCGGTATAAATATCGCAAACATCGGCTTTTAATGCCGCGGCGATCGCGACCGCGGAAGTGTCTGATCCTCCCCTGCCGATCGTGATGATGTCGCCTTTGGAATCAATCCCCTGGAATCCGGTGACCACAACCACTTTATTGTCTTTTAATTCTTTTTTTATCCGATCCAGCCTGACATTTTTGATCCGGGCTTTTCTGTAAATGTCTTCGGTCTCTACTCCGGCCTGCCCCCCGGTCAAGGAGATCGCCGGACATCCCATTTCTTGAAGCGCCATGGCCAGAAGCGCGGCAGATACCTGCTCGCCGGTAGAAACCAGCATGTCATATTCGCGGGAATCGGGATTCTTGGTAACTTTATGCATCAAGTCTATCAGTTCATCAGTGGTGTGCCCCATTGCCGAAACAATAACTACCAGCTCGTTCTCCTGGTCCTTTATTTTTTTAATCCTTTGGGCGACATTTTTGATTTTTTCAGGGGTGCCAACCGAAGTTCCGCCATATTTGTGGACGATTAATGACATAACCTTAAAATTATAACATGGATTTATATGCTTGCTCACTAATATTTTTGTCACTAATCCCGAATCTTTGACAACGAATTGACTCAAATTGCTCTAATTTGTCCGAATTTAAAAATAGTAGTATAATATTCCCATTATGGCGCAAGATCATTCTTTTGATATCGTTTCAAGGGTCAACATGCAGGAGATGGACAACGCTATCAACATGACGCTCAAAGAGATCGGCCAACGGTTCGACTTTAAAGGATCAAAAACAGAAATAAAAAAAGAAGAGGATAAGAAGATAATAATTACCTCTGATGACGACTATAAGCTTAGAAGCACTATCGACATCCTTCAAAATAAAATGGTAAAACGCGGAATATCGTTAAAATTCCTGGAATTTGGAAAGGTTGAGCCGGCTTTGACCGGCACCGTCAGGCAGGAAGCAAAAATAAAACAGGGGATTGAGCAGGAACAGGCAAAAGAGATCAATAAAAAGATAAAAGATGCCGGATTAAAGGTCCAGACCCAGATACAGGGAGACCAGATCAGGGTTTCCGCAAAAAAAATAGACGACCTCCAAAGCGTGATCCAAACGTTAAAACAGATTGAACTGCCGATAGAACTGCAATTTCTCAATTACCGTTAAGATACATATAAGTGGATAATATCCTTGATCTAAATCTTGAAGAACTAAAATCTGTTTTGACCCCGTCTTTTCGAGCAAAACAGGTCTTTACCTGGCTTCACCAAAAGCTAGTATCTGATTTTGCCGCCATGACCGACCTTCCGGAAGAACTTCGTTTATCGCTTGGCAAACAGTATTCCATAATCTTGCCCAAGATAAAAAGCACATCCACTTCAAAAGATGGAACGGTCAAATTTTTATTTGGATTGGAGGACGGTAATTTAATTGAGAGCGTTCTACTTAAAGATCGGACGGATAGAAAAACCATTTGCCTTTCAACTCAAGCGGGCTGTCCGATGGAATGTTCTTTCTGCGCCACC
Source organism: Candidatus Margulisiibacteriota bacterium (assembly GCA_041648295.1). Classification (GTDB taxonomy): domain Bacteria; phylum Margulisbacteria; class WOR-1; order XYC2-FULL-46-14; family WPAF01; genus JBAZPF01. The sequence continues at coordinate 889 of JBAZPF010000045.1, read as the reverse complement.
GGGAAAATGGGATTAAAACGCAATCTTTCCGTATCCGAAATAATCGGCCAGGTTTATCAGATAATGGCAGGCTCATTAGAGATCGCGAATTTGGTTTTTATGGGGATGGGCGAACCGTTATTGAATTATGACAATGTTATCAAAGCGCTTCGCATTTTAATATCCAAAGAAGGCCAGAATTTCGGGCAGAGAAAGATTACGGTCTCTACCTGCGGAATCCCCGACGGGATAAAAAGGTTTGCGGATGAGAATTTCCAAGTCCGCCTGGCGGTATCGCTCAATTCGGCGGATGACGCGATCCGGGAAAGATTAATGCCGATAAATAAAACCTATCCGTTGTCCGCGCTTAAGGACGCGGTCGAATATTATATAACCGCTGCCGGTCGTCGGGTCACATTTGAATATATCATGCTTGATGGAATAAATGACCGGAAAGAAGACGCCGAAAAACTGGTAAAATTCTGCCAGCAGTTGCGGCAGGTCAATGTTAATCTTATCCCCTTCAATCAGGTTGAAGGCGGGTTTAAACCTTCAAAAAAAGAAACTATAGAAGAATTTTTAAAGACCCTGGACTTTAACCAGATCAACGCCGTTCTCCGCCATCGGCGCGGAGAAGACATCAAGGCCGCCTGCGGACAACTTGCGGGAGAGAATAAATGAAAATCTACATCATCTCCCTCGGTTGTCCAAAAAATCTGACCGATACCGAAGTCCTGATGGGAAAGCTGGTTTCTGCCGGCCATCAGATCACGACCAAAGAAAAAGAGGCCGACATCTTTATCGTCAACACCTGCGCATTTTTAAAATCGGCCAGAAAAGAATCGATCAATACTATTAAACGGCTTCAAAGAACCGGCAAGCCGGTTTATACGGCAGGTTGTTTGCCGGA
>JBAZPF010000044.1:0-9445 GCA_041648295.1 Candidatus Margulisiibacteriota bacterium | reverse complement strand
CTCGCCGTTTCTTCTAAGAGAAAACGCAGAGCGGTAAACACCACAAATCTATGTTCCCAGTTTATTGCATCCAAAACGGTTAAGCCGACGGGTTGTTTTCGCCGCCAGCGAATCATTTTAGCCGTCAATTTGGCTACTTTCTGAAAGTCAGCTCCTTTTTTTATTTGTGCTTTGCGGTCTTCGATCAACTGTGACACGGTTTTAAACGGCTGACGTAAAGTTTTCATTATCGCCAGGTTCAGATAGCCGTCTTGTGACAAGGGTAAATGGATCGGCAAGTATTTTCTTTCGCCCCTGACCCCATCCAATGTTTGCAAACGATCAGGAATGAATTGTTTTGCTTTTTCCATCAAAATGGTCCCTTCATAGGCGGTTATCGTTTCGTTCACATGAATCCTCATATTCGGGTTGTGGGACAGGACAATTATTAAATTATTCAATTGTTCAAAGAACATTTGTTCGTCCATTTGGGGATGGGTTAAAATCAGATAATGGCAATGCGGGATCCCTGATATATCCACCGCGACCATGACTTCTTTGGCTTGTCTCCAGTTGTATCCCGATTTGCCTAATAAACGCAGCATCTTATCGGAGAATCCATCCGTGCCCAAATTAAGCCAGCCGATTTTAACCTGCTTCAGAAGCCCCAGCAATTGCCGATCAACTTTTCCTCTAGATAAAAACGATCCGATTGCGCCCTGAAAAGAATACTTAAAAAAGGTTCTAATTGCCGGATCGGCGGACGATAAGGTTAAGAACCTGATCGCTCTTTCCTTGTCCTGGAAGAAATCATCATCGGAAAAATAAATATTTCGGGCTTCTTTCGGCAATTCCTTCCGCTGAATTTTCTTTTTTATCTCTCTTAACTCCTGGAGCAATCTGTCCGCCGACCAGTAAATCGGCCGGTCGTGATATTTATGCGAGCAGAAAACGCAGCGGTATTTACAGCCCCGCGAGGTATGCAGCTCCAAACAGCCTCTCCTTTTAATATCTTTGACCAGATCGGGAAAAGCGGTCAGGGCGGGAAGCTCATTCAATTCTTCGCCTGACAACACGTTCGCACGATTATCTAAATACTCCCTTCCCTCAACGGAGACGTAAACGCCTTTGACGGCCAACGCCTCCATCTTTATGGTATCGATCTGTCCGTCCTTCAGGCACTCCAGCAACCGGCAAAAGACCTTCTCCCCATCGCCCTTTACCAGTGCGTTCACTTCCGGGAAAAAGGCTTTTAATTGCAGCAAATCTTTCACCGTGTTGACGCCCGCGCCTCCAAGAACAATGGTCGCACGGGGAAAAAGAGATCGGATCTTTTTCACTTCGGTCTGTATTTGAGTAAACAAATCATCAAACAATAAACAATGATAAGGCAAAAACCAGCGGCCGCGTTTCGTTTATACCTTGCGGCAGTGCCAGTCGGCCCGATTGAACAAACGGTGCTTCCATAAAAACCGGCGTCGCCAACCGGCGCTCACGGATAGCTCCGGCCAGTGACAGCGCGGCGGCTGAAACAACATACGGTCTCCGCCTATCATCCGGGGATTTAAAGGCCATATCAAAAATGACCACCGGCCTGTTTTTTGACTGGCGGCATTCCCCAGGGGATACAGATCTAATAACATCTCTTTGAATTAAGGGAAATGATACCATTGCCATACAAAGAGGTTTCGACACAATAAAAGAGGAATTTCAGCAATTACGAAAGCGCTAGACGTCAGTAAGTACTATCCGCCCTATCCAGCAGTTTCATATAAACGTCATGGAATTTTTTTGGGAAGTCATGACTTTTAACTTCCTCAATAATATCTTTTTCCTCGGCGATTCGTGAAAGTATTTCCGCCCCTATCGCTCCATGGTGTTTGTGTACATAATATTTCCTAAAAAACTTGGGCGATTTTTCACTTTTTCCAAGCCCCGCCATCAGACTGTATAAAGGTGGGAGTATCTTGTGGATCACTACCAGCACCGATTTATCAAAGATCGAGAGTTTTAGCGCTGATTTCCCGATATCATGCAATAAACCCAGCCTGACCAGCTTCCTTTTGTCGAGATCCTTGATTCCTGCTGCTTCGGCCAACATTTTTTGGGCAACTACCACGCCATGTTTCTGCTCATAGAGCGGAAGCGAGAAAAAAAGCGCGGCCTCCTTTATATTCAGATGCTGATGGGCAAACAGCCGGTCTTCTTCCGTCATTTTAGAAGTCATCGCGAACCAAAATTGCTTAAAGCGGTAGATCAGCCGGTCAAGCATCGATCGCCTTTCTCAAAGCTGATACGAATTTGGCGACTTTGGCATATTGTTTTTTTGCGATAAGCTCCACGATTGCCGAGCCTACAATGACCCCGTCGGCGGATCGCACCGCTTCTCTTGCCTGCGCCGGGTTTGATATGCCAAAGCCAACCGCGACCGGTTTATTGGAATATTTTTTGATCCGCAAAACCATGTCCGCGATCAAATTTGAGCTCTTTGTTCTTTTTCCGGTAATCCCGGTGGCCGAAACCAGATAGATAAATCCAGTTGAAGCCTTTGCGATCATTTTTATCCTTTCATCCGATGAGGTTGGCGCTATTAAAAAGATCTTATCGACTTCCTTCCCTACTCCTGTGCCTAAGCCTTCGCCTATGCCTACGCCTTTCTCTATTTTCTCGTCCGGCGTCAAATCCGGCACTATCACTCCATCGACTCCATATTTTTCACAGTCGGCATAGAATTTATCGGGCCCGTACTTTTCTACCAAATTCTGGCTCAACATAAAGACCAGGGGGATCTTTGTTTTTTTTCTGACCTTACCGACCAAAGCAAAGACATCTTTTAAGGAAACATTGTTCTTTAAAGCTCTGGCATGCGCGGCCTGAATGATCGGACCGTCGGCTAAAGGATCGGAAAATGGAATGCCAAGCTCAACAATGTCCGCGCCCGCCCTTTCAAGATCATAAATGAGTCTTTCGGTAACCGATAGAGTCGGGTCGCCGGCGGTAATAAAGGTGATCAGCGCTTTTCTTTTTGAAAAAGAATCCGAAATCCTAGACATAATTACGCACCTCGTCCGCATCCTTATCCCCCCGTCCGGACAGGCAAACGATTATCGTCTGGTCTTTTTTTAGTTTAGGCGCCAGCTTTTTAAGATAAGCTACCGCGTGAGAAGACTCAAGCGCTGGGATAATCCCTTCCATTTCGGATAATATCTTAAATCCCCACAGAGCTTCTTTATCATTGGCGGGAACATATTTGACCCGGCCGACACTGTATAAATAACTATGCTCCGGGCCGACCGCCGAATAATCGAGCCCGGCGGAGATCGAATGAGTATTTAAAATTTGCCCGGTCTTTGATTGAAGAACATATGTCCTGGTCCCCTGGAAAACTCCGATCGATCCTTTGCCGATCGAGGCCGCGCCCGCCGCCTCCACCCCTACTATCTTTACCCCCAGCTCATTTAAAAATGGATAGAACATCCCGATCGAATTACTCCCGCCTCCCACACAAGCGATAATATAATCCGGTTCTTTCCCCTCCATTTCCAGATGCTGGGCCTTGGCCTCTTTGCCGATTACCGATTGAAAATTCCGGACTATCATCGGATACGGATGAGGACCGACGCATGATCCCAGACAATAAAATGTATCATTGGGATTCGCCATCCAATCGCGCATGGTTTCATTGATCGCGTCTTTTAAAGTTTTACTGCCGATTTTTACCGGCACCACTTTTGCTCCCAGAAGCTGCATCCGGTAAACATTGAGCGCCTGCCTTCTCACATCTTCTTCTCCCATGTAAACGATACATTCCAATCCAAAAAGTGCACAGCCCGTCGCGGTCGCGACCCCATGCTGACCGGCGCCGGTCTCGGCGATGATTCTTTTCTTTCCCATTCTTTTGGCCAAGAGAAGCTGGCCGATGACATTGTTCATTTTATGCGCGCCAGTGTGGCAAAGGTCCTCGCGTTTTATGTAAATTTTTGCTCCGCCCAAATGCTCCGATAATCTTTTGGCAAAATAGAGCGGCGTGGGGCGGCCGATATAATGTTCAAGATAATATTCCAATTCATTTTTAAAATCCGGATCGTCCTTGTATTTTGAATAGGTGGCAGTCAGCGCGTCAAGCGGAGCGATCAAAGTTTCTGGAACAAACCTGCCGCCGAATTCACCAAAATGACCGGAACCGTCCGGTAAATTATCAAACATATTTGTATTATAACAAAAACAGGAAAAAATCTCTTGACAAATTTTCAAATGATTCTAAAATTTACTTATAGAGGTGTAAAAAATAGTGAGAGAAAAAGTAACCTACGGTTTCGGCCCGCATCTGATGCTTGATTGCTACGGCTGCAACAAAGAAAAGCTTTCGGACATGGACATGATCTTTGACACTCTCGACAAATTTCCGGAAAAGATCGGCATGACCAAGATCATGCCGCCTTATGTTTTTAAATATCGCGGAGTCGTCCCCGAGGACTGGGGAATATCGGGCGTGGTGCTTATCGCCGAATCGCATATCACCATTCACACCTTTCCTGACAAAGACCACGCTTTTATAGATATTTTTTCCTGCAAGGATTTCGATACCGATTACGCGACCAATTATATGATCAATCTTTTTGAGTCCAAAGAGCATGAAGTGTCCCTTTCTTCGCGCGGCGTGGAATTTAAAAAAACTAAAAAGGTTGCCGAAACCAAAAAACACGGGGAACTTCCCCGCGTCTATTCACATTGAGCCGGACTTTCCTCGAGCTCGAACCGGAGTATTCTCAATATAAGACCTCAAAATTCGTGGTCGTCCCCTGCCCCCATGAAGCGTCCGTAAGCTACGGCGCCGGGACCAAACGCGGCCCTCAAGCGATACTCGACGCCTCCTTCTATGTTGAGAACTTTGATGAAGAGCTGAAGATGGAAACCTATAAAAAAGCGGGCATCCATACCGCCAAGCCCTGCACGATCAAAACCTTGACCACTACCATGAATAAGATCGTAAAAGACAACAAGATCCCGATCGTTCTGGGCGGCGAGCATTCGATCACTCCGGAAGCAATAAAAAGCGTTTATGCAAAATATCCCAGACTTTCAGTCTTGCAGTTTGACGCCCATGCCGACTTGAGAAACGAATATCATGGAAATAAAAACAGCCACGCCTCTGCCATGAGGAGAGTGCTTGAGATTTGTCCGGCAGTCCAGGTTGGGATAAGGAACATTTCGCCGGAAGAATACGAATTTGCCAATAAATCGGGCCAGATAAAAAAGATCCACTTCGCCGAACATCTTGACGTGGCAGAAAAAGTGACGAGCCAGCTTTCGGATCAGGTCTACATTACATTTGATGTCGACGCTTTTGATTCTTCGGTCATGCCTTCAACCGGGACGCCGGAGCCGGGAGGTTTTTTCTGGTATGAGATCCTCGATATTCTAAGAGAGGTCTGCCGGTTAAAAAAAGTGGTCGGCGCGGATTTTGTGGAACTTATGCCGATCAAAGGGTTTTTCGCGCCGGATTTTACGATGGCCAAACTAATCTACCGGTTAATGGGATATTTGAGCAGATAGGCGTTTTAAAACTTGGCCGTCGGGATTAAAAGCTAAGGGGTCAAATTTTTCTTGCTATAATTTGATATAAATCAGCATATATGCCTGCATAAAGCGGTCTATCATCTTTATCGCCCAAGTGAGCTTCGAGTCCATGCCTATTAAAATTGGCAGCGAGAGAGTTCTTGCTCACATAAGGATAAAAGACTGGATAAGAACCAATTTCCACCATGTATTTTTCCACCCTAGTCTTTTGCTCCGCTGTTCCGGGGAAATAATCCGCTAAAGTCGCATAAAACCATTTGTATCTCTCCCGATCGGTTTCGGGCGGAACAACAATTTCTTCATCGATCAACTCTCTGCCGGGCTTTAAAACTCGCTCGGCTTCGGCAACTACCCGATCCTTATGCTGATCCGCAATATGAGTCATGAAAAGATGCGTCGCCACAAGATCAAAGCTCTCGCTGTCAAAGGGGAGCGAGAGGGCATCGCCCTTAACGTATTCGATCGGAAACCCAAAAATGGTCTGGCCGAAATGTGTTCTGGCTTTTTCCAGCGGCGAAGAAGAAATATCCAGCGCAACGAGAGAGGCGTTCTTAAAGCCGACCAGGGAAAGGATCGCCCCGATATTTTCTAAAGAATATATGGAAGAAAAGCCTAGAACCAATATCTTTGGCTCGCTCACCGCCCTAGCCTTCAATCTCCGGAGGGCGTTGGCAATTGTCCGGGAGTTTTTTCCGGCGCCAAGCGTCGAATCTCCAAAACGAAGCGCATTATAAAGAAAAGCCAGATCATGATAATCGTGTTTTTCTTTATTTTCGATTGCAGCCAGCGCGCCCGGCGCTCGAAAAAAAGTCAAAATTTGCTGCGCTGTGGGCATCCCGCTGGTGCCGCATAAGCCAAACGATTTGAATTGATGGGAAGCAAGAATCAGGTCATGAGCGAGTTCTCGACCGTTGCTGTCAAGCAAACTGTAATAAACCCTGTCATAATCTAAACATCCGCGCCCGGCCTGCTGTCTCGTGTACTCATCTATCTTTCTCAACGCGACGCCAAGGTCATCCCGATCCTTAACTTTCGACAAAACAATGCTCTTATACCCGCTATGCCCTAATGGGAATATTGGAACATAACGATCCGGCAAAAAGGGCAAATGCGCGGGCCAGCTTTCAACAATGCGGGGTTTTTCTTCAGGTGAGGCGATTTTATACTCATGCTGAAAAGCCTCCGCCTCGCTGATAAGCCCGCGCGCTTGCAGGTTTCGTTTGGCAGCGATCCGAACATCTTTAGGTTCGGATCCATTTTTCAAAAATGCCAATAAGACGTCTTTTCCAGTTGAAGATTGACCTGCAGTGTGTAAAGCGATATAGGATGCGATTGATTTAATTAATGCTTGTCGGCGGATCGTGACGAGGGTGTCCGCATCGGCTTCTTGCCGTTTGACGATATCAAAATCCCGCCTGTCCACAAAATCATCGTTATATGGGGTCACATTTTCCGAAAGTGAAAATGTCCCAAATGGACCATCGTAATCAATATTAGAATAGACTACACCACTGGCTGTTTCTTCCCATGAATACCTATAATATTGACCCCAGCGATCAGCCGGCGTTTCGTTTACTCTCTTTAACAATCCGGGATAATCAGCGGGAACCAGTAAATTTGCGCTTTTTAATCTGGCAAAAGCAGTTTCAGCTTTTGCCACAGTCTCTAATGTATTTAATACTCCCCCTTGAAGCTTGCCAAGAAGATGAATTTTTTCCTGTCTTAAAGCCATCAAATCAAGCATTTGCCTGCGAGCTTGAGGCAATGTTCTTTCGATCACAGTTTTTCCAGTTTTAATTATCATCTTCAAATATATCTCGACCTGTTATTGGTCGGATTTCATATTAAAACGAATAAAGATAGAACGTCCTACGGATCTGTTTGCCGACAGGCAAGCATGGTGGGAATCAGGGGAAACTATTTCTTATAAAAAAAAGCAGCCGGAAGAAGGTCTCTTGCCGGCTGCTTGCTAAAAAATAATCTACAACTTTTTTTACTGTTTGGATTTTTATTTAGGGGGGGGTGCCCAATCCCAATATTTCATTGTTAGAGCAGTATTTACTGTTCCCAATGTGTATACCAAATCAGGTGATATTTCCCAATAATACAATTTTTCGCCATTATTTTTAACGTTGTCAAGCATTTTCAGTGTTGTAACATATTTAGGGGGAGGCTTATAATTTTTTTTAATGAAATCCCAATATATCAATCCTTTGTCATCTGTTTTACAACCTTGGGGCGTATCACCACCATGAACAGCTTGGTAATAAGCGCCATAATAAGGCTCAAATATTAAAGTAAATTCTTGATTTTTAACTGGGGTGGGTGGCGATTTATACTCAGTATTTGTCGCATAATTTTTTAAAGTTTTCTGATTATAAACATACAAAGCGTTAACCTTTACATTTGTATTCTTTGTATTCTGAGAAGCATTCAGTGTCGATAGCGCGGCAAAAACAACCCCGCCAATCAAAGATGAAACGATCAGTGCTGATACAAAAATAAATATTCTCTTCATTTTCTCCTCCTATTTTTTCTCTTATCAATTTACCACCCGATCGACCAAAGGATCAAGTCCCTGCAGATAGGGGAATTATACCCCCCTCCAGAGGTAAAGCAAGGTATATTATTTCAAATAACGAGTAATTTCTATGATATTGAAATTATCGGGCCAAGATTACGATAATTATTTGGCGAGGATAAATTCTTATGACTAGCAGAATTACATTATTATTATCAAAACTCTACCGGCGGATAAGCGGACCTCCGACTGTCGGGCTCACGCTGCATCAGTTAAAAGATCTGCCCAATCAGCACACGATCATGGTCGGCCCGTTTTCTTGCGCCCGGTGGAATAATCTGATACTTGAGAATTTTTTGCGCCTGAAAGCAGAAAATTATGATTTTGCTCAATGTTTTCCTGACCTGCGGGCGCTTTTCCGGCCAATCCATGATAATCTGGGAATAGGAGGAGGAGAAGGAGAAAAAAGATTGTCATTCGAACTGCAGTTTTTAAGATATTTTGAAGGATCGGTCAACGAACAGAACCCCCCGGCCGATCTAAGAGGCTGGATCATCGCCTTTGTTGAGTTGAAGCATCTGCAATTAAATCTGGCTGAAGAAACTTTTCGTGATAAGCAAGTGGAGTCGATTAAAGCCACAAATCAGTTTCTAGCCGAAATCGCCCAATTTTATCATCTTCCCTATTGTTTTAAAATTATTTAATTATTTGATCGCCGAGGCAAGCCTCTTGATGGTTTTTTCCTTCCCCAGCACTTCCAGAACATCATACATTCCAGGTGTTTCCGCCCGGCCCGAAACCGCCGCGCGGCAGGGATGGATGATCGCCCCCAGCTTTAGATTTAGTTCCGCCGCCAGTGATTTAAAGGTCTTTTCTATCTCTTCTTTAACGAACGGATCCGTTTTTGATAATCTTTCAGCCAGGATCTTCAATATTTTCGGGGTTTCAGGATCTTTTAAATATTTCAAAGCTTTTTCTTCGGTTTCATATTCATCTTTAAAGAGATAAACCGTCAGCGGGACGATTTCCGGGATAAGCTTTATCCTGTCCAGCAATACTCTAACCACTTTGCCGATATAGATCGGATCGTGATTGCCATAGGCGTCGATCAATAGCGGTTCGCACAAATCGATAATCCTCTCCGGCATGGCGCTGCGGATATGCTGGCCGTTAAGCCAGGTCAGCTTTTCAAAATCGAATATCGCCGGCGTCTTCCCCACCCCTTCGAGCGTAAAAAGATCGATCAACTCTTGTCTCGTAAATATCTCCTGGTCCTTATGCCCCCACCCCAGTTTGGCAATATAATTGATCATCGCATCCGGCAGATATCCCTGGTCTCTGTATTCGATGACCGAGGTCGCCCCG
>JBAZPF010000043.1:0-9597 GCA_041648295.1 Candidatus Margulisiibacteriota bacterium | reverse complement strand
CAGCTCAAAGGATTGAATCACGGTAAGATTGCCGTCGCGGACGACTCGGGATGTAGGGCTTGATAATTTTTTCAACGCCGCCAGCGACCGCTCCGCCCGCCATTCCTGGATGAAGCCCAGGATAGCGTTTAAGACAACAATCGCAACGATCGCGCCCGCATCTATCCACTCTTTTAAAAAGCCGGATACCAGCGCGGCAACAATCAGTATCCAGATGATAAGGTCGCGGAATTGCCCGATAAATATCAAAAGCGGCCCGGGCCCTTTTTTTCCTTTGAGCCGGTTCTCTCCAAATTCATCCAGTCGCCGCCGGGCTTCTTCAGCTGTTAAGCCTGACACCGCATCGCTGCGAAGAGTGTCGGCCGCTTTTTCGATCGTTAAGGCATAAATTCGAGGCAACATAAGATATATTTTAGCAGAATCCGGACGCTTTGTCTTACCGCTATCTTCTCTTTAAAACCACAATTAACAATTTAGGACCGGGCATAAATAAAAATATCTGGATAATATTCAATGCTAATGGAGTATAATTATTCATGCAAAAAGGAGAAAATATGAAAAACAATATTATTGCTTTGGTAATCGGCTTCTTAATATTAGCGGGATCGCAAAGCATGGCCGCGTCAAAGCCCTCATGGGCATTATTCTCCGATACCGCCTATACCCTTAAAGAGGGAAAATGGAATGTGAGCCTGATCGGCTGGGCAAATTACGGACTGTCAAATAAAATACAGATAGGGACCAACGCCCTCCTCACCCTGTTCCAGATACCTAACGTTTACGGCAAATATGTTGTGGTTGAGGAATCCGACAGCGCGCCTCAAATATCGCTTGGCTCATCGATCTATTACCCGCTCGCGGCCAGCACGCCGATCTCAACCGATTATTCGGTGATCATTTCAAGAGGCATTGATAACGGCAATTATATATTGCACGGAGGGCTCAAGCTGACAGCTAATATAAACGACAGCTCCCAGCCGTCGTCAAATCCGATCAATACGCCGGGTTTGGGATATAAAGCCGGGTTAATAACCAATCAGAGCGACCTGACGCATTTATTTTTCGAAGCTTATTCGAACTGGATCCCCATCGGCAGGAGCTCCGAGATCGCGGTCGGCGCGGATTTCTTAAGCGAGGGCCGGACCATAAGTTTTGGAGGCCTCTTCTACGCGGCCGATTCATCCGACCGGAGAGCAAACATCCTCCCCTTCGCCAATGTTCAGTGGAATTTTTAAAGGGGCGGAGAGTTTAGCTGACTGCATTAAAAAATATCTCCGCCAGAGGCGGGCGGACAGTTGGCGGCCTGCCCCGATTCCCTATCGAGGCAAATTCTTTTAATTCTGCAGGCTTGCATATTTTGCAATCGTTATGTATACTACGATTAGCATGTTAATCCCTGGCATGAAAATAATCATCGAATTAAAAATTAAATATGTTATCAAGGACATTGAGGATGCCCTTATACTTTATTTTCTTAATATTAATAACCTAACGGTAAAGAACAACGCCCTTATTAAGTTAATAATAAGCGAGTTGAATAAAGTAAAAACAAATGAAATTACGAATATATTGTCCCATCATTTTAATAAGTTTAATCTCAGCGATTTAATAAATGCATTTGAATTGTTAATTCCAGACGAAGACAAAAAACTAAATGGCGCGTTTTTTACCCCTTCAATTATTACTGAATACATCGCGAGTGAAACAATTAAATTTAATGGTTTAACTATATGCGATCCGAGTTGCGGTTGCGGCGCTTTTTTAGTTGCCGCAGCAAACCATATAAATAAAGCTTTTGGGATGAATTATTACAACATAATAAGAAATAACTTATATGGAATAGATATTTCTGATTATAGTGTTAGGAGGGCAAAAATAGTCCTTACCCTACTTATGCTAGAAAATGGCGAGGACGTTGCAGATGTTCATTTTAATATTATTCATGCAGATAGTTTAAAAAGTACCTGGCAAAAGTTATTTCCTGAAATATTCAAAAAAGGTGGATTTGATGCTGTTATAGGAAATCCTCCTTATGTGAAATACCAAGATTTATCCCCTTCCTTGCGAAAGGATCTCTTTAACAATTGGCAAACTCTAAAGAAGGGAACTTACAATCTTTACTTCGCTTTCTTTGAGCTCGGCATCAATATTTTAAAAAAAGATGGAATTCTAGGATATATAACCCCAAACAATTATTTCACTTCATTATCCGGACTAACTCTAAGGGAATATCTAACTCATAACAAATTATTAACTAGAATTATAGATTTTAACCATCTAAAAGTGTTTGATGTGCAAACATATACTTGCATTACCCTCTTAACAAAAAGCGAAAATGAGGTGTTTTTATACGAGAAAATCGATAAATATGAAAATCTTAATATTGAAGCACTAAAGCGTATAAAATATTCAACCATAAATATTTCCCAGTTAAATAATAAAAAGTGGAGACTTCTACGATCAACCGATCAGGAAAACATTAAAATTATTGAAAATATGGAGTTAAGCCTGCGTGATTTAGTTGACATTAGAGTTGGCATCGCAACATGTAAGGATAATGTTTATTTCGTTGATGGCCGAACATATGCAAATGGATATTACAATAAGCATTATAAAGGAATGGACTATCCAATTGAGGCCGGAATAACAAAACCTATTGTAAAAATATCCGATTTTAAAAGTCAAAAAGATATAAATGACAACAAAAGGAGGATAATATTCCCTTATATAAAAATTAACGGCAAAGTTGAATTATTATCCGAAAACACCCTCAAGAATAAATACCCGGAATGCTATAAATATTTGCTTGCCGCAAAAGAAGAATTAGATAGCAGAGATAAAGGCCACACAGATTATCCAAATTGGTATGCCTATGCTCGAACGCAAGGCCTTAATTTCTGGGGGAGAAAGCTTCTTACCCCGACATTCAGCGCAGAGCCAAGATTCTTAATTGAAGATGATCGCGAAATGCTTTTCTGTAATGGCTATGCAATCTTTGAAAAAGAGAACGCCAATCTTTTCCATAGGATTCATATTGACTTGGATGCACTGGCAAAAATATTAAATTCAAAAATAATGGGATATTACGTTAGTAACACTAGCGTACAAATAGAAGGCGGATACCCGTGTTATCAGAAAAACTTTATTGAGCATTTTAAATTGCCGCTGTTTTCCCCCGAAGAGATAGAATATCTAAAACACGAAAACAATAAAAACAAGCTTGACGATTTCCTCACAGATAAATATCGGGTCAATATTTAAATTAGATCTTTTATATCAAATCTTTTTGAATAGATACTCAAAAGATTATCTGCAAATCTGTCGATAGTTAGATTGTTTAAATTTGCTTTTGTGCCTTTATGAATTAATCCATCCCTGATCAATTCCTTAATGTCTGAATATATTTTTGGGTGCTTTAGCCTAAAATCCACAATCAGCAAGCACACCCTCTCATACTTATACTCATCATGGTCTGGGTCGACCCTGTTGTTTATAGCCTGGAATTTCATGATATATTCTTCTATCTTTGAAACAGCCTTAAAAGCAACCTTATTTTTTAACATTGCCTTATCATCGTATTCATGTGTTGGGATCAGATATACTTCGCCTAGACAAATATTCCTGTATTGCAAATGCAAATTAAGCGCCTCAGCAAATGTCCTTTCATATAATGTATCAATGTTCTTTTGCATGCTGCTTAATTGACTTCGAATATTTACTGTTAATATTCGTTCGAATTCTCCTGATTTCAACGAATCAAGCTTTTTCCCTTTAGGTAAGATAGACACATCTTGGTTTTTTGTTTTAAGAAACCCATTTATTTTAACTTCTGGTTTCGATTGCCCGATTGAAGGATAAATCTGATTCTTATTAATGCCATTTCTAATAAATTCGGCTTTTACATACTCATGGATATAATTAATTAATTTCTGTGACCGAATTAAGGCTTCTTTTGCTTTATTACCATTCGCATACTTTTGCCCATTAAAAGTAGCCTTTTTAATTGACTTTTCAAATTCCCGTTTTATTTGTTTTAACAGATCATCGATAGAAATCATTTATTGAATCCCTTCAAATAATTCGACAACCCTAATATTTAATGCTTTTGCAATTTTAACAATATTATTTAAAGTTATATTTTTTTCAGCTCTTTCAATCATTCCAATATAGGTACGATGTAGCCCTGCCCTTTCTGCAAGATCTTCTTGCGAAAGATGCATTTTCTTTCTTTCATCCCTTACTTTTTTACCGAATTTAACTAGATTAATACCACTCATATCAAATGCTAATCATAGTATACGCACTTGACACATTTCGGTCTACATACTATAGTTGGCACATGCTCTTTCGCTTTTTAATCAGAAAAAGTCCGCTTTTGGCAACAAATAATTTTCCGGGTCGGACAATCTCCTAACAATTTATTCGGGTTGCTTTTAACGATGTGCTTCGCCAATTATTATTAAAATGGTATAATTTACAATATATTGGGGGATCGTCTAACGGTAGGACTGCAGCCTCTGGAGCTGCGTATCGGGGTTCAAATCCCTGTCCCCCAGTTTTTCATTCATTGCAAAACTATTATTAATACGGAAGTTTCCACCATTGCGGTTGGAAAGCAAGAATATATAAACCAAATAAAATTATAAAGACAGCCAGCCCGATAAAAACCCGATAGCCAAGGCTCGTCGGCTCATTCCACCTTTTCTTCATGTAATAAGCATAAAGCAGAGCCAAAAGGCCCAAAAGTATCAAAGCCGGGCCTTTAAATAATGTGCTCTCCGTAAATTGAACGATTTTAACCGGCATACTGGATAAATTTAACCATTATTGAAGAAAAAAGTCAATCAGCGTATAATCAAATCATGACCGAAAAATACGATATCTTGATAATCGGCGGAGGGATCGCCGGGCTTCGCGCCGCGCTTACCGCCTCAAAATTCGCCAAAGTATGCGTTCTCCTTAAAGGCCGGATCGGAGAATCAGCGACGGAAAAAGCGCAGGGAGGCATCGCCGCCGCCATCGACCAGATAAAAGATTCCACCCAGTTCCACTTTGAAGATACCATCGAAGCCGGCGCCGGATTATGCGATGAATCGGCTGTAAGAGTGCTGGTAAATGAAGGAGTTGACCGCGTCAAAGAATTGATAAACATGGGGGCACAATTTGACAAAGCGGAGACCGAAGCCGGCGGAGGCTACGCTCTGGCGCTTGAAGGCGCGCATAAAATAAGAAGAATCCTGCATGCCGGCGATCAAACCGGCTTGGAGATCGAAAAAACGCTGGGCTCTACCATTTTAAAAGAAGGCCTCGCTGTCGTTAAACCGGAAACGCCGGGCCTCGACCTGATAATGGACGGAAAAAAATGCCTGGGCGCTTTTGCCCAAAACTCAAAAACGGGAGAGGTTGAAACATATTTGGCGGATGTGACAATTCTCGCGACCGGCGGAGTTTGCCAGGTTTATCTGCACACCACTAATCCAACCTCGGCCACTGGCGACGGCGTGGCTATGGCTTACCGCGCCGGAGCGGAATTAACCGATATGGAATTTATCCAGTTCCACCCCACCGCCCTGGTCCAGTTCAAAGAATTCGAAGACATCGTCGCCCTGCCCCAGTTCTTAATATCGGAAGCGGTAAGAGGTGAAGGCGGCATTCTTCTTAACAAATTCGGCGAACGGTTCATGGAAAAATATCACGCAAAAAAGGAGCTGGCGCCGCGCGACATCGTATCCAGGGCAATTTACGAAGAAATGAAAGCTACCGGCGCCGACCACGTTTATTTGAGCCTGTCGAAAATCCCCGCCGATAAGATTATTCAGCGTTTTCCGTTAATTTATAAGACCTGCCTTGAAAGAGGATTGGACATTACCAAAGATAATATTCCGGTAGCGCCTGCCGCCCATTATTTTATGGGGGGGATAAAAACCGATCTCAACGGAAAAACCAGTCTCGAAGGTTTATACGCCGCCGGCGAATGCGCCTTTACCGGAGTGCACGGGGCAAATCGCCTGGCAAGCAATTCTTTGCTTGAGGGATTGGTATTCGGTCATCGAGCGGCTTTAGAAGCAAAATCCAAAATCCTAAATCCTAAATCCAAAACAAATCCCAATTTCCAAATCCCAAAACTGGAAAAGTCAAAATTAAGGGAAATTGATATTCAACGTTTTAAATTGGTCATCAAGACCGCCATGTGGCACGGGACCGGAATTATCAGGTCGGAAGAATCATTAAAAGGCGCGATACAAAAACTTGAAATAATTGAGAGACAGATCGGAAAAAACCCGGGATCGTTTGAAGAATATGAGCTTTTAAATATGCTTACCGCGGCAAAGCTGATAACTCGCGCCGCTCTCGATCGGACCGAATCCCGAGGCGCTCATTACCGGAGTGATTTTCCGCAAACGGACGACGCAAACTGGAAGCGGCATCTGGTCTATAAGCTCTCTCGGTAGATCTCTATCACCAGATCAAAAAGGGTCAGGATCAGCGGGCCGATGATTATTCCGGGAATGCCAAAAAGCTGAACGCCTCCAAGTATCCCGAAAAGGATCACCAAGGGATGGATATTGGCCCGGTCGCCGACTATTTTTGGCTTAAGAAAATTATCAATCGTGCTGACCACAAAAATTCCGTAGAAAAACAGGACGATCGCCCGCCAGTATTCGCCGGTAGCCGCGTAAGCCATCAGGAAAAGATAAATATCTATCGGCAGCCATACCATTGCCGCGCCCAAAAGAGGTATGATCGAGATCAAAGCGGTCAAAAATCCCCAGAGGACCGGGTTCGGGACGCCGACAAAAAGAAATCCCGCCCAGGCAAGCACCCCCTGTACTATCCCGACTACTATCTGCCCCATTATCATCCCGCGGCTCAAATCATCGAACCGGGAAAGTATTTGCTTGTATCTTTCTTTCGGAAGAGGAAAGATATTTTTAAAGAACTCATAAATATCTTTTCCGTGTTTTAAGAAATAATAGGTCGAAAAGACGGTAATAAGAATGCTGAGGAAAAGATTGGGGATCCTTTTTAATATGCCCTGCAGCCAGTCGATCACCTGGCCCGCCAGGTCGCCGATTATCAATTTGACCTGATTGCCCCCGCCCATCATCTGCTCCAGGTTCTGCGGAAGATGAGGAAGGGAAAAACCGGGCGATTGCAATAATTCCTGTATGAAAGAGTACCCGCCGCGCAGTTCATAGGTCATAACGGTTGAAATTGTAATCGTGGGTATAAGAACGATCAGGACAATAATAAGGCAGGTTAAAATGGACGCGGCCGTCCTTTTTATGCGGACGGCAAAATACCGGTAAAGCGGATAAAAGACGTAGGATAAAGCGGCCGCTGAAAGTATCGCTACAATAAAAGGACGTATGATCAGGAAAGCCAGAAAGGTTATTATCACTGCCATGACCATCGCCACGATCTTCTGGTACGACTCCTGTTTGCCGGTATTTGCGTTCATATCAAATTCCCCCCTATTTATTTTAAAGGATAGATTCTCAATCGGCGCTTCGGTTCGTCCCCGACCGACTCGGACCTTAATCCGGCCTCTTCCACCCTCTGATGCTGAAGCCGGCGGATATAAGAGTTTTGCGGATTTATGTCAATTGTCTTCCCTGCATTTTTTACTTTTCTGATCGCGTCTTCAACTTCGGCCAGGGCCGCATCGTCTAATTCTTCGCGGCTGACCCGAAAATAGAATTTCAGGAATTTAATGATCGCCGACGGCGTGTTTTTCTTAATGACGTGGACGGGAATATTGTGCTCCTCGGCGGAGATCATTATCTTTGTGTTGGGGCGGGTTTTGCTTTTTACGGTCAAGATCATATCCGCATCGTCAAGATTGCCTACCGCCACCGCCGCCAGGCCCAGAGTCCTTAAGTCTTTCTCAAGTTCGCCCTTGTTCACCCCAAATGGGAATATTCTTAATGGTCCTTTGTCTTTTTCCGATATTATTCTTTCCGCTTCTTCATAACTTGGCTCGGGAATTTCTTCTTTTGCTTTTTCTACTTCTATCTTGCCTTCCTTCGTGCGGATCCTTATTTCCGGCTGCGGCGCTTTTCCCCGGAGCAATGTATCCACCGCTTTGGCAACGTCAAGGTAGATGGCAAAAGTATCGCGCTCGCGGATCTCTATCAGTACGTCAAACGTAGGGGGCGCTTTCCGTTCAAGTATTGCCTTTTGAGTGCGCCGGCGCCGGGCTTCTTCATCTCCCAGGATAACCGTCTGCACCCCGCCGACCAGGTCCGAGAGAGTAGGATTGGCGACTAAATTATCCAAAGTTACTCCGTGCGCGGTAGCAATAAGCTGGACGCCCCGCTCCGCGATCGTGCGGCAGGCATGGGCTTCGGCCTCGGTGCCAATCTCATCAACGATCACAACCTCCGGCATATGGTTTTCGACCGCTTCGATCATCACCGCATGCTGGCGGTCGGGAGAAGGGACCTGCATTCTTCTGGCCCTTCCGATCCCGGGGTGCGGAATATCGCCGTCGCCGGCGATCTCATTTGAAGTATCGACAACGATCACGCGTTTCTGAAATTCATCGGAAAGGACGCGCGCCGCTTCCCTCAATTTTGTGGTTTTGCCGATGCCCGGCGGCCCCAGGAACAAAGTATTTTTTCCGGATTCGATCACGTCGCGGATAATATCGATCGTCCCGATGATCGACCGGCCGACCCTGCAGGTAAGTCCTACTATCTTTCCGAACCGGTTCCTCATCGCCGAGATCCGGTGGAGAGTCCGTTCAATGCCGGCGCGGTTATCGGAAGTAAACTGTCCGGTCCTTGAGGTAACGTAATCAATGTCCGCCTGGGACACATGGTCGCCGGTAATATAAAGCACTTTTCCATTGGAGAATCGGGCTTCCGGTTGTTTTCCCAGGTCTAGAACTACTTCTATCAGCAGATGAATATCCTGCGCGCGCTGCAAGGAGGTTACGATCTTTTGCGGAATGACGTTTAAAAGCTGGAGTACTTCTTCGTCGGTTAACTTTTTCTTCATTTACCTGCCCGCCGTCAGGCAGGCCCGCTTTTAGGCGTGCCTTTTATGGCGCCTTTAAAGTTGATCCCCGGCACAAAAGCGGGGGTCTTGGTCGATCCGATGGTAATCTTTTCTCCCGTCTGCGGGTTGCGGCCCACCCTGCCAGCCCTAGTCCTGATTATAAAATTACCAAACCCTACCAGCCTGACCTTTTCGCCCTTGATTAGCGATTCTGAAATATTCTTCAGCATTACATCGATCACTTTTTCCGCTTCCGCTTTGGTCAGATCGGTTTCTTTTGAAATTTTTCCGGCCAGTTGTTTTTTATTCATTACTTTCCTCCTTGCCCCGAGCTTGTCGAGGGGGTCTCCTTAGCTAAAAGTTCTTCCCAGCGGAGGTCGATCTCCTTTTGAAGCTCTTCCAGCAATCCGGCATTTTGGGGCTTAAAAAGATGGCGGAAACGGTCCTGCGACTTCAAGAATTCAACTACCGGTTTTTTCTCGCGCGGCTTAAATGTAATTTTATACTTCCCATTCTCCACCTCATAAAGCGGCCAGAAGCAGGTCTCCGCCGCCAGTCTGGCTATCACCATCGTATCTTCCGGTTTATACTGCC
>JBAZPF010000042.1:0-9810 GCA_041648295.1 Candidatus Margulisiibacteriota bacterium | reverse complement strand
GTGGCGGGATACGGCTGGTGCGGAAAGGGTTTTTCCATGCGCTGCAAGGGAATGGGCGCCAATGTGATCGTTACCGAAGTTGATCCGATCAGGGGAATCGAGGCGGTAATGGACGGTTTTAGGGTAATGACCATGGCCGAAGCCGCCCCGATCGGGGATCTGTTCTGCACGCTGACGGGCAATGTGAGCGTGATCAGGCCCGAACATTTTGAAAAGATGAAGGACGGCGCGATCGTCTGCAATTCCGGCCATTTTGACGTTGAGATAGATATCAAGGGCTTGAAAAAAATAGCGAAAGAAGAAAGAAAAAATGTCAGGAATTTTGTCGATCAATTTATCCTTCCGAACGGCCGCAGTGTTTACCTGCTGGCTGAAGGACGGCTGGTTAATCTGGCGGCGGCCGAGGGCCATCCCGCATCGGTCATGGACATGAGCTTTTCAACCCAGGCGCTGGCGACCGAATACGCCATCAACAATGCCGGAAAATTGGGATCGAAGGTTTACAATGTCCCCAAGGAGATCGAAGATTGGGTCGCGACCGCAAAATTAAAATCAATGGGCCTTGCAATAGATGATCTGACCGCCGAGCAAAAAAAATATTTATCTTCGTGGCAGGAAGGAACATAATGGAAGACCAGCAGCTTTTAGAAGCGATCGAAAATATCCGCCGGGATAAAAAAGATCCCTGGAAATATATTATATTCACTTTCTTGAACGGTCTGGCCCAGGGGCTCGGGGTAGCGGTGGGTATGACGATATTTTTTGGACTGGTTTTGTATATTGTTTCTAACATGATCTCCAGGATGATCGACTTCCCGGTCATTGGATATTATTTTGGCGAACTTGGCCGGTTAATTGAAACGTACAGTAAAACAATGCCACCGGTGCATTGATGTTTTATCTCACCTCGATCATTGTCTTTTTCCTTGATCAACTGATCAAGCGCATGGTTGCCGTCACCATGGCGCCTAATCAGACTATCCCGCTGATAAAAAACGTCCTGCATCTTACTTATGTGCAGAATCAGGGGGCGGCATTCGGGATGTTTTGGGGCTTAAGGGCGCTTCTGGTGCTGGTGGGGATAATTATCATTGCTTTTATCATCTATTTCTATCATAGGGCGGAGAGATCCTTATGGATGAGCCTGGCTTTGGGTTGCCTGGTTGGAGGATCGCTGGGCAATCTCGTTGACCGGATCTTCCGGCATTATGTGGTGGATTTTATCGATTTCCGTTTTTGGCCGGTTTTCAACCTGGCCGATATCATGATCAATACCGGCGTCTTTCTGGTTATAATATTATTATTGTTCAATAAGGAGGGCGGAAATGCACCCCATACTACTTAAGCTTGGTTCATTCACGATCTATTCTTACGGTTTTATGATGGCGCTGGCGTTTCTGGCGGGCATTGCTTTGGCGGCCTGGCTGGCAAAAAAAGAAAATATCGGTCCGGATAAGATATTCGATCTGGCATTGTATGTCATCCTGGTGTCGATCATCGGGGCAAGGATATTTTATATTTTTGAATTCTGGGCTGACTTTTATGCCAATCCGATCTCAATGTTCTATATATGGGAAGGCGGGCTGGTATTTTTCGGAGGGGTATTTTTTGCCATTATAGCGGTTTATGTTTTTTCAAAATTATCAAAGCTGTCCGCATTTAAACTGCTGGATGTTCTGGCTCCGGCGACGGCGCTGGGCTACGCGATCGGAAGGGTGGGGTGTTTTTTAAGGGGATGCTGTTACGGATGTGAGACCACCGTTTCCTGGGCGTTAAATTTTCCCGGTGTCCCCGGCTTAAGGCATCCAACCCAGATATACGCTTCACTTGCCGGGCTTTTAATGATGGGGATATTGATATTTATCTTATACAGGAAGAAATTTGACGGCCAGGTGTTTTCTATCGGACTTATTTTATATTCTATCTATCGTTTTCTGATTGAATTTATAAGAGTGAACCCAAGATATTTGTTCAACCTCACTGAAGCGCAATGGGGTTCGGCGCTGATCTTCATAGTTGCCGCGGTTTTATACTTCTACCTGTCAAAACAAAAAAAGATTACAAACTGAAATTTCGCGCTGCAGCAGTCGACATTAATATGCAGTCTTTGATCGAAAATTCAGGAGGTAATTTATGGTTTCTTCAATAGCTCGATTAACTTTAGGTGCAGCGCTGGCGATAACTCCGGCATGTGCGGGAAATGTCCAGAAAACGGAATCCGTGCCGTCCTGTGTTCCGGCAAAGCCGCCAGTTCTTTTATATACTTCATCCGGCAAGCCCTGCGATACGCTTTTTGAAACCAACAACTATGTGAGCTTTCTGGATAAAGATGCTTCAGTTTGCGGAGTTGAATTGTCCGCAGGAACAGGCATTAGTCGTTTAATAATGCCGGAAATTAAAGTAGACAGCCATCTGATGGTATGGGCGGCGTTTCCCAAGAATGACATAGAAATCGGCGGGCTCTGGTATAAAGGAGGAAACGGAATCGCATTCGTTGATGGCCTGGTGTTGAACGGGATCTTGGCAAAACCCGCGAAATTAGCCGGCCCTGATGGTATAAAACATTACTTTTTTCCCGGAGACGCAATTAACTTTGGAGTTTACAAACCGGACAGTTGGGAAACGTCATCGAAATTTTCAACTTATCTGATAAGTGCTATAACAAGAGAAAGAGTTAACTTTTAGAGCAAATAGGGCAGCTGCTTATTTTGCTTCCGCCCAGGAGCTGCCGACTCCGATATCGACTTTGACCGGAATTTTAAGCGGAATTGCCGTTTCCATGGCGTCTTCAACCAGCTTTTTTACTTTTGAAACTTCTTCTTCCGGCAGTTCAAACACCAATTCGTCATGGACTTGCAGGATCAGTTTGGCTTTCAGGTCTTTTGTCTTTTGATAAGCTTTTATCATTGCGAGCTTGATCATATCGGCGGCGGTACCCTGTACCGGCGTGTTTGTGGCTGTGCGTTCGGCAAAAGACCTCAAGCCCTGATTGGGAGAATTGATGTCGGGGAGAGGGCGGATCCTTCCAAGCATAGTCGTGACGAAACCATTCTCTTTAGCCTCTTTGATGGTCTTCTCCATGAATATTTTAACGCCTTTATGCCTTTCAAAGTATTTATCGATATATTGCGCCGCTTCCGCCTTTTTTATCTTCAAGCTTTTTGCCAGACCAAAGTCAGAGATGCCATAAATTATTCCAAAATTCACGGTCTTGGCGGCGTCGCGGGAAATGCCGATCTCGTCAGCGGTCGCCTGATGGACATCGCGGTCTTCCTTAAAAAACTTGATCAGTTCAGGATCGTCGCTCAAATGCGCCAGTATCCTCAACTCGATCTGCGAATAATCGGCAGCCAGGATCACCCAGCCTTTTTTCTGCGGGACGAACGCGCTCCTTAACTTTTTGCCCAACTCCCCGCGGATCGGGATATTCTGCATATTGGGTTCCGAAGAGGAGAGCCTTCCGGTGGCCGTCATAGTCTGATTAAAATTGGCATGGATCCTTTGTGTCTTTGGCTCGATCAGGGTAGGGAGTACATCTACATAAGTGGACTTCAACTTTGAAAGCTGGCGATACTTTAAGAGCTTTTCTGCGATTTCGAATTTATCCGACAGCTCTTCAAGCACCTCGGAATCGGTCGAATATCCGGTTTTTGTTTTTTTAACACTCGGGATCTTTAATTTCTCAAAAAGGATCAGTGATAATTGCTTCGGTGAGTTTAAATTAAAGGTCTCTCCGGCGATGGCAAAGATATGCCTCTCCAGCTCTTTCATGTCGGTTTCTATATCCTGCGACATTTTTTGCAATATATTTTTGTCTATGTAAACCCCATTTTCTTCAAGATTGATGAGGACTTCGATCAAAGGCATTTCGCAGTCGTTGAACAGTTTCTCCAGTTCTTTTTTCTTTAATCCCTGCTTGAAAATTTCGTAAAGCCCGAAAGTTGAATCGGCATCGCTGGCGGCATAATCGACCGCGATCTCGATCGGGACTTCGCTAAAATCATTATATTCGGCATCTTTGCCGATTAGTTCCATCAGTTTTATCATTTCTCTGCCCAAGAATTGTTTGGCCAGAGTTTTTAGGGAATATTTTCCGGCGGTCGGATCGATCAGATAAGCGGCGACCATAGTATCGAAGAAGGGGACTTTAACGGTTGTCCCGTTCTGGTTTAAAATCTCGATGTCGTATTTCAAGTTATGCCCGATCTTCAGATTGTCAGCCAAAAAAACCGGCTTTAATTTTTCCAAAACGATTTTCAAAGGAACCTGAGGCTGAACGCCTCGGTTCCTTTGATCGGAACCGCGAAGTTCATTCGCAGGTTCCGATCGATGCCCAATCGGAATATAATAAGCCGATTTGGTTTCGGTTGAAAAAGAAATGCCGACGATCGCGGCTTCAAAAGGGTTCAGGCTGGTCGTTTCAAGGTCGAAAGCGAAAGCTTCCGCTTTTAATAGTTTTTTTATCAGAGCGTCGAGTTCTTCTTCGGACTGGACGCTTTTAAAATTGAATTTTGAAATTTCGGCGCGCTTTCTTTCCATGACCGATTCGGGCTGATAACTCTCAAGCCCCTTTGAGTATTTTTCGACCAGCCGGGTGAATTCAAATTTCTCGAATGCCGATACCGCTTTTTGCCAGTCTATTTCGTGTTTTAAAAAAGCGACATTGATCGGGACATTGGTGACTATGGTCCCAAGCCGTTTGCTCATCTCCGCCAACTGCAGATTATTCTTTAGATTTTCCTTGAGAGCGGGCTTTTTTATCTTATCGAGGTTCTGATAGATGTTATCTAACGTTTGAAATTCTTTTAACAATTCGATGGCGGTTTTTTCTCCCACCTTGGGTACGCCGGGGATATTGTCGGAAGAATCGCCCTTTAAAGCTTTATAGTCTATCAACTGTGATGGTTTTAACCCATCATATCGTTCTTCAACTTCTTTTTCTCCGTAAAGAACGGTATCGGTTATGCCTTTTCTGGTAGTTAGGACTTTAATGTTGTCATTAACCAGCTGAAGAGGGTCGAGGTCCCCGCTCAATATTGTTACCTGATAACCGTCTTTTTCCGCTTCTTTTGCCAGCGTACCGATAACATCATCTGCTTCAAACCCGGGCGCTTCATAGATCGGAATATTGAGCGCTTCGGCGATCTCTTTTACATAAGGCATTTGAGTATACAGAGTGGGAGGGGCTTTATCTCTGGTAGCTTTATATTCCTTATATTCCTTGTGCCTGAAGGTTGGTTCCGGGAGGTCAAAAGAAATGGCGACAAAATCCGGTTTATCCTCCAGCACTTTGAGAAGCATCATCGTGAATCCGTAGATGGCGTTGGTCGTTATGCCGGTAGTGGTTTTCATAGTGTCGGGCAGGGCGTAAAAAGCCCGGTAGGCTAGGGAATTGCCGTCAATAAGATATGCTTTGGGCATGGAACAATACTAACATAAAAAAGCTATTCTTCAATCCGGTTCGCTGGCCAGTCGCCGCTAAATCCAAGAACGCGCGAATAGGAGTACCCTCTGGTCCCAAACAGCAGGCAAAGCCGGCGGATATTTGAATCGGGATAAGCTTTTAAAAAATTGTACGCTTTTTGAGCATGTAAAAGGCTCATTTGGATATTGCTGCCGTCACAATCCTGACTTGTCCGTCCAGCATTAAACTCGTAGTATTTGAGCCATCCGTTATTTGATGCACAGTCAAGTGAATCCATTATCTCTCCGGCGGTTAAAGAACTCAATGCGTCCCAAAAAGTCTTGCGTTTAAAGGGATCTTTTTGCGTAAATGTCTTTCCGCTGAAAATGACGTCCCTCATATACAGGTAGGCAAGTTCGCCTAATTTAGGCTGTCCCTTTGGCGTGTATGGGTGAATGATGCGGGAGAGCAGCCGGTCGGGGTGATTATTAAAATAAGTAAACGCGCTGGCAAACAATTCGCTTGGGTTATCCTCTGGATGTCCAATAAAGGGCGCGCCATAACGGGCATAAAAAGGTCTTGATGACGGGAACCTGTTCCGGAGGGCTTTATAATCGGGAGAATAATATGATGAGTCTTTCAGCAGTTCCCACTTCTGATCTCCAAGCGAATAGTAAAAAATAAATCTCCAGTCCATTGGGTCCTTGCCGTAAAAAACGGCGTGACCGGCTTCGTGCGTCAGCTGGTCGAGATATTGCGGATCCCAGATGTCGATAGTTATTTCACCTGGTGCTTGATGGGCTTCTTCCGCGTTATCGGAAAAGTAAATGGTAGTAACAAAACATCCGAATGCCGAATACCTGTTTATTCTGTCCATCTGGTCGGCTACCTTGCCGGCTCTTATATCCAATTCTGCAGATAACGAAGGGGGTACTCCGGTTAGATTGTGCCGGAGGAAAAGCTGTGCATTTGGGCGGCTTACACAGGTGAACCTTTCTCCTGTTTCCGGAATGCTGCGCCAAGGAGAGATTGAGGTATAAACTCGCCGCGAAATTGCATCTTTTAATCTGTGGGACAAAGCGCCTATCATGCCTTATTTATCTGACAAAAAAGAGGGAAATTGCAGCGTTAGATTAAGATTTTTCGTCCCTCGACAAGCTCGGGACTCGAAATTAGGATTTCTCGCCCAGCTGGTATCTGGTAAACCTTCTGATGACGATATTCTCGCCGATCTTGGCGGCTAATTCACCGAGCAGATCTTTTATTTTGATCTTAGGGTCCCTGATGTAAGCCTGTTCAAGCAGGCAAACCTCTTCGTAGAACTTTTGGATCCTTCCTTCAACGATCTTTTCAGTCGCCTTGGCCGGCTTGCCTTCGGTTGCCGCCTGGGTGGCGATGATGTCTTTTTCATTATCGATTACGCCCTGCGGAACGTCATCAACATATATATATTGAGGGTTTTGAGCGGCGATCTGCATGGCCAGGTCCTTGGCAAACTTTAAAAAGTCGGAATTGCGGGCGACGAAATCGGTTTCGCAGTTAATTTCAATCATAACGCCGATCTTGCCGCCGGTGTGTATGTATGATTCAACCACACCCTGCGCGGCGGTGCGCTCGGCGCGCTTGGCCATGGCGGCTAGGCCTTTTTTACGAAGAGAGTCAACGGCCTTATCCATGTCTCCGCCGGATTCTACCAGCGCTTTTTTGCAGTCCATCATTCCGCAGCCGGTCTTTTCTCGTAGTTGTACGATGACTTCAGTGGTAATGTCCGCCATTAGAACCCGATCCTTTCTTCCTCTTCTTCAACCAGCGGAACTTTGGGGGCAAGCTCGGCCAGCCTTTCTTCTTCGGACAGGGCGACCGCTTCTTCCATGGTCTCTTCGCCGATCTCGATAGGTACCGCGATCTCGGGAGCGCGTTCTTCGATCGGCTTGGTCAGTTCGCGTCCGGCGATGACCGCTTCGGCAATGATCGAGGTCAATAATTTAATTGAACGGATGGCGTCGTCGTTGGCCGGTATCGGCAACTCGACTTCATCGGGATCGCAGTTGGTGTCAACTACGGCAATGATCGGAATGCCAAGCTTTTTTGCTTCGGCAATAGCGGTCTGTTCCTTTTTGCTGTCAATGATAAAGAGTACCGCTGGGAGGGCAAGCATTTCTCTTATTCCGCCCAGGCCGCGGATCAGTTTGCGGTGTTCTCTTTTAAGATTCGACACTTCCTTGCGGGGAAGTTTTTCAAACATCCCGTCTCTTTCGAGCTTTTCAATTTCATTCAGGCGTCCGATAGTTTTTTTTAACGTCTTGAAGTTAGTGAGGGTCCCACCCAGCCAGCGGTCTTTTACATAAAACATGCCGCAGCGCTTGGCTTCTTCTTCTACCGCGTCCTGGGCCTGCTTTTTGGTCCCTACGAATAAAACCGTCCCGTTCTGGGAAACGGCTTCCCTTACATATTCAAAGGCTCTTTCGATCAGGGGAATGGTCTTATGAAGGTCGATAACATGGATATTATTACGGGACGAATAGATGTACTTTCCCATTTTGGGGTTCCATCTCTTGCTCTGATGGCCAAAATGCACGCCGGCCTCGAGCAATTCTTTCATTGTTACTACTGGCATCAATTAGCTCCTTTTCTATTTTTTTTCAAAGTCAATAAGTGATTATTTTATCATAAGATGGGAAAAAATGCAAGAAGTCGGGTGAAACTTTAAACAAAAAGGGTCGATAAGAACATGACATGAATATTCGCAAAGCATGCCTCCTTCCCAGCCTGGCCGGCTTTTATAGTCGCTGGGATCTAAAACTGGGAACATATAATCGTTCAAAGCTGGCGCTGTTGCAAGGACTGGATTATCTGGCAACACCTTTTACGCCCGCTGGCCACAAACTCCTTCAGAGCCGCTATGCGATCATAGGTGCGCAAAGGATAGAAACAATGGGTGAAGTGCTTTGCAGCACGAACTTGGCTGAGCCCGTTATTGATAATCTTAAATACAGATTGAGTTATCTCTTGCCGACCGATTTTCACGGATTGGATGCTTTTGAGGAAGACCTAAAATGGTACCTGACAATGGGCAATCACCTGGGGAAACCTCTTTCGGCCCAACCCAAGGTTTCTTTCGTGATCTTGCATTACGGTAAGGATTTCAGCGAGACCGAAGCCCTTTTAAAAAGCATGGTTTATCTGCGTTATCGGAACTTCGATCTTGTTCTGGTTGACAACAATTCTCCCGACCGGTTTTTTGATAAAGGCATTGATTTTTCCCGCTTTCCGGGACTGGAAGGCAAGATACGTTTTGTGCACAGCCCTAAAAATCTTGGTTTCACCGGCGGAAATAATCTCGGGGCAAGATATGCCTTGCGGGGAGGGGCGGAGCTGGTCTGCTATCTCAATAATGACGCGCTGGTCGAAGCCGGTCTGCTGGACGACCTGGTCGGCAAGTTGCAAAGATATCCCCGTATCGGCGTGATCGCTCCCAATTTGAATTATGATCTTGCGGTGAGGGCAGATCGTCTCGAGTCACGGCAAGGCCAGGGCAATGTGTATCTTGATCCGCAAAAGGGTTGGGTGCGCGATAGTTCCTGGAAAGCATCAGAATTTGTCTTGCGCAGAAAATGGGAGAGTGCCGAGCAGGTAAAAGAAGGGCCGGAGGGACTTTATTATAAATCTTTCGCGCTGGTGGGGACAGCTTTTATGATCCGCGCGGATGTTTTGCGTTTGACCGGCGGTTTTGACCCCCGCACCTTTCATTATCTGGAAGAACATGATTTTTGCATCCGGGCCAGGCGCACCGGTTACGAGCTGGCTTTGTCGATGCGATCCAATATTTTTCATCCCCGGAATCTCTTCGATTTTAAGAACCAGAGTTTTCATTTCTGGTATCTTAACAGTCGCAACTTCTTTTACTTTTTTCCCAAACATTATCGGTCCGAGGTAAAGGGGGTGGACCTGCCCGGATTGGTGGAAAGGGGATTTGGTTTTGCCTGTCCTGTCAGGCCGGAAAGGATTTTTAATTATCTGGATGCTTTTTTAAAAGAAAAAGAATGGATGAAATTCATCGCCCTGTACAAAGGGGTATATGATGGTGCCCGCATGAACTTTACTTCGGTCTCTGACTTGGAATATCTGAATGAAGCGGGGTTGATGGCTTCGTATCGCCTTCAATTTGAGAGGATCGGTGACCTCGATACGATCTTTTCTCTCTTACTGGCAGAAAAAGACCATCACCTCTCCCGGCTGATGCTATGGGCTTTGGGGAAGGTCGAGGTTGCGAAGCTTGAGGTTCGCGCTTTTGAACAGAAAGCTTCTCATTATAGTGTAGATTTGGCAAGTATTGTTGCGCAATGGAGACAGGATTACGGGTTCGGCGCCGAATAAATGATGAATCCATTAAGATATGCTAAAAT
>JBAZPF010000041.1:0-9841 GCA_041648295.1 Candidatus Margulisiibacteriota bacterium | reverse complement strand
AAACTTATAATCTGCGGTGACGGTGAAGAAAAGGGTCATATCCTTGACCTGGTTACGCAGGAAAATATCGGCCCGGCCATAACCTTCCTCGGCACGGCGACATTTGAAAAGCTTATTGAATTATATTACACATCATTGATGTACATATTCCCGTCGATCAACCGTCTGGAAGCGTTCGGTATCGTTCAGCTTGAAGCCATGGCCAATTATACCGCCGTGGTAGCATCGGACATCCCTGGGCCTAATGCGGTCATGGAGCCGGGAAAATCAGGCCTGCTTGTTCCCAAGCAGAATCCGGACGCGCTCGCAGACGCGGTCAACTCACTCCTTGCCGATCCGCAAAAAGCGCTGGCGATGGGGAAGAGGGGCCGTGAGCTGGTGGAGCAGAAGTATAACTGGAACGTGATCGGCGACCGGATCGTGGAGATCTACAAAGACGCGCTCGCGAAGAAGCGATGATTCATTTGCGCAACGCCGAAAATGAAACATCGTAAACATTCCTGGCATTCCAGATAAGGAATTTTTCAGCCTTTTCGTCCTTGCAGGCTTTGACCTGTTCCCGTATATAATTGGGGCCGAAATTAGGCGATTTCATGTCAAAACCCTGAAGCCAGGGAATAACGGATACCGCTTCCCCTGAAAGTATCTCTAAAGTTTTTCTAACCCCGGAATTCATAAAATAATACGGGTAAGATCCGGGATTGTCGAAACCGTCGTAGCCGTTATGGAAATGCGAAGGATAAAGCATTGGGGACAGCACATCAATATATTTTGCCATCCTCTTTACATCCTGTCCGAGATTTTTTATATCCTCTTTGCTCTGCCAGGCGGTGACGCCAAAAATATCCACGGCGATCGAGGTCTTATAGGGTTCCAGGCGTTTTTTTACCGACTCCAGGAACAAGCAAATAGCATCAACTTTACTGACGCCTTCTTCTTCAAAAGAATAAGTCGCGCTGTGCGCGCCGCCCTCCGCGGGGAAGCGGATATAGTCGAACTGAACTTCATCAAATCCCGACAGAGCCGCTCTTTCCGCTATCAACTCATTATATAACCTGACCTCTTCGGAATAGGGATCGGACCACTTGCCGCCTTTGCGGTCGCGGTAAAGGCCGCCGTTGAGCTTTACCCCAAGGTCAGGCCGGGCTATAACAAGATGATCGTCCTTAAATGTTACCAGCCTGGCCGTAACAATAAAACCCTCATCATGAAGTTTGTTTGTCATCTGAAGCAATGACGCCTCCGCTGTCAATTTAGCATTAGCAGAAAGCGTATGATTTTTAGCCATTTCGAGTAAAGGCCGGCTTAATGCTTCTTTGGCATCGATAACGAGCGTGTTTATTCCGCAGGCTTTGGCTTGGCCAATCAATCGCTCAAAGCGATGTGGGGTTACTGCTACCCAATATGTTACATATATGCCGCGGTCAGAAGTCCTTTTTACTTTATCGATTGGAATAGGGGAAACCTCATGTGTTATCTGGACGAATAAAAAAGGCATAAGCAGGACAAAAGCCGCAAGCGTTGTATTGCGCAAGATCTTCATTTCGTTTATTTTAGCATATTCATGTGTTAAAATTGACAAAATGTTTAGCTTTCCTTCAAGCGCGTTAAAGATCGTTAATACTCTGCAGGGAAAAGGCTTTAAATGCTATTTTGTCGGCGGATGCATCCGCGACCTCATGCTTAACAAACAGCCCAAAGAGTGGGACATTACAACCGACGCCACTCCCGATCAGATCGATAAATTATTTAAAAAAGTCATTCCCACCGGGATCGAGTTCGGCACCGTCACCGTTCTGCTTGATGAGCAGACCTATGAGGTCACTACATTCAGAAAAGATGAACGGTACACCGACGGCAGGCATCCCTCATCGGTAACGTTCTCAAAAAATCTGAACGAAGACCTTTCGCGCCGGGATTTTACCATCAACGCCATGGCCTACGATCCGAAAGCGGATGAATTTGTCGATAATTACAACGGCACACAGGACCTTAAGGCGAAACTTATCCGGACGGTCGGCGATCCGGTCGAACGATTTATGGAAGACGGCCTGCGCCCCCTGCGCGCCTGCCGTTTTGCCGCCGTGCTGGGGTTTGAGATAGAGAAAAAGACTCTCGAAGCTATTCCCAAGACATTAAAGATCGCGGAAAAGGTTGCGCTTGAACGGGTCCATGACGAACTGGTTAAGATGCTGGCATCGCCTAAACCCAGCGTGGGGCTGGATTATATGCAAAAATCCGGATTGATGAAGCTCTATACCCCGGAGCTTGAAAGCGGCATTGGCGTGGAACAGCCGCCAAATTACCACAAGCATGATGTTTACTGGCACAGCTTGTATTCCTGCGATGCCGCGCCGGCGGATAATCTTACCTGCAGGCTGGCGGCGCTTTTACACGATATTTCCAAACCCGCATGCAAAGTTGACCTTACTTTTTATAACCATGACAAGGTCGGCGCGGAAACGACCGAAAGCATCTTAAAGCGGCTAAAGTTCAGCAATAACGAAATAAAAGCGGTTTCAAATCTCATAAGCAACCATATGTTCGATTATAAATCCGCATGGTCCGATGCCGCGGTCAGGAGATTTATCCGGAGGGTGGGGCTTGAGAACATGGGAAATCTATTTCTCTTGAGAAAGGCGGATACCAAAGCGATGGAAAGGGAAATAGACGATTCTTATCTGATCGAACTTAAAACGCGCATTGATAAGATCGTCGCGGAAGAAAACGCGCTCCACATAAAGGACCTCAAGATCGATGGAAAAGACATCATGAACGAACTGTCGATCCCTCCCGGGCCAAAAGTAGGCGAGGTGCTGGAGTTTTTATTGGAAAAAGTATTGGACGAACCGGAGCTGAACACACGGGAGAAGCTATTGGAGATGGCGCGAGGCTATCAACGGATATGAAAGCTGATCAACGGATATTTGTTTTTTTTCTATTAAGCACACTTGCTCTTTTTGCCGGGGCCGAACCTATAAAAATATCCGGCGTACAGGTGGAGCATCACAAGAACTATGACCGATTCATGATTGGCACCAGCGGAGAGATCGCGGCAAAAGCAAAGATATTTGACCAGCGGCTGGTGCTTGATTTTAAGGGCGCAGCGGTCGAAAAGCCGGAAAAAATAGCGGTAAATAAAAGCGCCCGCGTTCAATCGGTAAGGATGGGGCAGTTTTCAAACGATCCGCTGATCGCAAGGGTCGTTTTTGACCTCAAGCGCGACATAAATTACGATGTGGCGTCGATCCTGGGCAAGAATGAAGTGGTGGTTGAGATCTCAAACAACGATACCGGGAAAGTTTATGTAGAATCAAAGCCTGACAAAACGATAGAGCCGGTCAAAACGGAAAAGAAAGACATAGAGGTCATTGTTAAAGAGCCGAAATTTAAGCATAAGGCGGCCAGCCCGGAAGTGGTGGAGGTCAAGAAGGAAAAAACGGAAGTAAAGGCTAAGGCAAAGGATAAGGAAAAGGTTAAGCTAACGAAAAAATATCCTCTACGGGGGAAAATAATTGTTGTCGATCCCGGACATGGCGGAAACGATCCCGGGGCGATGGGGCCGGGAGGAGTTTGGGAAAAAGAGATAAACCTCAAAACCGCCAGATATCTGGCGAGTTATTTAAGAAGTTACGGCGCAAAGGTTTATATGACCAGAACAACCGATGTGAGGCATAAACTAAAAGAAATAGTTGATTTTGCAAATAGCGTTAATGGCGACATCTATTTAGGCGTCCATTTTAATTCCATGGACAATCCCAAGATCAGCGGTACGGAAACGCATTACTATACCCCGCAAAGCTATCGGCTTGCCGAAGACGTTCACAAGAAACTACTTTCGGGAATTCGCCGCGAGGACCGCGGGATAATGAGGACCATGCTCTATACCGTGCATCATTCAACAATGCCGGCCATACTGGTGGAACCGGTCTACATGACCCATTTCCAGGACGGTTTGCTGATAAAGTCGAAAAGCTTCCAGAAGGAAGTTGCCAGAGACATTGCCTTAGGAGTGGTTGATTACTTTAATGGACGCTGAAATCTTATCAGTAAGAAAACTCGCCCCCGAAGAGATCGCCTTTAAACCGGAAGGAAGGCTAAAGACGGCAAAGCCGGTTCCCAATTCGCCGGTAGGGATATTTGATTCGGGCGTAGGCGGCTTGACCGTACTAACCGAATTCACAAAAAAATTGCCGGATGAAGATGTTATCTACTTTGCCGATACCGCGCATGTTCCCTACGGGAGCCGTCCGCCGGAAGAAATTCTGGAAATAAACAAAAAAATCCTCGATTATTTTATCAGCCGCGGAGTAAAAATGGTCATCATGGCCTGCGGGACATCGTCAGCCATTGCTTATCCCGTTTTAAAAGATAAATATAATATTCCCATCATTGCGATGATCGAGCCGGGGGCCAGGGCGGCATTGCAGGCGACCAGGAATAAAAAGATTGGGGTCATCGCCACGCTGGGTACGGTAAATTCCGGCGCTTTTCAAAACAAGATAAAAGAATTCGACAAAGAGGCCAAAGTATTTGCCGAAGCCTGCCCGCTTTTTGTCCCGCTTATCGAAGGCGGATTTATCGAAGCCGATGAAACCAAAAAACTGGCGCGCCAATATTTAAAGCCGTTGCTTAAAGAAGGAATAGATACGCTGGTCCTGGGCTGTACGCATTATCCCCATTTAAGAAGTATGATCGGGGAGATTGCCGGTTCCGGAGTCACGCTGGTTGATCCCGCTTCGCAAGCGGCGCATGACGCCAAAAAAATACTTTCAGACCGCGCGATGCTTAACAGCAAAGGCGCAAAGCCGAAATATGAATATATCTCAACCTCATCGCCGCTCCAATTCCAGGACCTCGGAAGCAGGCTTTTAGGCCGGCCCATCCCGGGCGTAAAGCTCCTCAAATTGTAGTATAATATTCTCATGTATGAATTGACGATTGAAGATACTTTTGCGGCGGCGCACCAGCTAAAAGGCTACCAGGGACCGTGCGAAAACCTGCACGGCCATACTTTTCGCGTCCAGGCGCATATAAAAGGGAACAACTTGAAAAAAGAAGGGTTCCTGATCGATTTTAAGGAAATAAAATCGGCATTAAAAGAGATTATTGCCGAATTCGACCACCACAATCTTAACGAGCTTTCTTATTTTAAGACGGAGAACCCGACTTCAGAAAACCTGGCCCGGATAATCTTTCAGAAAATGGAAAAACAAATTCCCGTCAGTAAAGTTACGGTCTGGGAATCGCCCACGTCTTCGGCGAGTTATTACAATGGATAAACTAAAAAAGATGAATATTGCCGTCCTGATGGGCGGGAAGTCCAGCGAGCGGGAAGTTTCCCTGCGCTCCGGTAAAAACGTCATGGAATCGCTAAAGAAACAGGGGTTCAAAAATATTTTCCAGATGGACCTTGGCGGCGATCTGCTGGGAAAATTGATAAAGAATAAAGTAGACGTTGTCTTTATCGCTCTTCACGGAAAATATGGAGAAGACGGATGCGTGCAGGGATTGCTGGAGATAGCCGGCATCCCGTACACCGGCTCCAGGGTGCTGGCTTCGGCCCTGGCGATGGACAAGGTCCAGGCAAAAAGGATCTTTCAGGCCAGGGGCATACCCACACCCAACTATTCCATTATAGATCTATCCGTTGACATTAAAAAAGAAGCAGAAAGGATATTAAGATTATTTCCTCTCCCGCTAGTGGTAAAACCGGTTTCGGAAGGTTCAAGCGTTGGCGTAACCATTGTAAAGGAAGAAGATAATCTGCCCGGCATTTTAAAGGCGGCGGTTGCTGAATTCAGCAGCGTCTTTGTTGAGGAATTCATCAAGGGAAAAGAAGTAACGGTCGGCATAATTGGCGAAGAAACTTTGCCGATCCTGGAATTGTCGCCAAAATCCGAATTTTATGATTATAAAGCCAAATACACTAAAGGCGGGACTGATTTTATCCTGCCCGCAAGGCTGTCGAAGCCTCTCGCAAAAAGGGTTCAGGCGACCGCGCTCGCGGCCCACCGCATCCTCGGTTGCCGCGGATTTTCAAGAGTAGATATAATAGTATCCGGCGATCATGTTCCTTTTGTCCATGAGGTCAATACCATCCCCGGGCTGACCGACCTTTCAGACCTTCCGGCCGCAGCCGCGCACGCCGGGATCTCTTTTGATGAACTGATTTTGAGGATTTTGCAAAGTGCGTTCAAAGCCTAAACCTTCCCGCCGGCAAGCGCGCCGGAAGAATCGCAGTTTTATAATTATTCTTTTATTCTTTCTCTTCATTATTTCCATTGTTTCAATCGTAATGACCATGCCGGTTTTCAGGATCGCCAAAGTAGAGGTTGAAGGAACGCGCCTGCTTTCTCCCGATCTCATTTTAAAAATGGCGGCCATACCGGCGGGAGAAAATATATTTCTGACCAGGTTTGGCAGGGCAAAGAAAAAACTGCTTAATGTTTCCGTGATCAAAGATGTGAAGATATTCCGCCGGCTGCCGGAAACCGTAATAATAAGCGTAAAGGAGCGCAAGGAAGCCGCGATGGGAGTGCTTGACGGGCAGTCTGTTCTGTTTGACGATGAGGGGGTAATACTCAATCCCCAAAGCAATGAAGCTATGACCATAGAATTCCCGGATATTACCAATCTTCCGGTTATTTCCGGCATAAAAAGCGATTGGATAGATTCGGGGGTCAGATTAAAGGGCGAGATCGGCATCAGCGCTTCTAAGCTTCTGTCCGAATTCAAAAATTATATTGCGCCCCACCGGATGGAGATAAACCTTACCGACAGCGATAATATCGGCCTGGTTTTTGATGATACGCTTACGGTCAAGTTCGGCAGTGCCGACAATATCGACCTCAAAATAAAAACATTTGAGGCGATCTACGACAAATTAAAAGACAAAAAAGATTCGATCGCCTACATTGACGTAAAATCTCCCGATTTCCCCGCGGTAAAGTATAAGTGATGGTTCTAGGATGGAACCTGAGAGTAAACCTCTCGGTTCCATC
Source organism: Candidatus Margulisiibacteriota bacterium (assembly GCA_041648295.1). Taxonomy (GTDB): domain Bacteria; phylum Margulisbacteria; class WOR-1; order XYC2-FULL-46-14; family WPAF01; genus JBAZPF01. The sequence continues at coordinate 2,837 of JBAZPF010000041.1, read as the reverse complement.
ATGAAAACGGAGAAATGATTAATATTTCAAATTGGAACCGCGGCGTTCAGCCGCAGGTTCCAATGGGTTCTCCCCCACCTATTGACATATTCTCGGTACCTAAAGTAGAATGAGGGCAACATGATGAGCGGCAACGACGGCAGGAGCTTCGCGACTATAAAGGTGTTCGGCATTGGCGGCGGCGGCACAAATGCCGTCAACCGCATGATCGGCAGCGGGGTCAAGGGCGTGGAATTCTGGGGCGTCAACACCGATCTTCAAGCTCTTTCAGTTTCCCTCGCGGACAATCGTCTTCAAATTGGCGTAAAACTTACCCGCGGACTTGGCGCCGGATCAAATCCGGAAGTGGGGCAGAAGGGAGCGGAAGAATCTCGCGAAGAAATTAAAGCCGCCTTAACCGGAGCGGATATGGTTTTCCTCACCGCCGGCATGGGAGGCGGGACCGGCACGGGAGCTTCTCCCGTTATCGCCGAAGTCGCAAAAGAACTAGGAATATTGACGATCGCGGTTGTTACCAAGCCGTTCCGTTTTGAAGGCCCGGTAAGGATCGCGCAAGCAGAATCCGGGGTTGCTCTGCTCAAAGAAAAAGTTGACGCGCTGATCGTGATCCCAAATGACAAACTTCTCCAGGTGGTAGAAAGAAAGACCAGTATAATTGAAGCATTTAAAGTTGCCGATGACGTTCTTCGTCAAGGCGTAAAGGGAATATCCGACCTCATTACCGTTCCCGGATTGATCAACCTCGATTTTGCCGATGTGCGCACCATCATGTTTGAAGCCGGCTCGGCCATGATGGGGATCGGCACCGGATCGGGCGAGAACCGCGCGGTTGAAGCCGCCGAACAGGCAATTTCTTCTCCTCTTCTTGAAGAAACGATCACCGGTGCAAAAGGAGTTATCTTTAATGTTACCGGCGGGACCGATCTTACATTATACGAGGTCAATGATGCCGCGGAAGTCATCTACAACGCGGTTGATCCCGACGCGAATATAATATTCGGCGCGGTGATTGACGAAAAACTGCAGGGCGATGTGGTGGTGACCGTGATCGCTACCGGCTTTAAACCCAGCGCAAAAAAAGAAAAAGAATCCGTTCCTTTTGTACGCGCCAATTCCCAGAGCAAAGAGCGCATCGAACTGCCTCCGTTCATGAAAGTTTAGTTGCCAGCCCCGACTAATTTTAAAATTCCGCTTGACAAAAATCCTTGTCGATTTAGAATTAAACTTCAGGGGGGTGGTATTTAGGTTTTAGGCAATAGGAATTAGTAAAATTTTTTTATAAGTTTAAAAGTTATAAGGAGGAGTATAAATGTTTAAGAAAATGTTTGTTTTGTTGGTTTTAGCGGTAGTTGCGATGGGGGCGCTGGTTGGCTGCGGACAGCAGACGCCGACGGTGAATACCACATCTTCACAGCCAAAGGGCTTGACCATACGCGGAACGGTCTATGGATTAACGATAGATGGGAATAGGGGCAATCCCATAGCGGGCGCAACTTTGGTGTTAAATGGAGGAGCGGCGGTATCAGTATCCGGGGTGAAATCTCTGGCGGCAAGCTATCTTACTACAACTGTTACGGGATCAAATGGAGAATTTGTATTTACCGACTTACCTCAATCGGCCTATTACTATTATGGATTTACTGTTGTTGCTACAAAAGATGGGTATCAAAGAAATATTACTGAAGATATTGCATTAACAGGCCTGACGCCATTACCAGAGAATGCAGAGGTAACTGTAAATATTGATATGGATGGTAATCCTGCGGTTTTAAGCATTTCCCCTATGCCTGGAACTACGATTGAGGCCGCGGCAAAAACAATTGTTGTTGCATTTAATGAAGCTATGGATCGATCATCCGTGAGGCCAACGCTTACTACTAAAGGCATACGAACCTATGCAATCGGGGATACGCAAACTTTGACAACCACCTGGTCGGCCGACAGTAAAATTTTGTATATAACTACCGGGACCTTGTTGGCGAATCAAACTTACAATTTAAAGCTTGATCCTAGTAGCGTGGCAAAGGATGTTTCTGGATATTTATTGGAAACCTCTCCTCCTTCTGATTCCGGCGGATTGGATAGCACTACTTATAATGCGACGGTTTCTGATTTTTATTATCGGACGGCTTCGAGCGGAGTACCCGGCGCGCCTACCGGACTTCTGCTAACCGTCAATAATACAACAGAGGTCAATTATAGCGATGTGGATGGTGGAGCGGAAGCGGTTAATTTATCATGGCTTGCGCCCTCATCAGGATCGATTACCGGCTATAAAGTTTATGTAAGTCCAAGCGCAAGCGGGCCTTGGGCTTTACTTAGTTCTGCAAGCGTCAATACTCTTACTTCAAATACTACCAATGTGAATACTGCGCTATATGGAAGCATGTACAATGCAGATTGCATCCGCCAGTTGGCGTTTGTGAACGACGCTGTGTATTTTAGCGTGATTGCGTATAATGGTGAAGGAGAAGGCTCTGGAGTTACAACCTCTAAAAGGGATTCGGTAAAACCGACAATAACAACACTAACGGGGGCTGTGGATCGAAATCCAGCCACTGTTGGTATTCCCATTGTGGGACCCACAAACTATGAAACGGCGGGCGCTACGCTGAATATGGGGTGTTATATTGCGTTTTCCGAACCGATGAATACCAGCACTTTAACGGATGCGGCAAAATACACTTTGAGCACCGGAGGGCCTGTTGTTTCTGCCACGGTGAAGTACAGTAGCGGTGGTTTAACCGTTGTTGAACTTGCTTCCACTACTGCGATTACTCCAGCTGTTACAACCGTAACAGTTGAAGCTTCAACCAGTGGCCCAACAGATATATCGG
>JBAZPF010000040.1:0-9930 GCA_041648295.1 Candidatus Margulisiibacteriota bacterium | reverse complement strand
CGTTCATACGGCGATATCCAAAAGACATTCGGTCAGGATCATCTTATCGAATCCTTGAATGGGATAAAATTCAAAGTACCGGTCCAATCGTTTTTTCAGACCAATACGCTTCAGGCGGAAAAGCTTCTAAAGGTTATTGAGGACTTTGCCGATTTGAAGAGAGGAGAATCAATACTTGATCTTTACGCGGGGACCGGCAGTATCGGGCTTTCACTGGCCCATAAAGCAAAAAAGGTCTTTGGAGTGGAAGAAAACGAGCCGGCGGTTGAACTTTCCCGCTCAAACGCGGAGCTTAACGGAATTTTAAATTTTAGCGCAGTTGCGGGAAGGGTGGAAGATATGATCGGCGAGTTATCTGATAAGCACGAAATAGTGATCTTGGACCCTCCGCGACCGGGTGTGAACAAAAAAATATTGAAAAAACTTGGAGAAACGAGGCCGGAAAAAATAATCTATGTTTCCTGCAATCCCTATACCCAAAAGCATGATATCCAGATCCTTAAAGAATATGGATATAAAATCGAGAGATGTCAGCCGGTCGATATGTTCCCTCATACCCCGCATATTGAGAATGTGATAGCGCTTGCCCCGACGATGGAAATGTCGGGGCTTGCTAAATAGCGCCTTCTGACTCTAAACCTCTACGATAATTGAATTCTTCGAGGAGATATCTGAAAAATGGGGATTTGCCCGATTTGTTCGCGATGTATTCGATCGATTTGGGGTTCTTTTTAATACGATTGTATATAAAAATAGCCACAGGGTTCAAGCCGATAAAATAACGGATCTCAAGGTTTTGATGTTTTTTGAGGAACAGGGCGGCCGATCTTCCCATGTCGTATTTCCGTTTTAAAATATCTTCATCTGAAACGATGTGATCATGATAATTGATCGCGAAGGGAAGGTAATAAAGCGGCAGTCCGTTCTTTAAGAGCCGATAGCCGAGTTCAATGTCTTCCCACCCGTATCCGGCAAAGTCTTCGTCAAATTTGCCGGCAGCGACCAGCGTCTTCTTTTTTATCGAAAGGTTGCCGGATAAAAAATAGGAAAATTTGAGCTTTTGTCCGGGCTTTAAATTTTCTTTGATATAGGGGTTATTGTCAGGATTGATCGTTTTGCCCTCAAAAGCGGCATTTTCGTGTTTTTCATGAGCTCTTAGATGTTCAAGCAGGAGATTGGTATCGGCGATCATGTCCGCGTCGGTCAGCAAAATAATATCGCCTTCAGCAGAATCAATGCCTTTATTCCTTGCGTATGGTTTTCCTTTATTTTCAATGCGGGAATATTTAAAAACGGATGGGGAGGGAGGAAGGGACTGGACCATCTGTTCTGTCCCGTCGGTTGAGGAACTGTCGACAACAATTATCTCATAAAGATCGGGAGCGATCGTTTGCCTGAACAATGAATCAAGTACCGCCCTTAGCTTGTCTTTTTGATTGTAAGTTCCGATAACGACGCTTATTTTAACTGCCATTATTTAAGTATGCTTCCATTATCTCCGGCCCGCTTTCCATTTTAGCATCCCTTGCGTCCTGTTGTAAAAAAATGACCGGGGGATTGGATATAAAAGGCGAAACAAACGGCCGGAACAACTTGAAAATCATTTTTGCCCGGTTGGAAAAAATATGAATGAAATTGATATCGCCTCTGGCCAGATAAGCTGGCATCGGAATACGGTCCCAATATTCGACCTGATATCCGTCATGCGCTAAAATATCATAATATTTTTTACCTTTTTTGTCCCTGGTATCATCATAGATTAAAATATTCGCCGAGGTTTTAATATGATATTCCTTGAACTTATCGGCAGGGACCGCCTGTCCGGAATAGATCTTTTCCAGACCTTTAAGAACCATTTCCGGCGTTATCGCGTCCATGCAGGTAGATAATTTGCATTTATAAGGATTGCAGCGCAGGGGGCAGGCTCTGGTGTTCCTTACGATGACCTGTTCGGTCTTATAGGGGCCCCAGCGTGTCGGTTTTACGTATTTTACCGGCGAGATCGCAACGATCGGGCGTTTCAGCGCGGCGGCGATGTGCATGGGGCCGGTATCAACGCTGATCAGGCATTTCATCTTCGATATCAGAACGATAAGGGTTTCAAGGTCGGTCTGCCCCGCCGCGTTGATCGGTTTTATTTTGCACAGGTCAATTATCTTCTGGTTGTTAAGCATCTCGCCGCGACTGCCGGTAAGAACAACCTGTGCCTGCGGGAATTTATCGTTGATAAGATTTACAAGCTCCGCGTATTTTTCCGGCAGCCAGGCGCGGTTCCCTTTTCCTGTTCCCGGATGGATGCCGATCAGCTCTTCTTTAACTTCGAACGGCAGAGGTTTTTCCGGGACGATCAGCTTTAATTCCGGATCAAAATCTTCGGGATAGGGGACGCCGATCTTATCAAACAGCGCTTTGGCCAGAAAAAGGTTGTGTTCAACTTCATGATACCTAATGTCGCCAAATTTTTGCTTTGAATCAACGTTGTTAAGAAAAGAAAATAATATCTTGGTCCGGTCGGCAACGCGGTATTTTATTCCGTTAATAAAACCCTTCCACACATAAGGAAACTCATTGTAAGCGTGAAGAATGGCGTCGAATTCGCCTCTTTTTATGCTGTTTTCGGTCCGGAATTCATCGACATCATAATTTCCGATAAGAAGAGGCTGAGTGTAGTGCCGGCCCAGAACGGCCACATAGCAGTGCGGCATCCCTTGCTTTAGCAAGGAAAAAGTGGGGGTTAAAAGGATCATGTCCCCGATAGCGTCGGGCCTAACCAGTATAATTTTCATAACTTTTTAAATCTCTCTCTATAATAATTAAGCGTGGAATCGAGATCGTTTAGATCTTTCTTTGGATTTTCTATCAGCAGCGGATAGCTCGGGACAAAATTTGAAGCATAGATCTGCAAAACCCTTTCTTTTATGCCGATCGAATTGGAAAGAACATGGATTATATTGATATTGTTGCAGATAATATAATCCTTGAGGAACCTGATGTTTGATTCGGCCGGTTTGATATGAACGTTAAAGTCATAAGACTTTAAAAGCCCCGGCAGATTATTCCGTCCCCACCCCTTGTCGATAAAAAGGATATTAAACGTTTTCTGGCACCAATGGGCGAATATTTCCTGCGGTTCCTTATACCCCCCGCCGTCCAGTACCTTTTTTATGGCTTCGATGGTTTCTTCGGGGGTGACCGCTTCAACGCAGACTTTATCGCTGCATTCGCTCGACCGGCACACTTTCGGACAGTAATATTTGTTATGAAGAACGATATTCCTGGTAAGCGGCCCCCAGCGGGTCGGCTTCTGGTTTTTGGTAAAAAAGAACGCGACCACCGGCAGGCCCAATGCCGCGGCGATGTGCATGGGGCCGGAATCGGCGCCAATGAAAAGAGAACAATACGACAATCCCTCGATCGTTTCCGATAATTTTAATTTACCGACTTTATTTATTACCTGGCTTGAGGAAAATTTGGCCGCGATCTGCTCTCCAACGGCTTCTTCTTCCTTCCCGCCGATCAGAAAAACCTTTTTTCCCCGTTCATTCAACCATTTGATCACCGGAATAAAATTATGAGGCGGCCAGAGCTTGTTGGCCCCCCTGGCGCCGACGGCGATGGCAATCAGATCGGGATCGGTCTTGGTTTTTATCTTAAGATCGGGATGGGTATAGTCTATATTTATTTTTAAAGGCTTTAACAGATCAAGATTCAGTTCATACATGTGTTTAGTCAGCGCATTTTCATGAAGAGGAGAACCAAGATTATATAATTTACCGGAAAAATACTTATCGTTTGGCCCCAGCCGTTTTGGGATCTTTGCCAGATATCCCAAAAAAGTATATATTCTCTCTTTCCACAGGGAAACATAAAGGTCAAAATGATATTCTTCCATTTTTTTGGCATAGGCCAGAAGATCTTTAAAGGTATGGATCTTTCCCGAAGAGATGTCGTCAATGATAACTTCTTTTATGCCCGGATAATTTATTACGACGTCTTTAGCCCTTTCCGCGCAGAGAAAATATATCTCCGCATCGGGATAAGCGTTTTTCAGGTTGTCAATTACCGGCAAGGCCAGGACGACATCGCCGATCGCATCGCAGCGGGCGATAAGTATCTTCTTATACATGAGTTTTTTCTCTGAACCTTTCAATATAGTATTTTACCAGTTCGTCCGCCGATCCCCAAACCTTATCGCTGTAAATGATAAGGGGCGGGGTGAGGAGGCGGGAGGGGGAGATCAGACTAAGTAATTTAAAAATAAAAGGCTTGTTGACGGTAGAATGGATGATGGTGGCGTCCTCGTAGGTCAAAGCATCGAGAATGTTCTTAAGGTTTAAAATATTGAATTTATTTTTTGGAAATAATGAAACATTTAATCCTTTTTTCTCAAGATCCTTGGCTATCGATGGAAGTTTATCGGCTATAAATACTATATTGTTCGATTTGTAGAAAGAATTGAGGAATTCGGAACCTGCCCCGGTTTGCCGGGGTGGTTCCAGGAGATGTTTTACCCCTTCTGCGATCTCATCGGTTGAGATGGAATCGGAACAAATGGTTTTTTTGCACGCGGCATAGTTGCAAATATCCGGGCATTTCTCCTTGAATTTGACGATAACTTTTGGCGAATAAAGCGGCGCCCAGCGTTGCGGCTTGGGGCTCTTTATGGCGTTTATGAATACCATTGATATGCCGTAGGCGGCGGCGATATGGGTGGGGCCGGTATCCACGCCGATATAGACATTCAGTTTTGAGATTACTGACATTAGTTCGTAAAGGGAGGTTTTGCCGACGAGATCGATGACTTGTTTATCGGAACCAGCGAGTGAACCTCGCGGTTCCGATAATGGAACCGAGGCGTTTAGCCTCAGGTTCCATTGATTCGCAATATACTTTGCATCTTCAGCCATATCTTTGTTTCCTAATAGGACTATCGTGGCTGGCGGGATCAGTTCTATGATTTTCTTAGTGGTTTCAGCGTAAAATTCCTTTGATAGCGTTCGTCTGGCCGCTGTTCCCCCAACATATCCCAGAAGTATTCCGATCAGCGGTTTCCCAAAAATGGGGAAGTCCACGGGGGAGGGGGGCAGGTTGAGCTTGCAGTCGTTCACCTTAAATCCGATCGCCTGCAGGTACTGAAGATTATATTCCATCACATGCTTGGTCTGGTCGGCATTGTTGATATGAGTGCCGCAGTTATAAATTAACGAAAGCAACACTTTGTCTTTGTCCCCAACCCGGACCGGTATTCCGGCAAGAAGCGTTAAAAGAGCATAGTTGAGCTCATTGTAATAGATCAAGGCGGCGTCAAAATTTTTTCCTCTTAATTCGCCGGCAAACTTAAGGAGCCCGGACTTGGTCTTGTCGATTATCACCTCATCGATCAGGGGATGGATCCTGGCAATGGGCGCGTTGGCTTCGCTGCCCAGAAGAGTTATTTTTATATTTGGGGCATTGTTCTTAATGGCGCAAAGCACCGGCGTTATATTGATAAAATCGCCGATTGCGTCCGGACGGATGATCAGGATTTTATTTATTTTTTTCATAAAGCTCGAAGAGTTTGGCGTAAGTTAAAAAAGACTGAAAGGCTTCCATCATTGCCAGGATCAGGCCGCGGGTGCCGTCTAAAAAACCTTTTTTACCGGTCAACACATGGGTGAACATGGCCCAGGACCGCGAGATCAATATCCCCCAACGGAATTCGATCTTTGCTTTATATAACCTCTGCGCTTCAACGGTTGAGTATTTATTTACTTTATCGAAGTATCCGGAAATGCTTTGAAAGGTATAATGAAGGATCGGATCTTCGATGCGGATCACTTTTCCTTTTGGGACCGCTTTTTCGTGTAACTCCCCCTCATAACGGGCATAATTCTTGTTAAATAATCGGAGAACATAGTCGGGGCTCCAGCAGTGGTTCATTTTTTTGCCGAGGACATAATTCCAGCGCCTGATGTCGTATCCGATAATGCCGTCGTTATTGTTTATAAGATATTCAAGATTGTGTTTAAGCTCTGAAGAAAGTTCTTCATCGGCGTCAATGAACAAAACCCAGTCGTTTAAAGCTTTATCTAGCCCAAAATTCCTCTGAAAGGAAAAATCATCAAGCTTTCTGGCAAATATTTTCGCGCCGTATTTTCCCGCAAGCTCAATGGTCCGGTCAGTTGAGCCGGAATCGACAACAATCAATTCGATATCCTTTGGCAGGCTGTCGAGGCACTTCTTTATGTTGTTTTCTTCGTTATTGGTCAGGATTATTGCCGATAATTTCATTATATACACCCTCTATTTTTTTGATCTGTTCCGCGATGCTGAAGAGCTCTTGCGCCCTGGCCCTGCCGGCAGATCCCATCTTTTTCCTCAAGTCCGGCTGCTCATGCAAAAGTTTAATCTTTTCCGCGATCGCTCCGGCATTCTTTGGCTCGACCAGGTATCCGGTCACGCTATTCTTTATTATATCCTTTAAACCGCCGGTATTGGAAGCAATAACCGGCCTTCCTGCCGCCATTGCCTCCACCGCCACCATGCCAAATGGTTCAAAAAGAGAGGGGACGCAAACGATATCAACCTGGGCCAGAACGGCCGCCGGATCCTTTTGAAATCCGATAAACTTTACGCGGTTATTTAAACCGAGCGAGTTTATTTTTGCTTTTAATTTCTCAAGATATTCCGGATCATTTACGCTATGGAATTCACCGAACACCAAAAGCTCCAAAGGCATGCCTTTAAGCATCCCCATGGCGTCGATCAAATACTCATGGCCTTTCCAGTTGTCAATCCTTCCCGTGATGGCGATGGTGGTTATTGGCTTTTCCTGCGGGGAAGGGACGCCATAAAATGAATTATCGGCCCCGTCATAGATCAGTTTAATTTTATTTTCTGCCACGCCGTTATCAATAAGGAAATATCTGATGTCCCGGGAAATCGCGGCCAAAAAAAGATTTTTCTGATAATGATTAAGATATCTATATTCGTCAGCCCACATTGAAAAATCCCTCCAATGAAGAACGGTTTTCAGGTCAAAAATAACGGAGTAGAGGATGGGCAGGCGGCAGCAGAACTTTGAGTTTGAATGAATTAAAGAAATCCTATAAGTTTTTACAATTGCAAAAAGCCAGGCCAGGGCGATCGGCAGTTCAATGATCGAATGGGCTTCGATCAGGAATTTGGGCATGAAGATCACTTTTATCTTTAATTTTGACAATTCTTTAGACAATGGTCCGGGGGAGGGCAGAAGCACGATCGGCCTATATTTTTCCTTATTTAAAGCTGACAGTATCTGCAAGAGGCTGCGCTCCGCGCCGCCGATGCGGGAGGTGGGATTGATATATAGAATATTATTCATGCTTGATTCTCAATTAACAATTAATAATGACACAATTAACAACAATGTATCTTTTTATTTATATATTTAATTATTGCCGAAGGCAATACCTCGTTGTTAATTATTAATTGAGAAATTGTTAATTGCCTTTGTCCCTCTCTTCAATCCTTTTCCTCATCACCGCCGGATGAGTTCCCTTAAAATCAGGCAAAGAGGCAACTTCCCCATAATCAAACTTATGGTCCTTCATGGGATGATCTTTTAATAAGGGTGCTTTAGGGCTGTACAAAGAATCCAGCTCGATCTTTTTTTTCATCATGATTTCGGCGGGACGCGCCCAGCCGTAGTGGTACATTTCCGCGCCGGACGGAATGTTCCTGACGCTTGGAGTTAAAAAATCGATCAGGCGGCGGAGATACTGGCGGTTAAAATCTATCGAACAATTGGGCGTCATTTGCGCCTGGTAGAACTTTAATTTCCGGAAAGAAATGGCGTCGTTGTCGGAGATCATGGTGTGATTGTTCCTGACGATGCGGATGGTTTCTTTATACCAGTCCCATTCCGGAGGGACGACTTTTGAATATGAACCGTAAAAGTGAACATAGCGAAGGGTGAAGCCGTCAACGTCGGGATCGTTTAAATGCCTTTCCAGATTTTCTTTGATCACAGGCAAATATTTTTCATGGACGCATTCGTCAGCTTGGATGTGAAAAGCCCAGTCGCCGGTGCATTCTTTTAAGGCAATGTTTGTTTGATCGGCAATAACATGCGCGCCCACTCTTTTTTCGGGATCCCAGACGCTTCTAATGATTTTTAATTTTGGAGAATTAATTGATTGCACCAGCTCCAGGGTATCATCCTCCGAATCCCCGACATTCATGATAAACTCGTCGCAGATCGGCAGGATCGAAGTTATAGCTTCGTAGATCGGATAGCCGAATTTGATCAGGTTGCGGCCCATTGAATAACCGGAGAGTTTCATTTGATCCTAATTATACCGCGCTTGAATGTTCAATATCAATTCTTTTTCCCATTACTGCGGGATGCGTTCCGGTAAAATCGGGCAGGGCGGACAGATTGCCGTAATCGAACTGATGGCCTTTCATCGGATGTTTATCGAGTGTGGGATTTTTGGAGCTGTAAAAAGATAATGCCTCAATTTTCTTCTGCATCATAACGCTTGGCGGGCGAACCCAGCCATAGTGGTACATTTCCGCTTCGGAGGGGATATTCTTTACGCTGGGAGAGAAGAAGTCTTCTAACCGGCGAATAAATTCGCGGTTAAAATTTAAGCGAGAATTTATTCTCGGCTTATATAGACGCAGTTTCCTGAATGAGGTGGCATCGCCGTCCGATATCATTGTGCCGTTGTTCCTGATGATCCTGATCGATTCTTTATACCAGTCCCATTCCGGCGCCACGATCTTTGAATAAGAACCATAAAAGTGGACATAACGGAAAGAAAAGCCGTCAACCTTGGGATCGTTTAAATGCTTTTCCATTTTTTCTTTGATTATCGGCAGATATTTCTCATGTACGCATTCATCGGCCTGGATGTAAAAAGCCCAATCTCCTGTACATTCTTTTAACGCCAGATTGGTTTGGTAGGCCAGGATCCTGCCGTCCTTTCTCATTTTTGGGTCCCAGACATTTTGAACGATCTTTATCTTTGGCGAGCCGATAGATTTTATTAACTCAAGGGTGTCGTCTTCCGAATCGCCCACATTTACGATAAATTCATCGCAGACGGGAAGGATGGACATTATCGCCTCAACCACGGGATAATCAAACTTTATAACATTCCTTGCTACGGTAAAGCCGGAAACCTTCATTTTAAAAACTCCTTTACATAACTGGCGATCTTATCGTCCGCGCCCGGCTCTCCCATGCGCTCGCGTCCGGTTTTGGACATATATTCGTGCCTGCCGTGGTCGTTCAATATTGACCAGATCTCGTCGGCTGTTTTCACCGGGTCCCTTTTGACCAGGCATAAAGCTTCTGACAATAGCTGTTTTTGGGCGCGGGCAAAGCGTCCGGTATACTGCGATCCTCTTCCCGGGAATGCTACCACCGGTTTCCCCAGCCCCGCGGCCTGCTCGTTTCCTGTCCCGGACAGCCCTACGATGATATCTGACCTTGAAACAACCTCGGAAAACGGTTTCCTAGTAAATTCATCCGGTATGTCCGCTTTTGTAGCGATGATCATTTCAACATTCTTGTTTAATTTTAAAAGCTTGCGCGCTATTAGTTGGAAATCATATATATTCATCAGAATATCATCCTCGCGGGTCCCCGGTAAAAAACCAACCACTTTTTTATTGGGGTCCTTTTTGATCGGCGGGATAGGGCCGATACAGTCCATAAGCGGATTTCCTTCATAGCGGGCATGGATGCCGTCTTTTGCGAGATTTAAAGCGGTCTTTTGATCGCGGGTATAAACCATTTTCGCTTTTTTGAGGATCAATTTTTCCCAGGGGGTATAGCTTAACCCGAACGATGAATAGTAGTCGGTCTTGTTCACTCCAATAAAAATAAAAGGACAACCAATGGTTGAAGCCGCATAAAGAGGGACCAGGTCGCCGATCCCGATCGCCAGATCGTATTTTTTT
>JBAZPF010000039.1:0-10331 GCA_041648295.1 Candidatus Margulisiibacteriota bacterium | reverse complement strand
TCCCAAACCCTGGGGCAGGAACGAAGGGAATTTGGAAGGGTCGTATGTGAGCTTTACTGAATTTGAAAAATAGCCGACCTGTTCCACCGCCGCCGACCCGTTCAAAACACTGGAATTGGTCAGGCTTATTCTATCGGCGTAGATCAATCCGTTGAAGGTCGTGGAATTAGTGGACAAGACCTCCCCGCTGGGAGCTAAAATACTGCCCCAGTACTTGGAGCTGTTGGCGAATGAAACATTCCCGTAACTGAATAACAACGCTTCCGCGGGTATGTCCCCGTTATTTACAAATGAAACGCTTCCGTTTGAGATTAAATGGAAATCCCCCTTCACTGTCGCCGAATTAGCGATGGTTGAAGTTCCTTTTACGATCACCGTCACTTCATCGCTGATTTGGGCGCTGTTCGAAAGGGAAAAATTTCCCGTGGTGGCGACGATCGTCCCGGGCCCGACTACTTTGGCGGAATTTGTAAGATTTATATATGTATAATATTTTGTTTCATTGTTCTCCAGGTACAGGGTGCCGCCGCTCATGTTCAGGGGGCCGGCGGCATAAGCGGTTTTGGTCGTTTCCGACAATAAACTGTCGTAATACGATGGATCAAAACTGGGGGGATCAACCGGCGATACCGGCTCCCAGGAAGCGCAGGTGGCCGAGTTTTGAAGGGTAAGACTGGTGCTGTACATGGTGCCGTTTATCAGTTTTGCCGAGTTTTGCATCACCACCGGACCGTTGTAATAAAAATCCCCGTATGCCGTTGAATTATTCTGGATATACAGAGTTCTGCCCCCGGGGTTGCTGGCGTAAATTCCGTAACTGAAAGCATCCGGAAGTCCGGACTTTTTAATCGAGACCGTGATCGAACGGCTTACATCCCCCACCACCCCGGTAATCTTTACGGTGCAGTTCTTTTTTGACCGGTAAATATACTCTACTGAAAAACTTCCCGGAGAAAGGTTCTTTGAAAAACCGGAGTTGTTGCTCCAGTCATCGTCGTCGGCAAGGGAATATGAGATCGTATAATTAAGCCCCGCCCCCGCCAAATGGAAAGCCCGGATCGAATTATAGTCGCGGTAAGCCAAAAGGTTCTCGCCGGACATCAGGGAAACCGCGACCATCCCCAGGATCGCGAACATTACAATTATAAATACCGTGGCCAGAAGAGTAACCCCTTTATTGTTCATAGGTTCCTGATCCTCGCTCCGTCCTCAAGTATGACCGTTTCTTTCCCTTTGACAAGCGTTAGCCGTACCTTTACGTAATGAATGTTCTGATGAATGGCGGTCGGGTTGAGGCCGGCATCATAATAGCTCATGACCAATCCTTCAGGAGTTAAAACTCCGCTGGCAATTATGTTGGAATTGCCTTGTTCTGTACGCAGGAGGTCGCTCCCGCTCTGCCTGAAATCTATATCTCTTGAATCAATGTCCACAAATCCTATTGCCGAACTTTCCGCGGTCCCGATACTGCTGGGTTGTCTGATCCGGCGGATCTCCCTGATCATCCTCTCAACCGTAGACCTTCCCTCTGAAAGAGCTGACTGCCTTGATTTTACAAACACCCAGGAATCCATGGCCGACAGAATGAAAGAGGCCAGCCCCAGCGATAAGACAACCGTTATCGTTATCACCAGGACCACCTCGATTATCGTAAAACCTGATCTATCCTTAAATTTCATAAGTTGCTACGATCGTAACGCTTTCGATCGTTCCCAGATTAGGGCCCCAGACCCTGACCTTGATCCTTTGATAGTCGGTAGCCACGCCTGAAACGATATCCGGTTCCGCCGCCGTCACATATTGCGCTATGACTTCGCTAAAATAATTATCGAACGGCGGCCCAAACGGCGCGGTCGGAAAAGAATTGATCGGAAAAGCATGAAGCGTCACTTCTTCCATTTTCCGGTTCATGAGATGCGAGCCGACGGTCAAGACGTTCGCGTTAATATCCTTAGGGGCAACAATCGTAAAAACCGTTATCAACGCGTAGGCGGCAATGCTAAAGATAGCTATAGCCATAACCAATTCCACCAGAGTAAACCCTTTATTTTTCATTGTTCCGTCACCTTCCCCGTACTGGGAGTAATCGAGATGGTCTTGGTTTGAGAATCTACGCCTAGTACGACCGTTGACTCCTGGGAGATCGGATAACCGTAAGGAACATTTCGAGGCGCTCCCAGCCCGTCAAATGCAAGCTTACTGCCTCCCCCTTCGATATTAATATTCTTTATCAAGATCCCGAATTTGTCATTCGTATTAACTATCAAATTCTGCCCAAAATTCGCCGGATCGATCTCCAGCGTATCATCAATCCCGTCTGTTTGATAGACGGAATATTTATTTGCCGGGTCGGCCTCAAAGCTTATTCCCATCCAAGTCGTTCGGCTCATCGCCTGGCTTTGAGCATAACGAATATCGGCAACCAGTTTATCGGCCGCGGCTTGCAGTTTTATTGATTTCATAAATCCGATATAAACATTGGCCGACACCGCCAAGATCGCGACCACGGCAATCACGATGATCATTTCAATTATCGTAAAGCCTTTGTGTTTATTTTCCATTTACATCAACCTTAGCGAATACTTCAAGCAGACCCATAGGGTCTCAAGGCCGTAAACGACGCTGCGAAAAAAGTTTACCGAAGAGGCTTCGGGAAAATATCTGCAGGGAACGGATATTTCACCGGTCCTGAACTTGTGCCTGGCGACTTCCGCCAGGACTTCCGTATCAAAAACAAAATCATTGGAATTTAAAATAAAAGGGATCGTCTCGAGAACTTTTCTTGAATAAGCCCTCATGCCGGTATGGTATTCGGACAGCTTAAGCCCAAAGGTCAGGTTTTCGCAAAAGGTCAAAAAGCGGTTGGAAATGTATTTCCAGACAGGCATGCCTCCCGCCAGCGTTCCGCCGCCAAGGACTCTCGAACCGAGCATCACGTCTTTCTTCCCTTTTAGAATAAGATCGATCAGCTCCGGGATTTTGGTCGCGTCATACTGCCAGTCGGGATGGACCATTACCACGACATCGGCTCCGCGGTCCAGAGCTTCCTTGTAAAGCATCTTCTGATTGCCGCCGTATCCAAGATTTTTCGGCGTTACCAAAACATGGATTCCGAGCCTTTTGGCGATTTCAACCGTATTGTCGCTCGAACAATCATCTCCAAGTATGATCTCCGAAGCCATGCCTTTTGGGATGTCCCGGTAGGTCATTTCAAGCGTTTTTTCGGCATTGTAAGCCGGCATTACCACGATCACTTTTGCCATTGCTTTTTCCTTTCAAACAATTTCCATGAAAGATAATATTCCTTTAAAGTATAGTTACTTATCATCAATTTTTCAAGCTCCGGAAAGCGCGGAGAATATTCGGTCCACAGGACATATCTCGGTTTTTTCAGCCTGACCGCTTCAATAATTTTCTCTCCGGCTCCGATCTTTCGCATCCAATCGAAATAATACGGAAAACGGACGAGCGCTTTTTTATTAAGGTAAAAATAGACCTCCGGCTCCGCCGCCCAGACAAAAAGATCGTCCTGCGGCCTGATCTTGTTTTTTAATGAAAGAGAAGCAAAGTAGGCAATGCCGAAAGATCTTGTGCCATGCTGGGCCTCGACCACCTGATAAGGATTATAGCTTGAATAAAAGGGGAATTGATATAAAAAATTGGAAAAAGTCACGATGATAATAACGGCCGCCATTATTATTTTTATCGCCATATTCCCGCTTTCTTTTATCTTGATCAGCGCGTACGCGGAGAGTAGGCACAATGACGGGATCATCTGTATGAAATAATGCCCGAAGAAAAGCTTCCCCATGGCCATGCCGAAAAAAGAAAAGACCGCCCATAACGCCAGAGTAATATTTCCCCGTTTCCGGTCGTTTAAAACGATCGCGAGCAGAGAAAATACGGACAATATCCAGATGACGCTGTTCTCCCGTATTGTTTCCCAAATGACGGACATCCCGAACTTGGGATCAAGGAAGAAAAAAGGGACCGGCGAAGCGGCCAGATAGGTCCGGTTAACGAGAAATGCGCAATTGATGAAATCCGGCAAGGCGCCCTGCAAAGCAAAATAAAGCGTAAAAATGATCGGGAAAATAAGGAAACCGAAGATTAGCAAGGAACCTGCGACTGAAAGTCGCGGTTCCTTTTGGGAACCGAGGCTTTTAGCCTCAGGTTCCCAAATTGAGCATCCTAATAAAACCAAAAAATTAAATATCGAGACTTGCTTTATCATAAAGGCCAGGCCGGACATCAGTCCGGCCAGAAAATACCAGCCGCTATTTTTGGTTTTCGCCGCCTTAAGGAAAAACAAGAGCGCGAGGACCATTGGAAGCAGCATGAACGGCTCGGTGTTTGAAAACGCGCCCTGGATAAACGGACCGCCGGAAAAGACCGCAAAGATCAATGCCGCCAGCAATCCCCCGCCCACGCCAAAAAGAAAGAGCCCGGCCCCAAAAACTGCAAGCGTTGTCAGTAATCCGTAAAGCATGGTAAAAGTCCTGATGGCTAATGTCGATCCGCCGGAAAACTTAATGACGGCCGCATAAATGTAATAAACGACCGGCGGCTTGTGGTCGAAAACATCGCGATACGGTATTTCCCCGGCCAGGATGCGCTGGCCCATGTATCCGTACAAGCCTTCGTCGCGGTCAAGGGGTGAAAGCAAAAAAGGAAGCCGCAAAAAGACCTGCAGTACCAATATGAACAAGACTAAAAGGATGATCCGGGATTTATTCTGCATTTATCTAATTATACCTACCGGCAAATTGTTTAGCCAGCGAGATACTGTCATTTATGCCCCGGTCTCTTGGATATATCTGGGCATTGTTCACCATATAAATCCTGCCTTTTTCAATTTCAAACGGAGGGGCGGCATAGTTCAATGAGATCAGCGGCTGGGCCCATTTATTGCGGAAGACATAAGCGGCTTCGTAGTTTATGCCCGGTTTTATCTTATTAAGGTCTTTGACGAAAAGATCGATGATCTCTTCATCCATGAGGCCCCAAAGACGATCATCATGCGATGTATATTTTGAAAGATAAATTATTCTTTTGCCGTTATATCTTTTGTCGTCAAAAGCATTGTTCTGCTCCACGATCGCGCAAAATGTTATTGACGGGTCGCCGATATTGGTCCAGTAATATCCGCTTACCGGATCATTAATCTTCAAGACGACGCAGATATTTCCGGCATATCGCGTTGGTTTACCGATTTTTATTATGTCCGAAACCAGCGGCGGCGCCATCGTAAATATGATCCGGTCATAGTCGTTAAGAGAATCGATATCTTCGATCGGACTTTTTAACCGCACTTTCCCTCCCCTGGCCCTTATCCCCTCCGCCATTGAATCAAATAATTGGTCAAGCCCTCCCCTTAAATATCCCAGCTTCTCCGACATTATCCCCCTGGTTTTTGCCCTGGCCGCCAGCCGGGCCCAGACCCAGGCCGCGGGAACGGAATTATGTTCTGAACCGAATTTGGAAATGAGTAGCGGCTCCCAGACCACGGAATAGGCTTCTTGCCCGATCCGCTCAATGAGCCAATCTTTTGCGCTTATTTTTGAAAGCGGCCGCCAATCTTTTATTTTTTTACTGCTCAAAGAAAGCAGGCCCAGCCTGACGCGGGACCAAATAGAAATCGGTGAAAACGACAACAGGTCAAAAGGAGAGGTAAAGGGATGGATCTTGCCGTTTGTGTAATATCCCATTGAGGACTTTGCCCAGATCAGGTTGCGGGTAAGTCCAAGCTCTAAGATTAATCCGATCAGATGCTCGTCGGTTGAGAAAAAATGATGGTAAAATTTTTCGATCCTGGCGTCTTCAATCTTAAAAGTTGACGCCAAGCCTCCCAGATGGTCTTCTTTCTCAAATAGTTCCGCCTGGTGGCCTTCTTTGGCAAGATAATAAGACAACGATAACCCGGTTATTCCTCCGCCGACGACCGCTACCTTCATTTAAGCTTCCACCAGGCCAGAAGCAGGCCGAAAGCGGTAATAATACTAATGACCATTCCAAGCTTGAACGATAGCGGATCGTATACAAATTCGATCTTGTGGGATCCTCTGTTCAAAGGAACCGCCCGGAACATAAAGTTCGCGCGGTAAATTCTTGTTTCTTTTCCGTCAACATACGCCTTCCAGCCCGGGTAATAAGAATCGCTTAAGAAAAGGAAACCCGGCTTGGCCAGATCCGTCTCGATCAAGACCCGATTTATGCCGTATTCAGAAATCTTTGCCTCTTTATATTTCTGCCCGCCAATCCGTCCCGGGTTCTCTTCGAGCACGATATGTTTTTTAGGATCAAATCTTCGGTCCGCCAAAACGTTCAGGCAGGCGGCTTCGTTCGTCGCCACGATATAAGCGCCGGTAACATAGGCGCGGGGCAAGGCGGACAGGTTTTGGTAGAGATAAAGGGATCCGTAAAAATAATCGTGTTTGCTTTTTAATTTCAGGCCGGGCGCTTTAACCGGCTTAAGGTCAGCCAGGAATAAACTGTTGGCCAGGTTCAACACATTCAAATACCTGAAAGGCTCCTTATCGAAAAAGAAGAGATAAAAATCGAGATAAGACTTGAGGCCGATCGACTCATAGCCGTTAGAATCATACAGTTTGTATCGCATAAGCTGGCAGGCGGCCAGCTTATCCTGCGCCTCGAGCATTGCTTTGTCATAATCATCGCCGAACAAGGCATGATTATGTTCTTCCACCTGCTTGCTGTAATAATAACGGTTGATCCCCGCCTCTTTCATCAAAAGCTTAACGTTGGGGGTGATCTCATGGTAGACCTGGCGGGAAGAAGGGACGATCAATGCCGTGTTGTTTGAAAAAAGATCAAAAAACACAATGCCCGCGATCACAATGCCGAACGCAAGATTTTTTATAATGCCTTTGGCTCTGGCAAAAAATAATATTGCGGATGCGAGCGTGACCAGCATCACAAACCAGATGCTCTTTATGTCAAAGATCAGATCTTTCCATAATACTTCGGCAAAGAACGGATGAAGATTTGAATAACGGGATTTAAGGAACATGAATATCTGATCCTGAAAGCTGATAGCCAATAAATAGATCGCACCTAAAATAAGGAAAGCGACAAAAAATACGATCGCGGCCCTCTTTTGAGTTTTCTCGTCCTTATTGACGGCATCGATCCCCAAGCCGGCAAGCACCGCGATCGAAAAAGTGGTAAGAAATAAATATTTTACCGGATACCGTATCATTGACAAGCCGGGAAGCAGTTTGTACAGGATAAAATATAATGGAGTATACCGGCCAAAAGCCATCAGCAGGGATACGAGGGCGGCTCCGGCAAAAAACCATCTTACCGCTTTCTTATCATTAAAAAAAGAAAAGAGCATTAAAAGGATCGGCATTATCCCTACATACGGGGACAATAGCCAGTCCTGAATCATTTTACCGAGAAGGACGGGATTGTAGCTGGCCGTTTGCGCCTGGTTGCCGAAAAAATAAGGCATGACAAAATTTATGATTTCGCGGATAGGCAAAGAGCGTAAAGTCACCATATCGAATTTCGTTGCTATCGCCCGGTCGGAATGAATAATTAATTCGTAAAACGGCAGCAGTTGGACCGCGGTCAGCGCTATGGTAATAATGAGGCCCGCTATCAGCAATAAGGCATTTCCGGCCTTTTCTTTTAAGCTGGGCGCAAAAACAAGGGCCCAGGATAAAAGGACAAATGCCGACGCGTAAATTATGGTCGGCTCTCCGCCCAGGAGCATGGCCGCCAGGCATAAGATAAAATAAATATAATTTCTGCCTTTTTCTTTGATCGTTTTATCCCACAGCAGCAAAAGCAGCGGCAGCCAGATGACCGAGGACATTGAAGTGTTCATGTTCGAGACCGAAAGCAGATATCCCGAAAAAGAAAAGACCAGGCCGGAAAAGAACGAGGCAATGCGCGACGCCCCGATATGCCTCATAAAAAAATAGGTGAAACATGAAGCCAGGAAATAATGCAATATGATGTAATAATTGAACGCCGGATCGAACGGCAGGACATAAAAGATCAAGGTCATGGGATAAAAAAGGCCCGGCTGAAGGCTGGCCATTAACGGCATGCCGTAAAAAATAAACGGGTTCCAAAGCGGCCACACGCCCAGCTTTACCTGTTCGACCATAAGATGCCTCAACGGGTAAAAATATCGCGACAGGTCCTTGAAAGCAAAAACCTCCTGCCCGTCAAGGAACCTGAAGAAGAAAACAAGCGTCAGCGCAAAAAACAAAAGACAGGCCAGCAGGTCATTCTTATGCTTGCCGATAAAAGTATTAAGCATTCTTTCTCCTTGCATACAGCATAATAGCAGAACCGGCCAAAAAGCATAAAGTCAGCAAGCTGATCGCTGCGCCTATTTTAACCGATAATGGATCATAGACAAAGGACACCTTATGCGCTCCTTCCGGGACCTTCACGGCGCGAAACAGGTATTCGGAACGCTCAATTGGCGCTTCTTTGCCGTCAAGATAAGCCTTCCATCCGGGATAATAATTATCGGAAAGAATAAGCTTGCCGCCGTTTTTGGAACGGACCTCGACTTTAATCATCATTGGTTCGTATTTTACGATCCTGGCCACTCCCCCCTTGATAAACGCCCTCGGCACAACCGTCAGATTTTCATAAAGGTAATAATCTTTATTGTTGATCAATTTCAACCGGGGATCGGCAAGTTTTTTATAGGACAAAACATATTTTACATTGGCCAGAGAAAGGAGGCCCAGCCTTTTTCCCAGAAAATCTTCGCGAAAGGCCCAATAAAACCTCAAGGCCCTTAGCGGCTCGATCGATTCCCTTCCGTAATAATCCTGCAAATGGTACGGAATCAGCAAATTCGGCGCCAGCTTTGCCTTGAGCGAAAACAATATGTCATCCTGGCTTTTAAAGTAGGTCCCCGATTTTTCCGCTATCCGGGAGTCGACATAAAACCTGAACATTGACCGGTCTTTAATAAGCGATTCGATGTTCGGCTTGTCCCGACGATGAAAATGTCGGGACTTGCTTGCCGTAAAAAGCGTGGACGATATCGGCGGGTTGATCCCGAAATTAAACATAAACAGGTCGAATATTATCAGCAATAATATCCCGTAAACGGCGATCCTTCCGCTTATTATTTTTTTATAAGATAAGAGCATCAGCGCCAAGGCCATGATCATGACCAGTGAGATGAGCATCAATTCATTCTGAATGGAACTCATCAATTTCGCCAATATAAATTTATAATAATTCGAAAGCTTTAGATTTAAATATATGATTTGATGGATGGCCGGTTTAAACGACCTGATCAACAGGAAAAAACCAAATACTATTCCCGTCATAGCGCCAAACACGGCTATAAGCTTCGGTTTTATCAGCTCTTCAAAGTCGTTAAGCCCCCACCCCGCCATAATGGCAACCGCAAAAGCGGGAAAGAAAAGAAATTTTATGGGGTATCGGATCGCGGAGATCCCCGGCAATGCGTAAAAGAACAATTTATAAACGGGCGTATAAAAACCAAAAGCCAGAAAGAGAAAAAGGACCGCCGTCAAAAAATAAAACCGGACGATCCTTGATCTTTTTAATAACGCCAACCCCGCGAAAAACAACGGCAAAACCCCCATATATGGCGAAAGGATCCAGGTCTGCGCGTCTTTGCCGAGGATCACGTCCGTATAAGTTCCGTTGAGGAAATTCCCGAAGAAATCGGGAATAATGAAATTCAGGATCTCCCTTGGAGGAAAAGAAGAATGGCTGATAAAATCAAATTCCGTCCTCCACATCCTGACCGAGTTCCGCAGGTATTCAAAAAACGGCAGCAGCTGGACCGCAAGCAGTCCGGCGGCTAAAATTATTATCGGGATCAAATACGGTATTTTACCGGCCTTATTAAGGGAAAAAGCATAAATGACCATTATAATCACGGTCGAATAAAACATCGTCGGCTCCCCGCCCAAAAACATGAGGGAAAGGAGGAAAACTAGGGAGTAGAAGGGAGGAGGAGGGATTATATCTTCCAAGAACTGATACAACGTCAATAACCTGCGGCTAAACGCCGCGGTTATTGAGGCCAAAGGAACCGCGAGGTTTACTCGCAGGTTCCTTTCTATCTTTTGATTTGTGATTTTATTTAATGTATTTCCATTCCCTCCTCCTCCCTCCCCATCCTTCTTGTCCCTCTCAATCCCTAATAATTTGTCCCAAAATAATATCACCAGCGGCAGCCATACCACTGAACTCAAAGTCGTATTCATGGTACAAACGGAAAGCAAATATCCGGAAAAAGAAAAAATTATCCCGGAAGCGGCGGCGGCCGATCTTTTGAGCCCGTAATGTCTCATTAA
>JBAZPF010000038.1:0-10353 GCA_041648295.1 Candidatus Margulisiibacteriota bacterium | reverse complement strand
ATCCATGTTTAATACCAGATTTTTCATGTTAATGTCCAATCCGGCTCCGGCGCTTAAATCCGCAAATATATTAGTGCTCTGCGAGTAAAAATGATTATTCAATTTCCACCACAGGTCGACCCCGTAGAGGCCGGTGCCGAGAGAAACATATGTAGCAGTCGCGCCTGATTTTTTTAGATAAAAATAATTTTTAATATTTAAATACGCGCCGGTTTCGACATATGTAGGAGCGCTTACGGAGTTCAAAACATTATTGTCGGCGACAAAACCGATCTCCAACGCTGCCTTATAGGATTCAATGGGCTTAACAAAATAATCAACCTGCAAAACATTCCCCACATCTGTCCCCTGACCTGTCCACATTTTAAAATTGTTTATAAATCCATAGCTTATGCCGGCTCCGGTCTCAATTTTTGCGTCTGCCGAAATCATAAGCAAGGCCAAAATAAACAGCACCCATAGAAGAATATGCTTGTTTTTCATAATGCCTATTATATCCAAAGCGCTTGCCTCAATCAAACGAAAAAGTTATACTTTTATATCTTATGGTCTTATTAGCTGTAGTTTTCCCGGTCCTTATAATTGCGGCCGTGATCGCGTATTTCTACCGGCGCGGAAAGAAGCTCAAGCAAATGGCGCTCCGCGACCGGATCGACGATATGTTCTCAGACTTTTAAAACCTTGAAGAATATTTTTATTTATGGTAAGTTATCTAATAAGCAAACCCCCACACCTTGACTGCAGAACACTTAAGGTGTGAGGGTAAATCGAAAGGAGTAAAAAATGGCAATAATAGAGCGTTCCGAATTCAAGGGAAAACCAATGCTGGTAATAAAGAGGGATGCGGACGACAAATATCCTTTTTCTTTCGGCATGTCTAAGGCAAAATTGATACTTGAGAATCTTGAAGAGATCAAAAAGTTCGTCGCTGAAAACGACAAATGAAAAAATCGGCATTAGCGGGCGTATTCATCGGCTTAATATTTCTGGCCGGATGTCTTGAGCTGCAACCGCCCCAGGTAACTTATCAGGATACCAAAGTAAGTATAATTTCCGTTCAGGAATTGAATGCGAAAGCATCATTTTCCATCAAAAACCCAAATCCAATCGGCCTGAATGGCAATGTCGAATACGATCTATCAATAGACGGAAAGCCTTTCACCAGCGGAATAACCTCAACTATTGAGATGCCGGCCAGCGGCCAGACCACGTTTGTGCTTGAATCGAGGGTCGACCTGGTCAAGGTCTTTGGCACATTATCAAATATCCTTACCCTGGTGGCACAGGGTAAAACAAGCGTGCCTTACAACATTGACGGAAAATTTAAATCTAGCGTCGTTGGCTTTCCTGTAGAAGCTCCGGTCAAAGCAAGCGGGAATCTTCCTCTGCCAAAGCTGTCCGACATAAAGATAACCTTCTAGGCTACATCACCGGCAGCAAAGACTCTCTCATGAGGTATTTGTCTATGTTATAGGCGGCGCGGCGGCCTTCGGAGATCGCCCAGACGATCAGTGACTGGCCGCGGCGCATATCGCCGGCCGCAAATATTCCTTTTGAAGAAGTCATAAAGTTATCATCGGTCTTAAAATTGCCTCTTGGATCTAACTCTATATCAAGACCTTTTATTTTTTCTGGATGTAGAAATCCTAAAGCTAGCAGCACCAAATCGGCTTCGATCTCAAATTCCGTACCCGATATTTCCTTTAATTTATCATCAACTCTAATGCAAACTAAACTTTTAACTTTTGAACCTGCCTTGCCGACAGGCAGGTTTTGACCTTTGAATTCTTTTGTCGAGATCGACCACTGCCGCTCGCCGCCTTCTTCATGGCTGGTCGTGGTTTTAAGAAGAGTCGGATATTTCGGCCAGGGCTGATTTTCCGGCCTTTGTTCGCCTGGTTTGGGTAAAAGTTCGATCTGAACTACACAAGACGCCCCCTGCCGTTGCGCGGTCCCGACACAATCCGAGCCGGTATCCCCTCCCCCGATCACTACAACCTTTTTGCCCTTTGCGTCGATCAATTGATCTGCTGGTATCTTCTCACCGGACACCCTGCGATTGGATTGCGTAAGATATTCCATGGCGAAATAAACGCCTTTTAGTTCTCTTCCTTCGATCTTTAGATCTCTAGGGACCCTCGATCCTCCCGCCAGACAGACGGCATCAAAATCTTTAAAGAGATCAGCACCGGCATTGACGCCGGTCTTAAATATCACTCCTTCTTTTTCCCAGATCGCTTTGCGCCTTTCAAGGATCTTCTTTTCAAGTTTAAAATCGGGGATGCCGTAGCGCATGATCCCGCCGATCTTTTCGTCTTTCTCAAAGACTGTCACCAGGTGTCCCGCCAGGTTAAGCTGGGCGGCGCACGAAAGTCCCGCCGGTCCCGATCCGATCACCGCCACTTTTTTCCCGGTCCGCTTTTTTACCGTTTTCGGTTTAATATATCCCCGGTCAAACGCGTGTTCGATGATCGCGAGCTCGTTTTCGCGGATGGTGACCGGATCATCGTTTATGCCAAGCACGCAGGCAAACTCGCAGGGCGCCGGACACACTCTTCCGGTCACTTCCGGAAGGTTATTGGTGGAATCAAGCAGTTCAAACGCACGCCTTGATAGGCCGTTGTATAAAAGATCGTTCCATTCCGGTATCACATTCCCGATCGGGCAACCCCAGTGGCAAAAAGGCGTGCCGCAATCCATACAGCGCGCGGCCTGCTCTTTGGAGCTTTCAATTGAGCGCGGCAGAGCCACCTGGCCGTAATCCTTTACCCTTTCGCAAACCGGCCGGTATTCGCACTTTTTGCGTTTGATCTTAAGGAATCCTTTTGGATTACCCATCGGATACCTCCATCAGCTCAAGTTCTTCCTGCTTCATGGCCTTTTCTTCCAGCAGTCTCTTATACTCAATCGGCATAACTTTGATTATCTTTCTCGATTGGTTCTTAAAATCATCAAGCATCTTTTTTGCGACCGGACTGCCGGTATTAGCAAAATGATTGGTCAGCAGCGCTTTTATGGTCCCTTTGTCCTCGTCGGTCAGATGATCCTGAAGCTCAATCATGCCGGTATTGCAGTTATTCCTGAAGGTTCCGTCTTTGTCGTAAACATAAGCTATGCCGCCCGACATGCCCGCTCCAAAGTTGCGTCCGGTCGGTCCCAGTATCAATGCCCGTCCGCCGGTCATGTATTCGCAACCGTGATCGCCAATACCCTCGACCACTGCGTACAATCCCGAATTTCGTATCAAAAATCTTTCTCCTGCCCTTCCCCTGATGTAAGCTTCACCGGCAATGGCCCCGTAAAATGTGGTGTTCCCTATTATGATATTGGATTCAGGTGGATAGGTGGTTAGGTGGTTAGGATAAATTATTATTTTCCCGCCTGAAATCCCTTTGCCAACGTAGTCATTTGCCAAACCTTCCAGTTCAAAAGTTATCCCCTTGGCCAGGAACGCTCCAAAACTTTGGCCGGCCACGCCGTTAAATTTAATTCGTATCGTTCCGTCAGGAAGCGCCTGCTCTCCCCGTTTTGAGATCAGCTCGCCGGAAAGCATTGCCCCGGTCGAGCGATCGGAATTATTTATGCGCACTTCCTGGTCTACTTTTTTGGCGTCATTTATCGCTGGCTGCGCCAATTCTATCAATCTGCGGTCCAGTACTTTATCGATGTTATGGTCCTGCTCCATGGTGCATCTAGTCCCGATGCTTTTTTCCACTTCTGGCTTATAAAGTATCCTTGAAAAGTCTATATTTTTTGCCTTCCAGGGAAGTATCTCGCCGTTGACTTCGAGGAGCTCTGTCCGGCCGACAAGCTCGTCAATCGATCTTACTCCCAGTTCGGCCATGATCCCGCGCAGTTCATTGGCCACAAAGCGGAAATAATTAATCACATATTCGGGCTTGCCGGAAAATTTGCTCGAAAGGTATTCGTCCTGCGTCGCCACGCCTACCGAACAGTTATTCAAATGACAATGTCTTAGCATGACGCAGCCCATGGTTATCAATATGGTCGTGGCAAAACCAAATTCTTCCGCTCCCAGCATCGCCGCGATCGCGATGTCCCGTCCGGTCCTTATTTGTCCGTCCGCCTGCAGTCTTACTCTGCTTCTCAAATCGTTCAAGACCAGCGTCTGATGGGTTTCAGAAAGGCCCAGTTCCCAGGGAAGCCCGGCATGTCGTATCGAACTTATGGGCGAAGCTCCCGTGCCGCCGTCTCCTCCCGCTATTAAGATCATATCCGCGTGGCCTTTGGCGACGCCGGCCGCTATCGTTCCTACCCCGACCTCCGAAACCAGCTTTACGCTGATCCGGGCTTTGGGATTTACGTTCTTCAGGTCAAATATCAATTGCGCCAGGTCCTCTATCGAATATATGTCGTGGTGGGGAGGCGGTGAAATAAGCGTTACTCCCGGAGTGGTATAGCGGGTCTTTGCGATCACTTCGCTGACCTTATACCCGGGAAGCTGTCCACCCTCTCCCGGCTTTGCCCCCTGCGCGATCTTTATCTGCAGTTCGTCCGCGTTGACCAGATAATTGGTAGTCACGCCAAAACGGCCGGAGGCAACTTGTTTAACAGCGCTGCGTAAAGAATCTCCGTTCTTTAAAGAAATAAAACGAGCTGGGCTTTCTCCGCCTTCGCCGGTGTTGGAGCGCCCGCCGATCCGGTTCATGGCAATGGCAATGGTTTCATGCGTTCCCTTGCTGATCGAACCAAAACTCATCGCGCCGGTGGCAAACCGTTTGAATATCTTTTCCACTGGTTCGACCTGATCGATCGGAACCGGTTCGCATTTCTTGAATTTTAAGAGACTGCGCAAAGTGACAGGAGAGCGCGACTGGTCATTTATTAGCGCGGAAAATTCTTTATATTTTTTTTCATCGTTATTCCTTACCGCATCTTGTAAGGCGGAGATGCTTTCGGGATTCCAAAGGTGCGATTCTCCGTCCCTCCTCCATTGATAGATCCCGCCGGATAAAAGGCCGGACTCCGGTTGACGATAAGCGCTCTCGTGCCTCATCAGCGTCTCTTTTTCTATCGTTTCCATGTCCGCGCCGCCGATCCGCGATGAGGTCCCGGTAAAAGACCGCTCGATCACATCCCCGTCAAGGCCTAGGGCTTCAAATATCTGCGCTCCGCGGTAGCTGTAAAGCGTTGAGATCCCCATTTTCGAAAGTATTTTTAATATTCCTTTATTGACCGCTTTTAGGTAGTTTCCGGTCGCGGAAACAATATCAAGGTTCAATTGTTTTTCATCTATCAAATGGCCAATTGCTTCATAAGCAAGATAGGGATTGATCAGGTCCGCTCCGTATCCCAAAAGCAGGGCAAAATGGTGCACTTCCCTGGGCTCTGCCGATTCAATTATTATCCCGATGCGGCTGCGCATGGACTTTTTGATAAGGTGGTGATGGACAGCTCCGACCGCCATTAAAGACGGAACAGCGCAATGTTCGCGGTCATATTTACGGTCGCTCAATATGACAAAACTAAATCCCTGCTCTATCGCCTCAATCGTTTCCGCGCAAATGCGGTCGACCGCTTTTTTTAAGCCCTCTTCTTTTCCAAAATTGATGAAGACGGTCTTGGTCTTAAAACCCTTGGCAATGATCGTCCTTATTCTCTCGAGTTTTTCATTGGTCAATATTGGCTCTTTAACTTTTAGCCTGCGGCAATGCTCGGATGTTTCTTCCAAAATATTTTTCTGCGGGCCGACATAGCTTTCAAGGCTCATTACAATTTCTTCCCTGATCGGATCGATCGGAGGATTGGTGACCTGGGCAAATAGCTGTTTAAAATAATTAAACAGCGGCTGCGGCCGGAGCGAAAGAACGGCATGGGGAGTATCGTTTCCCATCGATCCGATCGGCTCCTTGCCGGTTTCCGCCATCGGTTTTATTATCATCTTCAGGTCTTCCCTGGTATAGCCGAACGCTTTTAAGCTGACATTAATGTCCTCGGACAGTTTTTCGGTCACGCCCAAACGCGGGAGCGAATCTATGTCAACGGTGTTGTCCTTGATCCATTTCCCGTAAGGTTTTTGCCGGGATATTATCCTCTTTATCTCCTCATCCTCTATTATCCTGCCCTTTTCCGTATCAATATAAAACATCTTGCCCGGCTCAAGCTTTCCGGATAGAACGATCTCTGAAGGATCAATATCCAGCACGCCTACTTCCGAAGCCATTACCGCCAGATTTTTGTTTGTAATGATATAGCGCGCGGGTCTCAAGCCGTTGCGGTCGAGCACCGCCCCCACGCTTATGCCGTCGGTAAAAGCCACGGCCGCCGGTCCGTCCCACGGCTCTATCAGCGAAGCCTGGTATCGGTAATAATCTTTAAGGCTTATATCGATCTGGTCGTTGTGCTCCCAGGCCGACGGGATAAGCATCATCATCACTTCCGGCAAAGTTCTTCCGGAAAGGCATAAAAGTTCAAAAGCGTTGTCTAAAGATGCGGAATCGCTCCCTCCCGGAACAATAATCGGCTTAAGCTTTTCGAGATCATCGTTAAAATATTTACTTTGAAGCGAGCTCTCTTTTGCCGCCATCCAGTTGATATTTCCCCTGATCGTGTTTATCTCTCCGTTGTGTGCCAGGTAGCGGAAAGGCTGGGCCAGCTCCCAAGCCGGAAAGGTGTTGGTACTGTAGCGGGAATGCACCAGCGCAATGCTGCTGGCAATCAAAGGATCGCTTAATTCGGGATAAAACGCCTCTACCTGGTCCGGCATCAGCAGGCCTTTATAAATAACGGTCCTGGTCGAAAGTCCGGTCAGATAAAATTGGGGGGATGTTATCTCTTTCTCTATCTGCCGCCGGATCACGTACAACTTTCTCTCAAGCTCTATCTGGGAATTTATCTTTTGGCCCTTGGCGATAAAAACCTGCTCGATCGCGGGGCTTATCTTTCTGGCGGTATCGCCGATCGCGGAATCTTCGATCGGCACTTTTCTCCAGCCAAGCAGTACTTGCCCTTCCAGTTCTACGATCTTTTGGATCGATCTTTTTGCCTCTTCGTTATCTTTTTCGTTTTTGGGAAGAAAAACCAGTCCGGTCCCGTACGCTCCCGGCGGAGGCAGTTTAAAAGAAACAGATCTTTGATAAAAGGCGTGAGGGATCTGGATCATTATCCCGGCGCCGTCGCCGGTCTTGGGGTCGGCGCCGACCGCGCCGCGGTGGGAAAGCCTTTTTAATACCTGAAGGCCGTATCTGACGATATCATGGGAGGGAGAGCCTTTGATGTCGCAAACAAAGCCGACCCCGCATGAATCATGTTCATATGCAGGATCGTACAAGCCTTGCATCCTTTTTTTATTAGCATATTCCATTTTGACACCTTATGTAAGGGGCGGGATACAAAGGTGTCTCAAAGATCCCGCCCCACAATTATTTAATTATGACACCTTTGGTTACAAGATAGGGAGATATTTCTTTATTTCGTACTCCGTCACCTGGATGCGGAACTCATCCCACTCCTTTTTCTTTAATTCGATAAAGCGTTCAAAGCTGTGCGCTCCGAGCGTCTCTTTGACCAAGTCCGACTTTTCGGTGATCGTGACCGCTTCTCCAAGGCTGGCCGGAAGCGATTTGATCCCTCTTTCCTTTCTTTCATCATCGGTAAGATGATAAAGGTTCAGCTCCATCGGGTCAGGAAGCTTATATCCTTCTTCGATGCCTTTTAATCCGGCGGTAAGCATGACCGCGAACTGGAGATAAGGATTGCCGGACGGGTCCGGGCATCTCAATTCCATGCGGGTGGCGATCTCTTTGCCCGGCTGATACATCGGCACGCGGATCAGCGCCGAACGGTTCCTTCTTGACCAGGCGATGTACACCGGCGCTTCATATCCAGGAACAAGTCTCTTATATGAATTGACCCACGGGGCAAGAATTGAGCTCATTTCCGGAGCATGTTTTAAAATACCGGCGATATATGATTTGGCTGTGTCGGACAGGTTGTATTTGTCCTTGGCGTCATAAAATGCGTTGGTCTTTCCTTTGAACAATGATTGATGGCAGTGCATGCCCGAGCCGTTCTGACCGAAGATAGGTTTTGGCATGAATGTGGCATATACGCCGTTCTTGGAAGCGATCTCTTTTACGGTAAGCCTGTAAGTTACCACATTGTCCGCCATTTTCAGCCCGTCATCAAAACGCATGTCGATCTCATGCTGCGACGGGGCTACTTCGTGGTGGCTGTATTCAACGTTTATCCCAAGCTCTTTTAATGCCAGGACCGTTTCTCTGCGGAGGTTTGACGCCATATCAAGCGGGGTCAGATCAAAATACCCTCCCTCATCGAGTATTTCGGTTCCTTTTGAATCTTTGAAGTAGAAATATTCGAGCTCCGGGCCCACATAAAAATGATCAAAGCCCATCTTTTTCATTTTCTCAAGGGCCCTCTTTAGGATGTAGCGGGGATCACCTTCGTAAGGCTTTCCGCCCGGCTGAAGTATATCGCAGATCATCCTGGCCACCGCTTTTTCCTGCGGCCTCCAGGGAAGGATCTGGAATGTATCGGGATCGGGCATGGCGATCATATCCGATTCCTCAATATCCTGGAACCCGGTGATCGAAGACCCGTCAAATCCCATTCCCTGGGTCAGGGCTCCCTCCAGTTCGTCTTTTCCGATTGCGAAGCTTTTTAAGATCCCGTTGATATCCGTAAACCACAATCTTATAAACTCGACATCGTTGTCCTTTACCAGCTTTAGTATTTCCTCTTTTGTTGGCATAATATGCCTCCTTTGTACTTATGTGGGAAGCAATTTCTTTTCCAGCAATATTTTTGGCTTAAAAACGCTAAATATTAGCGAAAGCCGATTTATTCTACTACATTTGTGTATCTAATTAGGGGTTAAATTACAATTTTGTATTCAGATCATTTTAAAATCCCACCCTTGGAAGCGGACCATCATTACTTGGATCGTTGGGTTTCGACTTTTGACGGCTTCCAAGGGGATGAGAATAAATGCGTGATCATTAGTTTTGTTAGAAGTAATGAAAAGAAACCGCCGGAGACCGGCTTTGTTGGAAATTACCATCGGGTCAATGTTGGGATCACTCGGGCGCAGGAGCGAATGGTTTTGATCGGCGACTGGTCAACGCTCAAGAAGACCGGTAATGATAATAAAGATGTGAGTCAACTTTCTGCAACGGATAACCTCTCTCTTCACACCCGGCATATCTTTGAAGAGTTAGAAGCGATTGTTGCCGAATTTGAAGCGGAGGGACGAGCCAGGATTGTTAGATTAAATTAATTATTCAGCCAACCGAATCTTAAATAAGCATTACAGCCGGCTTTTTCCTGCTGGCCAAAAGCGTAGCCAAATGTTTTGCAAGACCAATCAGCTCCAAGAATTACATTTGTATTCGGGATACGAATATCCGCTCCCGCGCGAATACCTCCACCCCAACCCCGAAATTGTTTCCAAGTATCGCCGCCAGCCCGCCAGGTTAGCCAGCTATTTTGCCGACCCATGAGATCAAAACCGGTCCCGTAGGCGTTATCGCTATAATTCCCTGTTCTTCTGACATAGGGATCAAATAAAACCGGATTTTTATCCCCGAACCTTGTAGGCAGTCTAAAATAGAAATCCGGGCCTTCGGGGGTAAGGACAAAGTTAGTTGCCGGCAAAACGCGCGGCATGGCGTAAGAGGTTTTACCATCAGCGATATATTCGCCGATATGATAAGCGGAGTGGATAAACGCGGGATTTAAAACCGATGTCCAGAGCGCGCCAAACTGGAGAACCCCGAATGGGAAATTCGGACCATTCCACAAATTCTTGTCTGATATTTCCTTTACAGAATGACTTTGCTTTAATCTTTCCAACCTTAAATAAGCCATATCAGTCCAATATGTAGCTATATCTCCACGGCCATCTTTAAAAGGATAATCATAATTGCCTTCATTAGGGTTAGGTGCCAATCTTGTTTTGGGAGTGCCCCAGTTAAAAAGATAATTTACAGTATCACCGATAAGATCCACATGCATTAATGCTTCAGCATAGCTACCTTGGCCCCTTAGCATCATTTGTTTGAAGGTGAAGTGCCCCAAATATTGGGTGGCCTCCATGCCGCCGGTACCTCCAAGAATATGTTGCTCTTTATTTAACCTGGCATAACAGGCATAGTCACTATCGCTACTTTCTCCCCAGTGGAGCAAATTGTAGCTTGGATAACAGCCAAATTCCCTCGCTATCGCTCCATGCCCCCAGATCTCATGCATTACGCCGCCGGAATAAAGCGTTATTGGAAAGTCAAAAACTAATGCCTGCAGGAACCGCCCGCCACCGGTATTTCTGGTCCCCAATTTATCCGAAGCCGGTTCGATTGCTTTGTGCTCGAGCAGTAA
>JBAZPF010000037.1:0-10439 GCA_041648295.1 Candidatus Margulisiibacteriota bacterium | reverse complement strand
TTTGGGTGTAAGCCGTGCTTCCAGTGCATCAGGGACAGCATAAAAAGAATATCCTGATTCGCTTCCGAATCTATCGATAAGTTCAGATAAGAGTTCGATCATTTGCTCTAGATCCAGCATTCCTTTGGCCTTTTTAAAAATATTCCCAAGACCATAATAAGCATCATCTCCTCCATTCCCGGTTTTTTGAGAGATTTTTGTAAACAGGTCAATTATCTGCCTGTCGGTCATCCCTGCATCCAGGACCGGCGGAAGGGTCACAAAAGCGAAGCCTGCCCATCTCTTTGCTGTAAGTTCCAAAAGTAGATTAAAGATTTGAGAAGAAGTCATTGTTTCACTAGCTTTCTTGAATATATCCGGCAGGGCTTTCAGTCCTACCATCAAAAATCCTTCACGTTTAATTATTTCAATAATATTTGAAAATAATTCAAGGGTCTGTTCGGGGGTAAGTTTTGCCTCAAGAGCAGGAAGGATGGCGTGAAAAAGCGGATAAGATCCTTGCTTGAATGAAGAATGTATCATTAGTAAGAGCTTAAGGATCTGCGCGGGGCTCATTTTTGCTTCAAGCATTGAAGAGAGCATCTTCTCCGGGTTTTCAATTAGATTTTCATTTAAAATTCTCAGAGATTTCTTTAATTGCGGTTGCTCCATAAGTGCATCAAGATGATCAAGGCTGGAACTTAATGTCCCCATTTTATTTGAAAAAGATGAAACTTCTTTACCCAGGTCCGACACCTCGATATGTATATCTGCCAAAGCGAGCAATGCACCGGCTTGATAGGGCCTTCCGGTGATTACTTTAAAAATTTTTCCTTTTAATCCTTGTGTCATAAAACTTCCAAATTTATTACTGGCGGAATCAGTGCACTTATTTAGTAAGGGTGAATGGCAAGACCGTATACGAATTAGCGCTTGAAGAAATAACCCTTTTGTAGTAATCACGCTTGACCCCCTTTAATTCAGTAAGCCGATATGGTTTTAACCTTCTATCTTTCATCGTTACTATTCTTGGAAAATTTCAATTGCCTTCTGTCGCGGCGAGGTCGCCCTAATATCCCAACTTATGAATTGCTTCTGCCGCTTTTTTTTGGACTTCCGGATTCGTATCATTCAATGCTTTGAAAAGGGCTATCTTAAATCTAGGATCCTTTAAATTGCTTTCACCGATAAAATAAACGGCGGTACTGCGAACTTCCGGGTTTTTATTATCTAATGCACCTATTAGTTGATCAGAGATTTTGCCCCCATCCATTTTGGCTAAATTATGACAATGTTCATAAGCTTTCCCGTAATCAACAATACTCGAAGATTTAATAATAAGAGGAATGAATCTGGGGTCTTGGCTAGTTTCTTTTATTAACTGATCAAAGTTGCTATTAATATACCTGGCAGCAAAAAAACGAATATCATATTCAGGGTTGTCAAGGGCTTCAGAAAGGGAAGTAAGATAAAGTAATCCGCTATTTAATTCCCGCGTTATTCCGTCTATGGATATATTGCGGTAGGGGTCTGTCAAACTAAAAGTCCGCCCCTTAAAAACTTTTTCCCTTAAAAAGACAAAAATATATTCAGTTGATTGACGAACCCTTTCATTCTCCGAGGAATGAAAGCCGATCAAGCGGTCGCCGTATAGGATATAAGCCATAATTGCACTGGCAAATAATTCACTTTCATCGTCTTTCGGGTGACCGGCTTTTTTTTCTCCGGTATAATCTGAATCTTTAACAACCGATCCTTCCACACTTAAGGAATGGGCGTAGATTTTTGACCAAAGGGCAAGGTCTTGTTCGGTCAACGTTTTATTTTCGGTAAAAACCCTAAAGATCGCGTGTCCCATCTCATGAGCGGATGATGCGAAAAGATTCGGAGAATTTATATTA
Organism: Candidatus Margulisiibacteriota bacterium; assembly: GCA_041648295.1. Lineage (GTDB taxonomy): Bacteria > Margulisbacteria > WOR-1 > XYC2-FULL-46-14 > WPAF01 > JBAZPF01. The sequence goes on along the minus strand of JBAZPF010000037.1, from coordinate 8,559 downwards.
ATGATGATTGCATGGTATTCGCTCAAATAACGACATTCGCACCCCGTTTCAAGAATGATTTTGGCCAGTGGGCGCGAGGGAATTAGAGAATTAAGGCCGCTTACTATTTTGTGGATCTGCAGGATCTTTTCTTTTTCTCCCGTGATTGGTTTTGATGAATTAAAAGTAACTGAACCAAAAGAAATCTCTTTGCCGGGCGATGTAGATAACAAACTAAGAAGGGGAACTTGCCTTATCGTTGAACAGCCGACCGGTATTGCCGCTAACAATGAGGCGGCAAGAGTCAAAGATCTTGCGGTTCTTCCGATTAAAGGCATCTTCATTTTGTCTCCCCCATAGAAAATTATCGCCATTTTTCTTGGAAAATTTCATAATGAATGCTATACTTTTTTATTATGGGTAAACGTTCAACCTCGCGCCGTCTGGCGATGCAGGCCTTATATCAGGCGGAAGTCGGCCGCATAGACATTAAAAAAGCCCTCGAGAATCTTTTTGAAGAAGAAAAATATATTGACGAGACCAGAGAATTTTCAACCAAACTGGCGGAGGGCGCCTGGCGCAGCAAGGATAAGCTCGATCGTTTGATCGTAAAATATTCGAAAGACTGGAAGCTCGACAGGATGGGAGGGGTTGACAGGAACATACTGCGTTTGGCCTTATATGAATTGACGGAGAGTAAAACCCCGGCCGAGATCGTGATAAACGAAGCGATCGAGGTCGCCAAAAAATATTCGACCCTTGAAGCGGCCAAGTTCATAAACGGCATCCTCGGCGCTTACATGAAGCAGGAAGAATGATAAAGAAGCTAGTTTCATTAATACTGCTTATCGCATTTTCCTGCTCATTAATTTCCTTTATGCCTGAAACAGCGCTGGCTAAGAAATATAAAAAAGTTAAAAAGGTAAAAAAAATCAAAAAGTCCGGCAGACGGTTCTACCGAAGGGTCTTTTTTAAGGCCTATCGTGAATACTGTCTGATCCCAAAAATTAAAGCGGAAGATCAATCCGCAATTATCGAAAGCCTGAAAAGTGGCGGCGTCAATTCAGTCAAAATCGACTCAATTAATAATTCGCTGATACTTCAATTCTCCGCTGAAAAAGTTTCCGCCCTTGATATCATGCAAACGCTCAAAGATCTTGGCTATTCCGTGTCCAGTATTAATTGATTTTTTTCCTGTTTTGTGGTAAAATTTAACAAATGTTTACGGGGCTTGTAGAAGAAATAGGCGTGGTTTCCTCATTGATACGCAGCCCAAAATCTCTGCGGCTGACGATTTATGCCAAAAAAATCCTCAACGACACTAAAATAGGCGACAGCGTTTCCGTGAACGGCATTTGTTTGACCGTTACCGAGACTGGCCGCAACCACATAAGCGTTGACGCGGTGGAGGAAACTCTTACCCATTCCAGCCTGGCAAAGATAAAAATAGGCGATAAGGTCAATCTGGAAAGAGCAATGATGCTTACCAGCAGACTGGGCGGACATCTTATCACCGGCCATATTGACGGAGTCGGGGAAATAAAAGGCAAGATTATCCGCGAGCAGGGCTTTGAGCTGATCCTTTCCGTTCCCAAAGACCTTCAAAGATATATGGTAACAAAAGGCGCAATTGGAATAGACGGCGTTAGCCTGACGATCGCCCGGATAACAGGAGAAGGGGTGCATGTGGCGATCATTCCGCTGACTTCCCAGAATACCATACTTGGAAATAAAAATATCAGTGAAAAAGTAAATATCGAGGTCGACATCCTTTCCAAATACCTGGAAGGACTGCTTCAGGGCGAGGCGCCGGGACAATCGGAAAAAGTTATGCTTTCCGCCGGATTCATGCCCCTAGGAATATGGGACAACTAAAATTTAATTCTATCGAAGAAGCCATTAAAGATATCCAGAACGGTAAAATGATCATCGTTGTGGACGACCATGACCGCGAGAATGAGGGCGATCTTATTATGGCGGCTGAAAAAGTAACGCCTGATTCAATCAACTTCATGATCACGCACGGGAAAGGACTGGTTTGCGTCCCGTTGATGGCGGAAAGAATTGACGAGCTGGGCTTAATGCCCATGGCTTCACAAAATACCGATCCGATGCATACCGCTTTTACCGTGTCGGTTGACGCTTCCGGCAAGCACGGAATATCAACCGGCATCTCGCCGTCTGACCGGGCCAGAACGGTTGAAGTGTTGATCAATCCGAAAACCGAACAGGATGACCTGGTCCAGCCGGGACATGTTTTTCCCTTGAGGGCAAGGGAAGGTGGGGTTTTAAAACGCGCCGGCCATACCGAAGCGACCGTCGACCTGGCCAGGCTGGCCGGCCTTTATCCGGCAGGCGTGATCTGCGAGATAATCAAGGATGACGGGAAAATGGCGCGGGTTGCGGACCTTTTTGAATTTTCAAAGGTCCATGGCCTTAAGATAATAACGGTCGCGGACCTGATAAAATACCGGATAAAAAATGAAAAATTCGTAAAGAAAATATCCGCGGCAAAACTTCCGACCAAACACGGTGAATTTATCGCCGTAACTTATGAGGATGTGCTTACCGGCGAACATCATGTCGCGCTGGTAAAAGGAAAGATCACTGGCGAAAAAAGTGTTCTGGTCCGCGTGCATTCGGAATGCCTGACCGGGGATGTTTTCGGTTCCTGCCGCTGCGATTGCGGGGAGCAGCTGTCAAAAGCCCTGGATAAAATAAATTTTGCCGGACAGGGCGTGCTTCTTTATATGAGGCAGGAGGGCAGGGGCATCGGCCTGGCCAATAAATTGAAAGCTTATGAACTTCAGGATAAAGGCTTGGATACCGTTGAAGCGAATGAAGAGCTTGGCTTTCCCGCCGACCTTAGAGATTACGGCATCGGCGCGCAAATTTTACAGGACCTTGGGCTGACCACGATCAGGCTTTTAACGAACAATCCGCGCAAGATCATCGGGCTTGAAGGATACGGCCTCAAGGTGACGGAAAGGATTCCCCTCGAGGTCAAGCCGAACCGTTTTAACATAAAATATTTAAAAACAAAGTCCAAAAAGCTGGGGCATATGCTCAAGGAGGTAAAAAAGAATGACAAAGGTATTTGAAGGGAATCTGGACGCCGGGGAACTTAAATTTGGGATAGCGGTTTCGCGTTTCAATGAGCTGATATCGCGGGGACTTCTAGAAGGCGCGCTTGACTGCATAAGGCGCCACGGAGGGAAAGAAAACGCAGTTGATGTGGCCTGGACGCCGGGGGCTTTTGAGATCCCGCTGGTGGCAAAAAAGATGGCGGCATCCAAGAAATATGATGCTATAATCTGTCTGGGTGCGGTCATCCGCGGAGCTACCTCTCATTTTGAGTATGTTGCGGGAGAAGCCGCAAAAGGAATAGCGAAAGTATCTTTGGATTCCGGGGTTCCGGTGATATTCGGCATACTGACCTGCGACAACCTTGAACAGGCGTTGGAGCGGGCGGGGGCAAAGCCGGGGAACAAGGGATTCAGCGCCGCGCAATCGGCTATAGAGCTGGCAAACCTGAACAGCCAATTGTAAGAAAGGAGAGTTAAAGTGGCTCGAGTTCTTCTGGAGGGCGTTTGGAAGCGTTTTGGTAATGTTGAAGCGGTAAAGAATATTAATCTGGAAATAAGGGACCATGAATTTATGGTGTTTGTCGGTCCCAGCGGCTGCGGCAAGACCACGACTTTGAGGATGATCGCGGGACTTGAAGAGGTTACGGACGGGAAAATATATATCGGAAACAATCTGGTCAATGATACCCCGCCAAAAGAAAGGAACATCGCTATGGTGTTCCAATCTTACGCTCTTTATCCTCATATGACCGTTTACGACAACATGGCTTTTGGTTTGAAACTTCGCGGGACAAAGAAAAAACAAATCGACGAAAGCGTTGCGACCGCTGCGGAAATACTGGGATTGACGGACCTTTTGGACCGTTTGCCGAAACAGCTTTCCGGCGGACAGAGGCAAAGGGTGGCATTGGGAAGAGCGATCGTGCGCAACCCGCAAGTGTTCTTGATGGATGAACCGCTTTCCAACCTCGACGCCAAACTGCGCGTACAGATGAGGGCCGAACTGCAGAAAATCCATAAAAGGCTTCAGACTACGATCATTTATGTTACCCATGACCAGGTGGAAGCTATGACCCTGGGCAACCGGATCGCGGTTATCTTGAACGGCGAGCTTCAACAAGTGGATTCGCCGATCGTAGTATATGAAAAACCGATCAATCGTTTTGTGGCCGGATTCATCGGTTCGCCGCCGATGAATTTCATAAAGGGAGAGATACGCAAAACCAACGGCAACTATTCCTTTGAGGCGGAAAGCTTTAAAGTTGAAATCCCCGAAGACCTGAACCAGTACCTTGGAGGATATAAGGATAAAGAGGTAATGTTCGGGATCAGGCCCGAGGATATCTGGGATGTTCCGTCTTCCGCCTGGATCGATCGCAGATGCGTGCTTGATGCCAAAGTTGATTTTAGGGAACTGATGGGGGCGGAAACCTATTTATACGTAAAAGTCGGCGCCAATAATCTGGCCGCGCGCGTGGGGTCGTTGAATGACGCTTCTCCCGGCAGCAAATTCACGATCGTCATCAATCTGCGCAAGATCCACATCTTTGATCCGGAGACGCAAAAAGCCGTAATTTGATGGCTGAAGAAAAGCTTATCTTTGAGTTGTCGGAACCGGGCAAGTGCGGGGTTTCGCTTCCTGAACCTTCGGTATCCAGTGAAGAGATAGAAAAAATGATCCCGAAGGAGATGCTTCGTGCGGATCTTCCTCTGCCGGAAGTTTCAGAACTTGATGTCGTCCGCCATTTTACCCGTTTATCGCAAAAGAATTTTTCCGTAGACACGCATTTTTATCCGCTTGGCTCCTGCACCATGAAGTACAATCCAAAAGTAAACGAAGAGATCGCCAAACTGCCGGGATTCACCAGTATCCATCCTTATCAGAATGAAGGAGAGATCCAGGGCATCCTGGAACTCCTTTATAATATGGAAAAATATCTCTGCGCGATCTTCGGATTTGACGCTTTTACCTTTCAGCCGGCGGCGGGCGCGCATGGCGAGCTGACCTCTATTTTTATGATGAAAGCTTATCATAAGGATAGGGGACAGGCCTCTAGGAACAAGGTCATTATACCGGATTCATCGCATGGGACTAATCCTGCGTCGGTGACGATGTGCGGTTTTCAGACGATCGTGGTCAAATCGAACGGCAGAGGGAATATTGATGTCGATGCGGTTAAGAAGGCTGCGGGCGACGATACAGTTGGCTTGATGCTGACTAATCCCAATACTCTGGGTTTATTTGACGAACACATTCTTGAGGTCGCGGATATCATTCATAAAGCCGGAGGTTTGCTTTATTATGACGGAGCGAATGCAAACGCTAATCTTGGCATTTGCCGTCCGGCCGATCTGGGATTTGATGTCGCTCATTTTAATTTGCATAAGACTTTTTCAACGCCGCACGGGGGTGGGGGCCCTGGCTCCGGTCCGGTCGGCGTCAACAAAAAACTTGAACCGTTTTTACCGATACCAAGAGTGGTTAAAGATACTCCGCGTTACGCACTTGTTACGGATTACGAAAAATCAATCGGAAAGGTACACTCGTTTTACGGTAATATTAACGTGATCATAAAAGCATACGCTTACATAAGGGGGCTGGGGGCTAAGGGGCTGAAGGAAGTGTCGGAAAAAGCGGTTGAGAACGCTAATTACATGATGAATCGGTTAAAAGAGTATTATTATTTGCCTTACGACCGCGCCTGCCAGCACGAATTCGTTATCTCTGCAAAATGGCAAAAGGAAAAATATGGGGTGAAGGCCTTAGATATTGCCAAACGCCTGATCGATTATGGTTTCCATCCGCCGACGATTTATTTTCCGCTGATCGTTGAAGAAGCTTTGATGATAGAGCCGACCGAGTCGGAATCAAAAGCAACGCTCGATGCGTTTTGCGACACGATGATAAAAATCGCTAAAGAGTGCGAAACCGATCCGGATGTGGTAAAAACCGCTCCTCACAATACTCCGGTAAGAAGACTTGATGAAGCTAAAGCAGCGAGGGAGCCGGACTTAAGATACGCTTCATTTTGAAACAAACAAATTGTCTTTAACCCAGAATCTCCAGTGTATCTTTGACCAGTAAGGGCCGGCGTAATCTATGCCTATCCGCGGGCCTTTTTTGATGTCTTTTAAAGGAACTTTTATTCCACGATCTTCAATATAAAAATGGGACCCCTTTTCGCAGAGGTCATGGCCGTTTAAAGATTTGTTCAGATTTAACGCCTGGCAAAGTTTTCCCGGACCATTAGTCAGATTTGTTTCATTATGGGTCTTTCGGAGCTTTTTCATCAGATCGATGCCGTCAGAAGGCTCTAATGCCCGGATCAGAACGCATTCCGGCTCGTCCATTCCCGCGGTGACAAAGTTTAGTTGCAGGTGCAGGCCGTAAACCAAATAGATGTAGACATGGCCGCCGATGCCGTATTCGATTTCATTCCTGTTTGTCTTCCTCCCTCCATAAGAATGCGCGGCCCGGTCTTTTGTTCCGACATATGCCTCGGTTTCAACGATCATCCCGCCGATCTTTTTGCCATTGTATTCGTGAACAAGGAACTTGCCGAGAAGTGATTTGGCAATTTCCAGGGTAGGGCGAAGATAAAAATCCCGGGATAATCTTGGATATTTCATCAGATTTAATAATAACATATTTTGCAGTATAATAAATAAATGAAGAGTTACCGCTTGATACAATCTCCGCCTCAAAACGGGCAAAAAAACATGGAAATTGATCTTTTCCTGCTCAAGCGGTTTGAAGAACAGGCAAGCGACTCCACGATAAGGATATACTCGTGGCGGCCAAAATGCGTTTCTGTCGGATATTCGCAAAGCATTGAAGAAGAAATTGACCTAAAAAAAGCGAAGTCGCTGGGTTGGGATATTGTTAAAAGGCCGACCGGCGGCGGGATCGTTTTTCATAACGAAGCGGAAGTGACATATAGTCTGGTAACGGCAATTGACAATCCAATATTGCCGAAAGGTCTGATTCCTTCATATAAGAAGATATCGGAGGCGATTGTTCTTGGGTTGAAAGAGCTGGGCGTTGCCGCTGAAATATCCTCACCCCGTCCCTCGACTCACTTCGTTCGCTCGGGACACCCCTCTCCATCGGAGATGGAGAGGGGAATAAAAGGGGTGAGGAGTTTATGCTTTTCTTACCCCGCGGAATATGAGATAGTTGTAGATAAGAAAAAGATCGTCGGCAGCGCGCAGAAAAGGGGCAGAAAAGCCCTGCTTCAGCAAGGCTCGATTTTTGTCCAAAGAACTGAAGCAAGCGCCCTGACGATGTTAAAAAAACCTTATGAAGATATTAACGCGATGAGCGTTGAAGAAGCCCTGGGAAGGGAAGTCGCATTCGATGAACTGTCAGATGCGCTGGTTGACGGGTTTGTGGAAGTACTGGGAGTGAAATTTAATTAACAATGACACAATTAACAACAAAGTATCCTCGCTTTGCTCGGATATATTATAAATGTCGCGAAGCGACGCAACGTTATTCATTGTTAATTAAGAAATTGTTAATTTGTATTTGTTTGGGGTTTGGGATTTGGTCATTGGGATTTCCGTCCCACGGTGCCACCTGGCTGGACCCATCCCTTAAATGGAAAACCATTGAAACTCCGCACTTTTCGATCAATTACTATCCGAAGATTGAAAGCACGGCCAAAAAAATGGTCCCGATCGTTGAGGAAGTTTACGACCGGCTTACCCCCCTGCTAAAGCATATCCCTGATCTGAAGACCAATGTCGTCCTTCTGGACATTACGGATTACACAAATGGTTTTACAACTGTAATCCCAAGCCCGAACGTAACCATCTATCTTACCGATGGCGGCTCCAATATCAGGCCGGTGGCTTATGAAACCTGGCTGAAATATGTTTTTCTCCATGAATATACTCATGTTCTGCATCTCGACACGGTTGAGGGCGCCCCTGCCTATATGAAAATGCTGCTGGGCCGCATCAGTTTTCCAAACGGCATCTTGCCGACTTTTGCGATCGAAGGCATGGCCACTTATTTTGAAACCAAGCATGGTTATGGAGGGGGAAGAGGGACCGATCCCCGCTGGCAGGCGATGATGCGCATGGATGTGCTTGAAAACGATATTAAAAGCATCGACCAGGCCGCTGTCAACACCGTTCGTTGGCCGGACGGGTCGCTGCGCTACCTGTATGGCGTGATGTTCTTCCAATATCTTTGCGATAATTACGGCGAGGATAAGCTGGTGCAGTTCAGCCATTTATACGGCGATTATCTTCTGACCTACGGGGAGGGAATCGAAGGCTGCTTTCAGGCTATATACGGCAAAAATCTTTGGTTCCTGTGGAACGAATGGATAAGCGACATGAAGGATAAATACCAGCAGCAGAAAGCTCAAATAGAAAAGGACGGATTGACGAACATAAAACCGCTGACCACCCGGGGATTCAATATATTTAAACCGAAATGGGACCCGGATTCGGCCCATATCTATTACAACCAGAATAATGAAGA
>JBAZPF010000036.1:0-10886 GCA_041648295.1 Candidatus Margulisiibacteriota bacterium | reverse complement strand
GGATTCCCGACCTCGCCGATGCCGTCAGCGTCTTCAATAATCCCCACATTGCGCGGATGCATAAAATGGTCCATTACTTTATCCGAATACATTCCAGCCATATTATTTTCCTTTCTTATAGAGCGGAGACATCGCCCTTAATTTATCGACGATCGGAGGCAAAGCTTCCAGCACATAATTAATATCTTCTTCCGTTGTTTGTTTTCCCAGAGTTAACCGCAGGCTTCCATGGGCGATCTCATGGGGGAGGCCGATCGCCAGAAGAACATGCGAAGGATCAAGCGAGCCTGACGTGCAGGCGGAGCCGGACGATCCAGCTATTCCCATCATGTCCAGGTTTAAAAGGATCGATTCGCCTTCGATGTATTTTATGGAAACATTGACATTGTTGGGCAATCTTTGGGTGGGGTGGCCGTTCAATATCACATCCGGAATGCCGTCAAGAAGGCCTTTGATCAATTTGTCTCTTAAAACGAGTTCGCGCGAAGCTTCGCCCGTCATTTCGCTGATCGCGATCTCGGCCGCTGCGGCCATGCCTACGATCCCGGGCACGTTTTCGGTCGAAGCTCTGCGATTCCTTTCCTGCGCGCCGCCGTGGAGAAAAGGAACCATCCTTGTGCCTTTCCTGATATATAAAATCCCGATCCCTTTCGGCCCGTAGAATTTATGTCCGGAGATCGAGAGAAGATCGACTCCAAGATCGTTTACATTTACCGGAATATGCGCCGCAGTCTGGACGGCGTCGGTATGGAAATAAATGCCTTTTTCTTTGACGATCTTTGATATTTCAGCGATCGGCTCGATTGTCCCGATCTCATTATTGGCGTGCATGATCGAAACCAGGACGGTTTTGTCCGTGATCGCTTTTTTAACATCTTCCGGATCGACCAAGCCGTATTTGTCGACCGGAAGATAGGTGATATTAAATCCTCTTTTTGCCAGAAAAGTTCCGCATTCAGTCACGGCATGATGTTCGATCTTTGAGGTGATGATATGGTTTCCTTTCTTTTCATTTGCAAAGGCGACCCCTTCGAGCGCAAAATTATCTGCTTCCGTTCCTCCAGAGGTAAAAACGATCTCTTCCGGCTTGGCGCCGATCAAAGAAGCGACTTTTTCCCTGGCCGCTTCCATTTCTCCTTTGGCTTCCTGCCCAAATTGGTGGATGGAAGACGGGTTGCCGAAGATCTCGGTAAAATAAGGCCTCATTGCTTCGACTACCCGCGGATCGGTGGGGGTGGTAGCCGCATGGTCTAGATATACTTTTCTCATACTTTAATTCTACCATGAATTAAAGTATAATTTAAGCATGTCCGATCTAACCCCGATGGCCAGGCAATACCAAGAAATTAAAGCAAAGCACAAAGACGCTATCCTCTTTTACCGCCTGGGCGACTTCTATGAAATGTTCTATGAAGACGCGGAGACCGCCTCGCGCGAACTTGACCTGGTACTGACCGGAAGAGGACAGGAGGAAAACCGGATGCCCATGTGCGGCATCCCTTATCATGCCGCGGAGAATTATATTTCCCGCCTTATCGGCAAGGGATACAAGGTGGCGATTTGCGAGCAGATGGAAGATCCCAAAGCTGCCAAAGGCGTGGTAAAAAGAGAAGTTATCCGCATCATCACTCCGGGAACGGTGATCGAATCCAACCTGTTATCGGAAAAGTCCAACAATTATCTTCTGGCGATCACAAAAGAAGGCGGCAATTTCGGCCTGGCATATGCGGATGCTTCGACTGGTGAGTTCAACATTACCCAGATTGATGATGTTGAAAAATTATATGACGAGATCCACCGGATAAACCCGGCGGAATTGCTAATATCTGATTTGCTGTTGGAACCAGAGGCTAAAAGCCTCGGTTCCAAGGAGATGAGGAACCGCGAATTTTATTCGCAGGTTCCTCATACTAAGTTCACTGACACCTATGATGTTGATATCGCAGAAGACAAACTGAAAGGATTCTTCAAGGTCAAAACGCTAAATTCGTTTGGGCTGGAGGCGGTCAAGGCGGGGTGGGGAGCGGCGGCGGCGATCCTTGATTATTTAAAAGAAACGCAAAAAACGTCGCTTGACCAGATCAAGCAGATAAAGCCATATCATACGTCTGACTTCATGTTTATTGATTCCAGCACCAGGAACAATTTGGAGCTTGTTCAGACGATCAGGGACCGATCCTATAAAGGGAGCTTGCTCTGGGTCCTGGACCGGACAAAAACATCAATGGGGGCCAGGAGGTTGAAGCAATGGCTCCTCCAGCCGTTACTGGGTGACGATAAGATAAATGAGCGGCTGGATTCCGTTGAGGAGCTGTTCTCCGGCACCATGCTTCGCGCGGAACTTGGAGCGCAGATCAAGAACATCTCCGATGTGGAACGGGTGACGGGAAGGATAGCATCGGAATCGGCTAATGCCAAAGATCTGGTCGCGTTAAAGCAATCTTTGGAAATGCTGCCGAAGTTGAAACACCTTTTAGGCCCCGTAAAAAGCAAACTGTTAAAAGATATCCATCAGGTCAATGATTTTAAGGATATTCTTGATCTCATAAATAAGGCGATTGTCGATGATCCTCCTTTTGCCTTAAAAGAAGGCGGATTGATAAAGCAGGGCTATGATCCCGGACTGGATGAGGTCATGACCGCGGCCAGGGAGGGAAAGGACTGGATCGCAAAACTTGAAAATGAAGAAAGGGCAAGGTCGGGGATAAAATCGCTGAAGGTCGGGTATACAAAAGTTTTTGGCTATTACATTGAGGTGACGAATTCAAACCTGGCCCAGGTCCCGCCAAATTATATCCGCAAGCAGACGCTGGTCAACTGCGAACGATTCATCACCCCGGAGCTTAAGGAAAAAGAATCTCTGATCTTAAATGCCGACGAGCGGATGAAGGAGATGGAGTATAAGGTGTTTTGCAGTATCCGTTCAAAGATCGCGGAACAGACAGCTATGCTTCAGGAACTTGCCCGGATAATCGGACGGATCGACGTTTTACTTTCATTGTCGGAGGCGGCGGTTGAGAATAATTATGTAAGGCCGAAGCTATCAGAGAATCAGAGAATCAGAATATCAGAGGGGCGACATCCGGTAGTTGAGAAAATGATCGGAGGATACCGGTTCGTTCCGAACGATCTCAAAATGGACAATAAAGAAAGCAGGTTCCTTCTGATAACGGGGCCTAATATGGCGGGCAAGTCCACTTATATGCGCCAGGCCGCGCTTATCTGCCTTATGGCGCAGATCGGATCGTTCGTGCCGGCCAAGACCGCCGAACTTTGTATCGTAGACAGGATCTTTACCCGCATCGGCGCGATGGATGATATTTTTTCCGGCCAGTCTACCTTCATGATTGAGATGACCGAGGCGGCAAACATCCTGCATAACGCTACCGGAAAAAGCCTTATCATCCTGGATGAGATCGGCAGAGGAACGGCGACGTTCGACGGCATGTCGATTGCCGCGGCCATAGCCGAATATATCCATGAAAATATTAAGGCCAAAACCCTTTTTGCCACGCATTACCATGAAATAACCCAGCTCGCGGACAAGCATCCGGGCATGAAGAACATGAATGTCATGGTCAAAGAAGAAGGCGACCATATAACTTTTTTGCATAAGATCGTTCCCGGATCGGCGGACCGGTCGTACGGCATCCAGGTGGCAAAGCTGGCCGGTTTGCCAAAACAGGTGGTAGAAAGGGCAAAAGAGATTTATAATAACCTGGAAATGGTTGAGAACGATCTGGGAAAGACAAAAAAGGCGCATAAATATGTTAAAGCAGATAAGAACCGCCAGGATCAGCCAAGTTTATTTTAAAAGGGGGAATGTAAATGTCTGAAGATAAAAAGGAAGAGTTTAAAGTTTCGGGTTCGGAAATAGTTGAAAAAGTGAAGAAAGTGATCCACGAGGGAAATGTCCGCAGGATACTTATCAAGCAGGAAGGCAAAGTGGTAATTGAAATACCGATGACGATAGCCGCGGTCGGGGCGCTTTTGGCCCCATTACTGGCTGCGGTCGGAGCGTTTGCGGCGTTGGCGACGAACTGTACGATAGAAGTAGAGAGAAAGGAATAGTTTAGCCAGTATGCCAGTGTGCCAGTTTAACTGGCTTACTGGCTAACTAGCTAACGGGCAAACCTCTTAATAAATTCCTCTTCTGTCAGCTTGATCATGGTGGGGCGGCCGTGGGGGCAGGTGGTCGGATTCTCTGTGGCGTAGAGATCTTTTATCAACTGATTTATTTCCTGAACGGTAAGTTTATCTCCCGCCTTGATAGCGCTGTGGCAGGCGATAAGTTTTCTAATACTTTCCTTTTTTGCCTCCACCTGGACCGATCTCCCAAGTTCTCTGGCTTCAGAAATGATATCGATGATCATTTGCTTTATTCCTGATTTTACGGCTACATGGGGGACCGCGCGAAGGATATATGAGTTATTGCCAAATTCCTCAAGGTCAAAACCAAGCGATGCCAGATATTCAAGGTTCTCGTTCAGTATTGCCGCATCTTTGGCATTAAGCTCGATCGTCTCCGGTATAAGCAGAGGCTGTTTGTGGTCGGGGGATGATCTGCCGCTCAACCGGTCATACAGTATCCTTTCGTGCGCGGCGTGCTGATCGATCACTACCAGATCAACGCCGTCGGTGCAGATCAGATATGTGTCTTTAAATTGATAGATCGGCATTAACGGTTGAATATTAGAAACGATGAGTTCAGTTTCGATGCGGGTAGGGGGAAACGACTGCTCCTGGTCTTTAAAAAGGACATCGGCCATTTCGGGCCTCCAGCCGGGTGATGATTGCTCAAATCTTTCCGGCTGCTTGTCAACGATGTCCTTGAGCGCGGCTTCGGCCGCCTTTTGAACGGCATGCATCACTTCCTGGTTGTCCATAAATTTGACTTCCCGCTTTGCGGGATGGACGTTTACATCCACTTTCTGCGGGTCAATATCGATAAAGATAATGCCGACCGGATAGCGGTTAAGCGGGATCAAAGTCCGGTAGGCGTTTTCGAGCGCGCGGTTTAAAAGAAAATTGTGAATATGCCTTCTATTAACAAAAAAGTTCTCATAGGTCTTATCTATTCTGCTCGTAGTCGGCCGGCTGATATATCCGGTTACCTTGCCCGAACCGAATTCATAGTCGACCGCGATCAAATCTTTAGCGATATCGATGCCGTAGACGGAAGCGACGGCGTCGATCAGTTTGCCGCTCCCGGGTGACGATAACAAGACCTTGCCGTCAGAGATCAGTTTAAAGGCGATCCCAGGATAGGCTACGGCATATTTTGAGGCTACTTCCCCAATATGTCCCATTTCCGTGGCCGGCGATTTTAGGAATTTTTTGCGGGCGGGGGTGTTAAAGAAAAGGTCTTTTGCCAGTACCATAGTTCCGGAAGGAGCGGCGGCTTCTTCATCCGCGATTATTTTTCCGCCGTCCATTTTCAATGAACTTCCGGCTTTTTCATCATGGTTTTTGCTTAAGATCTCAAATCTTGAGACGCTAGCGATGGAGGGTAAGGCCTCTCCGCGGAAGCCCAGGGTGACGATATTAAAAAGATCATTGAGGCTTGAGATCTTGGATGTTGAATGCCGCTCAACCGCGATCTTTATTTCATCTTTTGACATTCCCGGGCCATTGTCAGAAACGCGGATCATGTTAATTCCGGCGTCCTGGACCTCAATCGTCACCCTGGTCGATCCGGCATCGATTGCATTCTCCACTAATTCCTTGACCACGGAAGCCGGCCGTTCGATTACCTCGCCGGCGGCGATCTTGTTGATCAAGTCTTCCGGGAGTATGCTGATCCTATTCATTGATAGCCTCATTTAATGAACCGGTCCGATAACCTTTCAGATCAAGCGTAACATAAATATATCCGAGCTCATCAAATTTTTTATTGATCTTACCCATCATGTTTCCTTTCATGATTACAGGAATCTCGTGAGATTCGATCTCGATCCGGGCCAGCTTGTCGTGATGCCTGACCCTTAACTGCTTGAACCCAAGGCTTCTTAGATAATCTTCTGCTTTTTCAATCCTCTGTAGCACTTCCGGTACGATTTCTGTTCCATAAGGGATCCGGGAGGCAAGGCAAGCGGAGGAGGGCTTGTCCCAGTTTGAAAGCCCGACCGCTTTTGCTGATGACCGGATCTCTTCTTTTGTGAGCTCGGCCTCCTGAAGCGGACTTCTTACGCCCAGTTCCTTTTTGGCTTTAGCTCCGGGACGAAAATCATTAAGATCGTCAGCATTCGAGCCGTCAATGATAAAGGCTAAATTATTCTCTTTCATAATGGCTGTTAATTTGGAGAAAAGTTCCTTTTTGCAGTAATAACAGCGGTCTTTAGGATTGGACCTAAAATTGGGATCGTCAAATTCCCTGGTCTCGATCACCATCGCCTTTGCGCCTAATTTCTCGCAAAGCTCCCGGGCTTCTTTTTTTTCATGGTCGGGATAAGTTTCCGATGAGGCGGTAACGGCAAGGACTTTATCATTATCCAGAGTATCGACGGCGATTTTTAAAAGATAAGCGCTGTCAACTCCGCCCGAATACGCGACCAGGACGCTTTTCATATCTTTTAAAATATCTTTCAAAATATCAAGTTTTCTCATTTTAGGACCATTAGGATGAACGGTAAAAATATAATCGACAGCAAGGTGCATATGGCTATCGAAGATGAGATAACCTCAATATCCGATCTGTACTTTTCTCCCAATGCCAGCCCCATGAAGGCGGAGGGAAGGGCGGACATGATGATTAAAACCCTGCCCAAAGACATATCTATTTTCATGCTCACCACGATGGCCCAGGCGATCAACGCTCCCAGCCCCATCCTTAAAAAAGAAACCAGTAACGGCAGGGAAAGCGATCTTATCTTTATCATGCCCAATCTAAAACCAAGCATGAGAAGGGCGAGGGGGATGGTGGTCCCTCCCAGCATATCGATCGACCGGTTTAAAGTTGGGGGGATCATGATACCCGATAAATTAAAAAACAGGCCCAGGAGCGCGGCGTAAAGGAAAGGCATCCGGAAAATTTCCAGGAAGTCTTTTTTGGCGCTGATGATATAGATGCCGATCGTGAAGATAAAAATGCCGTTAAAGAAATCGTAAATGATGGCTCTGGTAAGCCCTTCATTCCCGTAAGCTAATAGCACGATCGGGAAACCGACAAAGGCCGAATTCATGAATATTGAAGGGATATAAATGCCGAGAGGCAGTTTAAAAGAGCGCCTCAACAAGTAGACTACTGCAAAAGTCGCGGCCATGACAGCTGAGATGGTCAGAAAGACCAGAGGTATTTCAGCCAGGACCAGCTTATGCCTGTAAAAAGACGAAAAAAACAGGGCCGGGATGGTTAGATACATAATTACGTCGGCAATCACTTGGGGTTCGGCTTTTTTAAACCGGGCATAGATAAATCCGAGGAACGAAATGAAGAGCACGGGAAACATTATCTTAAGGACGTCAACAAAGGTAATGGGGTTCATTTTTTCTTTTTCTTATTGGAGTTCAGCTCTTCTTCAATATATATCCTTGCTGAATTAGCGGCAACGGCGCCGTCCGAGGCCGCGGTAATTACCTGCCTCAATGATTTTTTCCTGGCGTCTCCGGCCGCAAATATGCCGGGCTGGGAGGTCTTCATCTCCTCATCGGTTTTGATGTAACCGTCTTTATCAAGCTCAACTATTCCTTTTATAAGGCCGGTATTCGGATTGGAGCCGACATAAACAAAAACACCGTCGGCGGGCATAAGGCTGGTCTGCCGGGTCTGGTTGTTAAATACCTTTACTTTTTCTATCCTGGAAGTTCCAATTATCTCTTGGACTTCAGTATTCCAAACGACGAATATTTTGGGGTCGTTTAGCGCTTGTTCGGCCAGCACTTTGTCCGCCCGAAGTTTGTCGCGGCGGTGGATGATCGATATCCTTGACGCGTAGCGGGTCAGATAAAGCGCTTCCTCAACGGCGGCATTGCCTCCGCCGATAACGACGATGTTTTTACCTTTATAAAAGGGCCCGTCGCAGGTGGCGCAATAGGAGACGCCCCGCCCGTGGAACTGCTCCTCCCCGGGTATCCCCAATTTTTTTGTCTCCGTTCCCGTGGCCATAATAAGCGCGCGGGCTTCAACCTTCCGGCCTTCAATGTTTACGACTTTCCGGTCTTCTTTGGCCGAAATGCCGGAGACATTGCCGTAGTAGAAATCAGCGCCGAACTTTTTTGCCTGCTCTTCCAGATAGCGGGAAAGGTCCATGCCGGAAACGCCGTGGGGAAAACCGGGATAATTTTCTATGAAATAGGTGGTCGAGGCCATGCCTCCCAGGAGGGCTTTCTCGATCAAGAGCGTCCTTAAGCGGGCGCGTCCCGCGTAAAGGGCCGCCGTTAAGCCTGCCGGGCCTCCGCCGATTATTATCACATCGAACAGCGGGCCGTGGCTTTGGACGATAGCTTCGAGTTTGGGGAGGGTCTTTAATTCTTCGAGAGTCGTCATTTTATATCCTCACCCGGGATCACGATCTTGCTCTTGCCGAACACTTTAAAAGTTTTGTTCTTTAACGATACCAGCACTTTATCGCCGGTCAGATTGCTGCCGTTCCTTGTCAGTTCCGCGTTTTTTTCAAGGCTGATCACCCGGTTTTTCACGTCGTAAGAAGCGATGTCGCTTTTTGCCTGCGCGTCCAGATAGGTTATTTTAACCGACGGCTTAAAAAGTATCGTGTCTTTGTCCTGCAAATAATTCATCTCCATTGCCGTAAGCTTTAGCCCCTCGGTGGTCAAAACGATCCCGCCGGAAGCGGTAAGCTTATCATTGACGCTGTCAACGATAAAACTTTGCGCTTCAAGCGTGTTAATGGACTGGTTGATAAGATTGATCACGCACGGCTTGCCGAATATTTTTACCCTTTCCAGCCCGACATCGGCCTCCAGCTTGTCGGCCAGTCCGGATATTTCTCCCTTTTTGAGATAGATCCCGCCGGAGCAAACGATCTGTTTGTCCTTTAGCACCCAGTTCAATTCCCGGGCTTTAAAGAAGTACCCTTCTTCTTTTTTTAAAGCTCTGGCCGGAAGGATGAAAGTGGAAATATCCCTGGCTTTTTTGATAAGCTCCTGTACTTTGCTTTCCGCTTTTTCGTCAAAGCCGATAGGCTCTTTGAGCGTGATCTCTTTTTTATTCATGTTCCAGATCACATAGGGTGAAATAAATTTTAAGGCCGGTTTCCCGGCTTTAAAAAATGTTCCCCTGGCTTCTTTTAATTCCGCCCGGCCGGTGGATTTATTCAAACTGCTGGTTTTGGCTTTGATCTCCCAGTATTTGATCCCGTTTTGCGTTTCCTGGAAAGTGACCCCCTCGAACAGCATGTCCATCCGTGATTTTTGCTCTTCGATTGTTTTGGTGAGCGTTTTGGTCACATCTTGTTTTGGCAGGTAAAGAGCCCAGACAAAAAGGAAGAGGATAAAAACAACCAGGATAAAGAAAGCCGCCTTTTTCAGAAGATCGATCATTTTAATATCCCTGCATCTTTTGCCTTAAGGCGGTAGTTCTTTCCATGAACCCGTTCCAGCTGTCGCCTTTTTTGTAATAACCTTCAGCCAGAAGGAGATGCAGCGCGGCCACCCGGTCGTCGATCTTTAATCCCTTTTTAGCGGCTTCGATCGCTTCGTCTACCTGACCCATTTCTCCGTAGATCAGAGAGATATAACCGTATGCCCAGACGTTATACGGATCGCTTATCAGTACATTCTTGAGCTCTTTTACGGCTTCCTGTTTATTTCCATTAAAATAGAGGGCAAAAGCATATCTGAACCTGACTTTCCAGTCGCCCGGGTCGGCAATCACTTTTTTAGCCCAGATCTTGTAGGCGATATTTTTAAAATTGGGGTCCATGTCGTTTACTTTTTTCAGTTCGTTCCAGCCGTCGATTATATTATTCGTATAAGCATAGGTAATGGCCAGGTCAAAACGGGCATTGGGGTCCTTTGGCGCTTTGGCCATCGCCGCTTTTTTAATGTTGATCTCCTGCTGGAGTTCTTTTGTTATCTGCCAGCCAAAGGCGCAGGAAGCAATTATCAGTAAGATGATCGTAACGCGATAAATGCTCATTTTTGCCTACCTAATATTTTGGCGATGATATTCGTAGTGGAACGGCCCTTGATAGGGGGGATAACGACCACTTTGCCTCCCAGGCTTTCGACCAGATGCCGTTCGGGAAGCTCGTCGATTGCGTAATCGCCGCCTTTTACATGGATATCAGGCTTTACGATCTTTATCAAATTGTCGGGACGGGTCTCGGGAAAGATCACGACATAATCGACGCATTCAAGAGACGCCAGTATTTCCGCGCGTTCAAGTTCGGATATGTACGGCCGATCGGGACCCTTTAATTTTCTGACGGAACTGTCGCTGTTCAGCCCGACGATCAGAACATCGCCCAGCTTTTTTGCTTCTTTGAGATATCTTACATGGCCCAGATGCAGGATATCAAAACAGCCGTTGGTGAACACGATCTTCGCGTTTTCATTTTTAAGCCGGTTGATCACCGGCGCCAGGTCCTTTCTGGCCTTTATCTTTTTTGCGGCGGGTTCCCGATCTACCAGCGCCTCTTCAAGTTCTTCGCGGTAGACCGGCTGGGTCGCGATCTTTGTTATTTTGACCGACGCCGCGTAATTTCCGAGCATTGCGGCTTCTTCGATGTTTGCTCCGGCGGAAAGGGCCAGGGAGAGGGCGGCGATCACCGTATCGCCCGCGCCGGTGATGTCAAAGACCTCGCGGGGAATGCCGGGGATATGAATTACCCTTTCGTTCTTCTTAAAGATCGACATGCCGTCTTTTCCGCGCGTGATGATAAGGTATTCGCAGCGCGCTTGAGAGATGATTATTTTGGCCGCCTTTA
>JBAZPF010000035.1:0-10954 GCA_041648295.1 Candidatus Margulisiibacteriota bacterium | reverse complement strand
CTACTTTTTATTCTATTCCCAACATCCAATACATTATCATCAAGAAATCTTTTTTGTGTTTCAGGCGAATAATTACGCCGATTAGAATCAAATACCTGATTATACCGGCCTAATCGGCCTGAAAAAGAGGCAGTTTTAACAAAATCGGTTATACCCATAGTTTTTCAACCCTTTTCAATAATTCTTAAGTAGTTCTATTCTTATATCGTCCAAATTTTGAAATAGTTTCACTTATTTAGAAAATCGAAGAAGACTAATAGACGTGAGTGAGGGTTAAACCGGTATCCCGATATCCGCCACCCTCACTTCCCCCACACACCCCAGTCCATCAGCTTTATAAAATCCGGTTTTTGGGGCGGCAAAGGTTATTGTTTTTACAGCTTTGATAGCTGTCCCCATGATCTTTCCGGTAGTGGCGTTAAGACCGGATGGAACATCAACGGCAAGGATCGGTTTGTCTAATGAGTTCAACCAGGTGACGATTGCATTATATGGTGGTTTAAGATCCGCGTTCAACCCTATGCCAAAGATGGCATCAATAATAAGATCAGAATCCGCGATCTTTGGTTTCATCACTTCAAAGCTTGCCGCATCCGCCGCTTCATTAATCGGCACCTTTAGCCGTTCTATGTTAACCTTAGGGTCGTGTTTAGCCTCTTCCGCTTTGCCGATAAGCACAACAAGCACATCAAATCCCATTTCCAGAAGATATCTTGCGGCAACAAACCCATCGCCGCCATTGTTCCCTTTCCCGCAGATGACGGCTATTTTACGGCCAGGCGATAATTTTGCGGCTTCTTGCGCCGTTAAACGACCGGCATTTTCCATAAGGGTTAGTGAAGGGATATGGAGGTCTTGTATGGCGCGTCGGTCCAGTTCCGCCATCTCCTCCGCGGTTACGGTCTTCATGCGTTTATAAAATCATCGACAGGCAAAACAACAGTATCAAGCTTGCCGATCTTTGCCAGATTCTCAATGGTCGTCATATCCAAAGCCTGCGATATATGGAACGGATGGCTGTATATTCTCTGAAGCGCCGATAAATGCGCTCCGCATCCCAAATCGTCACCTATGTCCGCCGCCAGGACCCGAACATAAGTTCCCTTGGAGCATAAAACTTCAAACCTTATCCGGTTGTCAGCTATGCTCAACAGGTCAAGCTTATAGATCGTTATTTCAACATCCTTCCTTTCCACTTCCTCACCTTTTCTCGCGAGCTTATAAAGCCTCTGCCCGTTCACCTTCTTAGCCGAAAACATCGGTGGCTTTTGTTTTATTTTTCCCAAATATTTCTCAAAGACTTTCTCTATTTCTGTCGCATTACGCATTCCGCATTCCGCATTACGACTTACGACCTTCCCGGTCGCATCTAAACTATCCGTCCTCACGCCCAAGGTCATCTCCGCAACATAGCCTTTGTCTCCGGTAAGGAATTTATCAACGCTCTTTGTGGCCGTCCCCAAAAATACGGCCAGCACTCCGGTTGCCATGGGATCAAGCGTTCCCGAATGCCCCACCTTTTTTATTTTTGTCAGATGCCGTATTTTGTTGCAAACGTCAAATGAGGTCCAACCTTG
Organism: Candidatus Margulisiibacteriota bacterium; assembly: GCA_041648295.1. Classification (GTDB taxonomy): domain Bacteria; phylum Margulisbacteria; class WOR-1; order XYC2-FULL-46-14; family WPAF01; genus JBAZPF01. Next base: position 9,377 of record JBAZPF010000035.1, on the reverse strand, counting down.
AGGCTTATCGACGATTATGATGCCGTTCATTTAAATTCAGCTAAAACCAGGTCCAAAACTTTTTTCTTTACTTCTTCAAACTCGCCTTTGACGGTACAGCCTGAAGCTTGGACATGGCCGCCACCGCCACATCCCTTGGCAATGCTGGAAACATTCACTTTCCCCTTGCTTCTGAAATTAAGTTTAAACACGCCTTTTGACTCTTCCCTGAACAAAATAGCGACTTCCACGGTCTTAACGGATCGCAGATGGTCGATTATGCCCACCAGGTCTTCGCCGCGGGCTTTGGTTTCGGCGATCATTTCGCTGGTGATGACCGAATAGATTATCCGGCCGTTTTTCAATGTCTCAACATTTAAAAGCGTTTTGGCGAGGATATTCAACCCCTCGATCCTGCGATTTTCATAAACGGCTATGGCTGCGGTTTGGGGGTCGGCCCCTTTTTCCATAAGTTCTTTGGCGATTTCAAATGTCGAGGGCAAAGTGTTGGAATACCTGAAGTTGCCGGTGTCGGTTATGATCGAAATATAAAGCGCAAAGGCAATCTCCTGATCGATCTCCACTTCAAAAGCCTTGGCCAGATGGAACACCTGCTCCGCCACGGAAGATATAAGTTCCACATAATTAATGTCGCCAAAATTAGTATTGTCCGGATGATGGTCGATGTTGATCGTTTTTTTAGCATGGATCTTTTCTTTTCCGATCCTCGAGATATCCGACGAATCAACGGTTATCAAAAGGTCGAATTTTGCGTTTGGGACCTTATCGACGATCTCCCCGGCATGCGGCAGGAACTTGTATGAGTTTGGGACCCCGTCAGTGGAGTACATTACGCATTCGATGCCCAGCTTTTTCAATATAAGCGCCAGCGCGATCATGCTTCCAAGCGTATCGCCGTCGGGGTCGACGTGCGCGGCAAGGATTATGCTCTTTGACGATAAAACGGCATTTTTTATCTCTTCTATTACTTTTTTCACTTTTTCTTGTTTTTAGAAAGCTTGCGGCCTTCTTCGGCTTCACGGTTAAGCTTGTACATTATCGCCAATACCCGGCTGCCTCTTTCTATTGATTTATCGTAAACGAAAGATATTTCGGGCATGAACCGGAGGTTTAAGACATCGCCAAGCCGACCGCGGATAAATGGGGTCGCGCTTCTCAATCCTTCAAAGGTCTTTTGCCTTTCATTTTTGTCTCCCAGGACGCTGGCAAATATTTTTGCGCTCTTTAGATCGGGGGTCAACTCAACGTTAGTGATAGAAATAAATCCGATGCGGGGATCAGACACTCTTTCATGGATGATCCTGCTTACTTCTTCTTTAATAAGCTCTGCCACTCTTTCGGGACGGGCCATAATTACCTCGCCTTCTCTCTTTTCTCGAAGCACTCCAGCGTGTCGCCGACTTTAAAATCCTCATAACCCACTATTGCGACTCCGCATTCATAACCTTCGGACACTTCTTTAACGTCTTCCTTGATCCTCTTAAGCGATTCAAGTTTCCCTTCATATATCTTTTCGCCGTCCCTAAAAATCCTTAGACCATCGCCTCTTACAAATTTACCGGAATTCACAAAACAGCCAGCGATCACGCCGACCTTGGAAAATTTAAAGGTCTGCCTTACTTCCGCTTTTCCGATCACTATTTCCTCGTATTCGATCTTGAGCATGCCGGCCATCGCCAATTTCACGTCATCAAGCAGTTTATAAATAATATTATAAAGCCTTATCTCTATCCCTTCGTTCTCGGCAAATTCTTTTGCCCTCGCCTCCACTCCAACATTGAAGCCGGCGATGATGGCATTGCTCGCTTCGGCCAGCAGGACGTCCGATTCATAAATATTGCCGACCCCCCGGTGAAGAATATTCACATGCGTCCCTGACACTTCAAGATCGGACAGTGATGAGATCAGCGCTTCAAGCGATCCCTGGACATCGGCTTTGACGATCAATTTAAGTTCAACTTTTTCTCCCTTTTCTACTTCAGATGAAAGGTCTTCAAGCGTCTGGGCGGCATGGTGCCCCATATGTTTTTGCATGTCCGACAATTGTTCCGCCATCTGCCTTGCTTCCTGATCGCTGTCAACTACCAGCAAAAGATCTCCCGGTTTAGGGACCGCGGAAGCCCCAAGAACCAGTACCGGCGCGGAAGGCGGCGCCTTTTGCATCCTTTCGCCTTTGTCCGATATCAGCGCGCGGACCTTGCCGTAAGTTGCGCCGCTCACAAAGCAATCGCCGACTTTCAAAGTACCGTTCTTGATCAGCACGGTCGCTACCGGCCCCTGGCCTTTATCAAGCCGCGATTCAATTACCACGCCGACCGCTTTTGCCCCGGGATCGGCTTTCAGGTCCTGGACTTCGGCGACCAGAAGTATCATGTCAAGCAGTTCGTCAATGCCGGTTTTTTGTTTTGCGGAAATGGGCACCGTTACCGTCTGCCCTCCCCAGTCTTCCGGCTGCAGTCCCAGTTCGGAAGAAAGCTGCTGCTTTACCTTGTCTATATTGGCATCGGGTTTGTCCACTTTATTTATCGCAACGATAATCGGCACGCCGGCCGCTTTGGCATGGTCGGCCGCTTCAATTGTCTGGGGCATCACTCCGTCATCGGCAGCTACCACCAGCACCGCGATGTCGGTCACTTTTGCCCCGCGCGCCCTCAATGCCGTAAATGCTTCATGGCCCGGGGTGTCAAGAAAAGTGATCTTTTTGTTTTTAAAATTTACCTGATAGGCTCCGATATGCTGGGTTATGCCTCCCGCTTCCGATTCCGCCACTTTGGTCGACCGGATGGCATCAAGAAGTTTTGTTTTTCCGTGGTCCACATGGCCCATTACCGTTACTACCACCGGACGGTATTTAAGTTTTGATTCATCTATCGCTTCACCCTCAACTACTTCGTCTTTTTGCGCGGCGGGCCGTTTAGTCGCCGCTTCCAGTTCCTGCCCAAATATGGAGGCAAGGTCCTTTGCGACCTCAAAAGTAATTTTCTGATTGATCGTCGCCATGACGCCTTTTCTCATCAATTCTTTTATTACGTCGGACACTTTGGTGTTTAATTTTTCTGAAAGGTCTTTTAGCACGATCCCATCTTCAGAAATCAATATTTTCGGTTTTTCAACCACCGGAGCCGGAGAAGGCGCAACTTCTTTTATTACCGGCGCTGGAGGAGGCGGCAAAACCGGCACAGGCACAACGGCCGCTTCAACTTCTTTTGCCTTTGCTTTTGGTTTTTCTGCCTCCGGCTTTTTGGGCGACGGGACAAGTAGATCTTTTACCGCCTTGGCCGTTTCCTGATCGATCGATGATGCCGCGGTCTTTACGGTAGTGCCGAGCTCTCCGAGCATTTTGATCAATTCTTTTGATGTCTTGCCCAGTTCTTTGGCCAGATCGCTAACTTTTATTTTTTTTACCGTTGCCAATTATTTATCCTCTTCTTTTTTAGTCTCTTCGGCTTTTTTCGCATTATCTTCTGCTTCCTTCAATTTTTCATCGGAAGTAATGTCTATCCGGAATCCGGTAAGCTTTGCCGCCAGCCGGACGTTCTGTCCGTCTTTCCCGATCGCCAGCGATAGTTCTTTTTCAGGCAAGATCACCTGCGCGGCGCCGTCCTTCAATTTTACTTTTATTGTCCTGGCCGGAGCAAGCGCGTTGGCGATATAAGTTTCAGGCTTTTGCGACCATTCGATGACGTCTATCCTTTCGTTCTTTACTTCTTTGGTAATGGTCTGTATGCGGGAACCCATCGGGCCGATACATGTGCCGACCGCTCCTATGTCTGGGTCTTTTGATGTCACCGCCACCTTGGTCCGGCGTCCCGGCTCCCGCGCGATCATTTTTATCTCAATAATTCCTTCTAGTATTTCCGGGATCTCGGCCTCAAAAAGCCTTCTGATAAAATCAGGATGCGTGCGCGAAACAACAACTAAAGGCCCTTTGGCCGCTTTTTTTACATCCTGTATTAAAAGTTTAACTCTTTCCTTTGGCCGCAAGGTCTCGCCGGGGATAACATCAGAATTGGCTAAAAAAGTTTCAAGGCGGCCAATGTTTATCAGGTAGCCGGAATATTCCTGTCGCTGGACCGTTCCGTTGATAAGTTCCCCGACCTTCGCCGTAAATTCGGTAAAAGTGCCCTCTTTTTCAGCTTCACGGAGGCGCTGCACAATAACCTGTTTGGCGGTTTGCGCGGCAATGCGGCCAAAGTCCGAAGGAGTTACCTCCGCGCCGGTTTCTTTATCGAATATTCGTGCCGTAAGGTCAGGGTCCATCCTTACTTCGAGGTTCTCGGTATTTTCGATCCGCTTCTTCGCGGCAGAAAGCAAAGCGTCCTTCAGCGCCGCAATAAGGTCTTCTTCTTTAATGCCGCGTTCTCTTTCGATCTCTTCGAACATGGCCTTAAAATTAGGCGTCTTTTTCATGATTCCTCCTAAAAAGCAAAAAGCGCATTGTTATGCGCCCCAGTCAGTAATGCAAAGGGTATTGATGTTACTTTTATAGTATATCATTGCACAGGATTTTATGCAAGGTTAATTTATAAAAAATGTTATAATAATTCATGATCAAGAAAACCGATCCCTCGATCGTCCAATCGTACTTGGAAGACTCGTCCAACCTAAAGGGAGGCCATGCGGACGGCCTCTATCTGCCGGAGAACGAAAAAGAAATAAAAGACATTTTTCGGGAATGCGCCGCAAAAAATACCCCGCTAACCATTTCTGCCGGAATGACCGGAACAACCGGCGGATGTATTCCGTTTGGCGGGTGGCTGGCAGGCACGGAAAAACTCAACCGGATCATTGATATAGACGAAAAGAACAGATTTGCCGTCATTCAACCTGCCGTAACCCTGGACCTGCTCGATTCGGAATTAAAAAAGATCGGCCTCCTTTATCCTCCCGACCCCACCGAAACTACCGCCCAGATCGGCGGGAATGTGGCAACCAACGCTTCGGGATCGAGAAGTTTTAAATTTGGCTCGACGCGCGACTGGATACGCCGATTACGAATTGTATTGTCATCTGGAGAAATTATCGACGTTAAAAGAGGAATTAAACGCATTACGCATTACGCTTTACGTATTACGAATTACAAAATGCCCCAAGTAAAAAATTCCGCCGGCTACTACAGCAAATCCGGCATGGACCTGATCGACCTTTTTATCGGATCGGAAGGAACTTTAGGAATTGTAACCGAAATAGAAGTCGGCCTGATCCCGCGGTTCCACGATACATTCGACATCATCGCCTTTTTCCCGACCGAAAACGAAGCGGTTGATTTTGTATTTGAAGTAAAAAAGCATGAGGCACTGACGCTTGAATATTTTGACCATAACTCGCTCGAGCTGTTAAGGCCTTCATATGAACAGATCCCGCGCGGCGCCGGAGCCGCAGTCTATTTGGAGTCCGAATCAAACGATCTTGATTTTTGGGCCAACATCTTGGAAAAACACAAAGTGAAGCTTGAGGACGCCTGGCTGGGAATGAACAAAAAGCAGAAAGAGGACCTTAAAAAGTTCCGTCATGCCATGCCGGAACATATAAATGATGAATTTAAAAAACACAATACGGTAAAGTTCGCGTCGGATATAGCGGTTCCGGATGATAAATTCAGGGAAATGCTTAATTATTACAATTCGGAATTAAAAACGATAAGCAACCGTATATTCTGGGTTAAATTCGGCCATATCGGCCAAAGCCATCTGCATGTAAATCTGGTGCCAAAAACATCGGCCGATCTTCCTCTAGCAAAAGAGCTGATCATGAGATTCGTTAAAAAAGGGATATTGCTTGGCGGCACCTGTTCCGCCGAACATGGGATCGGCAAGATCAAGCATGACTATTTAAAAGAAATGTACGGGGACAAAGGCATTGCAGAAATGGTCCGAGTTAAAAAACATTTCGATCCGGCCTGCATTTTGAATCAGGGAAATGTTTTTCCTAAGGAACTACTTTTTTAAATCCGAAATCCGAACATTCAATATGGTCTAAACTCTTCACTGCTCAAAAACATATCCTTCAATCCTTCCGTTCTCTTCCCGGCTATTGTCTTGTGTTCATTTAACCTTTTTTCATACAAGTGTCCGAACCGTTCGATATTGGTTAACATTGCAGGCATAGCTTTGAGAATTTCATTGAATAATGCCCGTTTTTTCCCATCAGATAACGTATAATGCGGCTTGCCGAATTTATTTGAACCAGACATCATTTCTTCTATCGTATACGAAACCATCATTGCTCGATCGCTTACTTTGTCACAGTATCTCCCAAAGCGGGCAGCCTGTTCAAGAATATCCTGGTGTGCTCTAGCCATTTTTGGGTTTAACAGAGCAAACGTCGCGCAAACATTATCCACTACGATGTATTTGTTAGTCAAAACAACAACCCCTTGCTTTTTCATAAGGGCGCTTAATAAGCGTGATTCGCCAGCCATTTTGGCTAAGGTAATTTCTGTGGCTGTTTTGGCAGGATTATTACCATCAGATAAAGCAAAAGGATCCCCCAGATTATCTGCTAACAGTCTATCAACTGCAACCGGATGAATGCCCGCATCAAGAAGTTTGGATTTATAAAATTTTCCCAACGCAAAATCAACAGTCAAAACCCTCTTAACTCCCGCATCTAGTAGATCTTTAATAGTTCCCACTAATTTTTCCCCGGGAGTTAAAGGGCTGGTTAGAACATAATTGCTTCTCAATCCAATTTGCTGCGCCGGCCTAAATTCTCCTCTCCCTGGTCTTGCTATTTTCATTTTCTTTTTCCCGCCTCCTTATTATATGAATCTGATGTGTTGTCCCGATTCTTTATTATATTATTATAATGTGTTTCGGGATCCCGAAAATCGGGACGGGATCCCGACCGAAGCGTCGGGACCTCCTAATTTTTAAGATTCACTTATGCCTTCACTTTGAAATCGTTGATTAATTCGACTCATCAGCTGTCCTGGATATATATCATACGGTTCTGGTGAGAATTTCACTGGATCATAGAATAATTTGGGGTGTGAAAAATATTTTTTCCTCTAAAGAAAAAGGGTCCCCGGTCAGACCGGGGACCCTTTCTTAATCAACAAAAACGGAACGGCCTACATCATCCCTTCGTATCCGCCCATTCCACCGCCCGGCATCTGCGGCATGGCCGCTTTCTCTTTTTCAGGCTTCTCGGCCACCAAAACTTCGGTGGTCAAGAGCAGAGAAGCGATCGAAGCCGCGTTCTGCAGCGCGGAACGGGTAACCTTCAATGGATCGACGATCCCGGCCTTGAACATGTCCACATATTCAAACTTCTGGGCGTCAAATCCGATCCCGTCCTTTTCTTTTTTAACGGAATCGACCACAACTGAACCTTCCCAGCCCGCGTTTGTCGCGATCTGCTTTAAAGGCTCTTCAAGCGCGCGCCTTACGATCGACACACCTACCTTTTCGTCGCCGGAAAGTTTCTTTTCATACTCTTCCAGCGCCGGGATAACATGAACTAAAGTCGATCCGCCGCCGGCGATGATCCCCTCTTCCACTGCCGCGCGGGTAGCGGAAAGAGCGTCTTCGATGCGGTGTTTCTTTTCTTTCAATTCGGTTTCAGTCGCGGCGCCGGCCTTAACAACGGCCACTCCGCCGGAAAGCTTTGCCAGCCTTTCCTGGAGTTTTTCCTTGTCGTAGGACGAATCGGACAGTTCGATCTCTTTCTTTATTTGAGCGATCCTGTCCTTTACTCCCTTAGCACTGCCCGCGCCTTCAATGATAGTGGTATCTTCCTTGCGGACGACCACTTTCTTGGCCTTGCCGAACCAGTTGTCCTGAATATTTTCAAGAGTAAGCCCCTTGTCTTCCGAAACAACTTCGCCGCCGGTTATGACTGCGATGTCATCGAGCATGGCCTTTCTTCTGTCGCCAAAACCCGGAGCCTTTACGGCCACGCAGTTGATGGTCCCGCGAAGCTTGTTGACCACGATCGTGGCCAGCGCTTCGCCCTCGATCTCGTCAGCGATAATGAACAACGGTTTGCTCATCTGCACTGACTTTTCGAGCGCCGGAAGCAGGTCCTTTACCGCGGAGATCTTTTTATCGGTGATCAGGATCATGCAATCCTCAAGCACTGATTCCATTCTTTCGCGATCGGTGACCATGTACGGCGAGGCGTAACCTTTATCAAACTGCATGCCTTCAACAACTTCTAAAGTTGTGTCGATGCCTTTTGACTCTTCAACGGTTATGACCCCGTCCTTGCCAACTTTTTCCATCGCGTCCGCTATCAGGTTTCCAATCTCCGGATCATTGTTCGCGGAGATCGAAGCGACCTGGGCGATCGCTTCTTTTGTCTCTACCGGTTTGCTAAGCTTTTTCATTTCTGAAACCGCGTAGTCAACCGCTTTTTGTATTCCGCGCTTCAATGCCATTGGATTGATGCCCGAAACAACGCTCTTCAATCCTTCCTTAAATATGATCTGACCAAGCACGGTGGCGGTGGTGGTCCCGTCTCCCGCGATATCATTGGTCTTGGACGCCACTTCTTTTAAAAGCTGCGCGCCCATGTTCTCAAACGGGTCTTCCAGGTCGATCTCTTTCGCGATCGTTACCCCATCGTTTGTGATGGTCGGCGATCCCCATTTCTTTTCGAGAACTACATTCTTCCCTCTTGGGCCCAGCGTGATCTTGACGGCATTCGCTACTTTCGCGACGCCCTTCTCGATCGCTCTCCAGGCCTCATCTCCAAATCTTAATTCTTTTGCTGCCATTCGTACTCACCTCCTAAATTAGCCTTTTACAGCCAGAATGTCCCTTTCCTGAAGAATGATATATTCTTCTTCTTCGATCTTTACCTCTGTTCCACCGTATTTGCTGTAGATGATCTTGTCACCCACTTTTACTTCTACCGGAACTTTTTGCCCGCCATCCAAAAACCTGCCGGAACCGACCGCTACGACCGTTCCCTCCTGCGGCTTTTCTTTTGCGGTATCAGGAAGAACGATCCCGGACCTCGTCTTCTCTTCGCCCGGATCCGGTTTTACTACTACCCTGTCCCCAAGCGGAGTTAATTTTGATTTTGCCATACTCTCACCTCCCCCTTATTTGGTTTAGCACTCATACTGTTTGAGTGCTAATTATAGCAAGCTCTAGGCAGCTATGTCAATAGGTTTTGGCAGTCGGTTTGGACGAGTGCTAACCTCTTCCCTTTTCTTAATTCATACATTAAACTAATAATATGAAGAGATTCATTATGTTTTTCGTCCTCCTGGACAACCTTCTGATCAATACTACAAAAAGGCTCTTCCCTACCGCCTGGAAGCTTGGCGGAAAATGCAAGCAATGCGGGATTTGCTGCCAGGAGATATACTTGAAAATGACCCCGGCGCAAATGAAGAGCGGGTTTTTCAGAAACCTTGCCATCCGCTG
>JBAZPF010000034.1:0-11084 GCA_041648295.1 Candidatus Margulisiibacteriota bacterium | reverse complement strand
TCAGTATTGATTCGATCGATGAGCTGGGAAGTTTGGCCTCGGCTTTTAATAAAATGACGAAAGACTTAAAAGACAGCCAGGAAAGGCTGATACTTTCTGAAAAGCTGGCTTCGCTGGGGACCATGGCCGCCGGCATGGCCCATGAAATAAAAAATCCGCTGGTATCGTTAAGAACTTTCAGCCAGCTCTTACAGCAGAAATGGGACGATCCGGAATTCAGGACAAAATTTTCGCAGATCGTTCCAAATGAGATCGAAAGAATAAATAAGATCGCCGAAAGCCTTTTGAAGTTCGGGCGGCCCGTTAAGCCCGAACTGACCAGGATCAACGTCAACAGCATACTTGAAGAAATAATGATGCTTTTTGAGAGTGAGTGTAAGAAAAACGGCATCAGGGTCACCACCAAATTCGCGGAACTCCCCGAGATCACGGGAGACGCGCAGCAGCTTTCGCAGGCGTTCATTAATATTATCCTAAACGGGATCCAGGCCATGGAAGAGACAAAGGGCGGGGAACTGACTTTAAAAACCGATGTCGGTGAAGTTGTTAAGCTCGGGAAGCCCTCCCGCGCCGGGGTGGAAAAAGAGAAAGGCGAAATGGTATGGGAGGCTGAAGAGGAAAACCCTCAGCCGATCCCGGCCGTTTTTGTTGAAATAACCGACACCGGCCCGGGCATCGATCCTGAAAAGATAAAAAGTCTTTTTGATCCGTTCTTCACGACAAAGATGAAGGGGACGGGAATGGGGCTGCCGATCACGTTAAGGATAATCGAGGAACACAAGGGAAGCATTAAAGTAAAGAGCAAGATCGGCAAAGGGACCAGTTTTATTATTACTTTACCACAGAGGATGGATCAGGTTTAGCGTTCAGTCCGGCAAAATAATCATTATAATTTTTTTCAAACGTCAAAAGCGGGCAGTTAGTTTCGGCCAGCGCATATCCTCCCTCGGCGTCAAACTGAATGATCCCGCTGGTGCTAAAATGCATCTCCCCGCCAGGGACCGGAACCCTGCAGACGGTGCTTTTCTTTGACTGGTCTGTCTTAAATGGGTTGAACATTACATTATTATTATCGTATTTCGCTTGAAAATACTTGCATTTGAGAATATAATTCCCATAATGTTTGAACGTTTTAGTGAAAAGGCGATAAGGGTGTTTATGGCCTCGCAGGAAGAAGCCCGGAAGCTTACCTCCAATTATGTCGGCTCTGAACATCTTATTTTGGGGATGCTGCGCGAAAAAGAGCAGATCATCATAAAAACACTCGAATATTTCCGCGTTTCCCCTTCTGACATTAAAGAAAGGATCGAACTGGAACTTTTAAAGGTCAAAGAGATCTCGCCGGGCGGGGAGATCCCTTTTTCGCCGCAGGTAAAAAAAGTGATCGAGCTCGCCTGGGAAGAAGCCCGGGGCCTGGGCCACAGCTATATCGGCGTCGAGCATCTTTTTCTGGCAATTTTGAGAGAGGGATCGGGACTTTGCGGAAAGATACTGGCCGAGCTTGGCATTAATGCCTCCGCGGCTAAAACCCATTTGGTCGCGATCCTGGGGGAAGAGTCAGTGATGGAAAAGAAATTCCCGGCCCGCACCACCACCCCTACCCTTGACCAGTTCAGCCGCGACCTCACAAAAATGGCAAGAGAAAAGAAGATCGATCCGGTGATCGGCCGGGGCAAAGAGATCGAGCGAGTCATTCAGATATTGTCCCGAAGAAAGAAAAACAATCCGGTGCTGATCGGTGAAGCCGGAGTAGGTAAAACCGCAGTGGTGGAAGGGCTCGCGCAAAGGATAGTTTCCGGGAATGTCCCCCCTCCGCTTCTTGACCAGAGGGTGGTTTCTCTTGATCTGGGGCTGATGATCGCCGGCACCCGTTACCGCGGAGAATTTGAGGAACGCTTGAAAAAAGCGCTGGAGGAAGTTCGCAAAGCCAGAAAGGTAGTGGTGTTTATTGACGAGCTCCACACTTTGATCGGGGCGGGCGCGGCCGAAGGGGCAATGGATGCCGCTAATATTTTAAAACCGGCGCTCGCCAGGGGGGAGATCCAGTGCATCGGGGCTACGACCCTTGATGAATATCGAAAGAAAATCGAATCGGACCCCGCGCTCGAAAGACGCTTCCAATCGGTCATGATCTTAGAACCCAATTCACAGGAAACAATAGAAATATTAAAAGGTTTGAAGGGACGATATGAAGATTTTCACAAAGTTCGCATAACCGATGACGCGCTGGTTTCGGCCGCCAGACTGTCGGAAAGGTACATTGCCGACCGCCGCCTGCCGGATAAGGCTATCGATCTTATAGATGAGGCTTCAAGCCGCGTCATGCTGAAGTCCCATTCGGCCCCGCCGGAACTTATAGAGCTGACCAAAGAGCTGGAAAAGATAAAAACGGAAAAAGAACTGGCGGTCACGAACCAGGAATACGAAGCCGCCGCCAAGCTAAGGGATCTTGAAGAAGAGACCAGGAAAAAATATGAAGAAGCCGCCAGCCAGATCAAAATAAATTATGACAATCTTCCTCTGGTCGATTCTGAAGCGATCGCGGAAGTCGTTTCCGCCTGGACCGGAGTTCCGGTTACCCAGCTGACCTCCGCGGAAGCGGAAAGACTGCTTAAGATGGAGGATGAGCTTAAAAAACGGGTGATCGGCCAGGATGAAGCGATCAAATTGATCGCCAAGTCGATCCGGCGCGCGCGGGCGGGACTAAAAGATCCCCGCCGCCCCATCGGTTCGTTCATCTTTCTCGGGCCGTCGGGAGTTGGAAAAACGGAATTGGCCAAGCGTCTGGCGGAATTTATGTTCGGCGATACCGACGCGATGATCCGCGTTGACATGTCGGAATACATGGAATCGCACACGGTTTCCAGGATGCTGGGCTCCCCTCCCGGCTATGTCGGCTTTGGCGAAGGCGGGCAATTGACCGAGCCGGTAAGAAGAAGGCCGCATTCGGTCGTTCTTTTTGATGAAGTGGAAAAAGCCCATCAGGATGTTTTAAACACCCTGCTTCAGATACTTGACGACGGCCAGGCCACCGACGCGCAGGGAAGAAAAGTCGATTTTAAGAATACGGTGATCATCATGACTTCAAACGCCGGGGCCGATCTGATCAAAAAAGAGACAAATTTCGGTTTTATTTCGCGCGATGACGCCAAGGCCAGCTATGAACGGATGAAGGACAAGATACTGGAAGAGATAAAAAAAGTTTTCCGGCCGGAATTCTTGAACCGTATCGATGAAACGGTAATTTTTAGGCCGCTTTCAAAAGAAGATTTGAGCTCGATTGTCGTGATAATGATAGACGACCTCAACCGCCGCCTGGCCGAAAAGGACCTATCCCTTACGGTAACCGACAAAGTAAAAGCTTTTTTAGTTGAAAAAGGATACGACCCGAAATTCGGCGCCCGGCCGTTAAGAAGAACGATCGAGGATTATATAGAAGATCCCCTCTCTGAAGACGTCCTGCGCGGAAAATTTGTCCAGGGGATGCAGATCAAGGCGGATATCAAGAAAGATCAGATCGTTTTTACCGCTAAAAAATCCGCCCGAAAAGAATTAAAAGTCAAAGAAGACGCCCTCAAAAGCTAACAAGCTACTGGCTCTATAACACGATTCCCTGATGGGTGGCAATTAATCTTGGGCGGTTATTCTGGCTGCAAAACAGATATTTAACAAATTCATTGCCGGCTTCTATTGCTCTTTTGATATTGGCAAGAATTTCTTCGGTGTTCTTCATTTTTCTTAAATCGCGAAAGAGCGTAGTATCAAAAGGCCTAACATACTTCCCGCTTTTAATTTGAAACCCGTTTGGTTGATCGGAAAGAAGCGCGGGTATAACATGCATCAGGTCTACAGGATCGAAAACAATTGCTGGTTCGCTGCCTAATGCTACGATCGTTGCGATCCCAAGCTGGGCGGCATCACGGCAACAGCCATGCCTTACGTTAAGAAACTGCTCAGGCTTCAAATTACTTTCGAACATCTCAAATTGGCTCTCGATTTTACATCCGGAATATTCAATATTATACTGATATATGCTAAGCATTATGCCGGCAATGATCGCCAGGCCTTCATCAACATCCGGTCGCAGGTGCGACATATTATCTCTTACGATCGTCAGCCATTTTTGTCCGGCAGGATTATCCAGTTTTGCTTCTTCGCCAAATCTTTTAAACATCGCGCCAAACTTTGTCTGGGTATTACTTTTTTGGGAGGTTCTACTAAACATACTATAAGAAGAAACCTCTTGAGTACTTTCGACCGCGCACTCTTCAACTTGAGGTAGCCAGTTCTTATCTACCAGCGTAGTATTGATTTTTTCCCAATCAATTTTTTTTGCCTCGGTAATTTGTTCGGACTGAATAGGATTTATCCCCAGGAGCTCAACCTGAATTCTTGAGCGCTGCTCGGGAGAAATAAAACCATACGGCGCTTGAGAAGGTTTTTGGCTATTACTTTGAGCGCAAGCAGAAACCATGACAGCGGCAGCTAGCGGAGCATATTTTTTGACAATACTTAACATAATTACATCTCTTTATATATCTATATATCGTGTAGTTTTGATTGTAATTTCAGGCAAGCAAAGGGCGATAATAATTATTTATCTGCTATAATTAAATATGCCCTCAAAGGCTGAGGCCCGCTTCTTTTGCCAGAATTGCGGCAATGATTATCCGCGCATCTTCAAGGAAATTTCTTTTTATTTTCGAACAGGTTTGCGAAACTCAAAATAAACCGAAACAACCATCTCAACATCACTATCTATTCCTGGCAAGTCAGCAAAAACAATAAGCGGGTCTAAATCAGCATTTTCGTTTTTAAAATACTCGTTTAAAGCTGATGTCAATTGTTGTCCATCTTCGCGACTAAGGTGAATATCACCATTTTTGTCAACATGTCTTTTTAGGATTTCAGCAGCTATCGGGATTTTGTCGGCGAGTTTGCTTAAGAAATGCTTCGTTGTCCCTACGCGGGATCCTGGAAGGACAGAAGAAAGTAGGGTGAGATCTATTTCAGACGGCGCAGGCGACGCTTTTGCTGGTCGAACTTCCGGCGCCAGCTGAGCGATAGTCTCCGATACGTCGAAGCCACACGCAGGGCAGCGGGGAGTAAATCTATCTATATAGCCATCGAGGATGCTTTCAAGTAATTCACCGGCTTGCTGCATAGCAGTTTGATGCCTAGAGTTGTCACTAGACCGTTCAGCTCTTATGGTTGTGGGCGTAACTGCTATTCTTAGGGTTACAGGATTGGTTGGCAGGGGGACTTCCCTCGCTGGAGCTACTTGAGCCGGCTTTGGCAGCGGAGGAGAAGTAACCGGCCGAGCCGGTGATGCGGCTGTAACTATTGCCCTTGGTTGTGCGGCGGTTAGCATTGGAGCCGCTTTAGTCGCCAATGGATTTGGCGCAGTTATTGGCGGGGAAATAATCGGCGGCACTGAAGGATTCGCGTTTGAACAAAGACACATATATTTAGCCGCAGTGATTTTGGCTTCTTGGGGATAATTACCATTCAAAATAGGCTGAAGAATACTATCGCGAATATTTCTCTTGTCGGAATCAGTAAAACTATCCGGCATTTCTTTAAGAAGAACTATTAGTAATTGAAATTCCTGGCCGGATAATTTACCGGAAGCCGCCCTTTTTGTTGCTGTATCAATACTTTTTAATAACCCCACTCCTTCTTCTGCAATTTCTTGCATTTTTTCGGGATATTTGCTCCCTTTTTCCAGGATGGGCTTAAATATGTATTTCCCGATATCCATTTTTTCCTTAAAAGAAACGTCTTTTGGCCTTTCTTCCAAATGAAGAACCAGATGGGTTAATTGATCTCGTGATAATGTGCCGCCAATTGCCCCTGCTGACAGGGCGTCAATATTTGGCTTTTTTGAAACATCATTGAATGTTCTATAACGCAAAGAAATATCTGCCCTGCTCACCCCGATCATAAGAATTCAACCCCTTTTAAATCATCCCTGCAAATGGAGTATAGTTTCGTCCCCCTGCCCGTCCGGGCTTCCGGCCTATGTTCTCCCGCTTGTTTATCGCCCCCTCCCAAATATAATTTCACGCTTAAAAAAATACAATCTGGTCTCAACTACTACCGCCTGAAGGCGGAAGGGTACTCCCCTAACCACATACAACAGGATGTCTCATCCTGTTGTACTATATTCACCGAGGTTGAGACAACCTCGGCTACGCGAATTCACTTGTGAGTGTTTTATCGAATTAATTCACACGCTATAATTAAATATGCCCTCAAAAGCTAAGGGTTAATCAGCGATTTTAGTCCTTGAATAATTAATGTAATTTCTTTGATTTTTGTTATCGATAAAGTATTTGTGTCAAATGCAGGGGCCAGATCGTTTGTTTGTTTCAATAAACTTTCCGTTTTTTTCCTGTCTTCAGGTTTTAACCCTTCCCTCCTCAATAGTTCATTGAGGCGCTTTTTGATCCCTGCGACCAAAGCTTGATTATGCACCTTGCGCATTTTATCCTTAATGCTTTCAGGATTGTCCTTTTTCCTGATGGCCGCTCCGTTCGGGATCAGATATTTTACCGCCCAAACCCAGGCCTCACCGTCTTCCGCCGTCCATTTCTTTTCCGCCGGTTTGGCGTCCTCTCTTTTTGGCTTCTTTGCTTCGCCCTCATCTGCTTTAAACTCGATCTGATGCGCTTCGCTTGAGGTTAATCCGTCATATCGATATATTTTTACTTTCTCTAAAAAACCTTTGAATATTTTCTTCAATTCATCAATCACTCTCTGATGGATTAAAGGAACCGCAATCCGATATTCAACTTCTTTTATTGTCCCATTTCTTAATGCCGCGGCGTATTTTCTGGTCTGGTTGATAAATTTGTTTATTCTCGATCTTTCCGCTTCTTCGATCTCTCCGGTTTGCATCCACTGGAAGCGCAAACAACTCTTAATCTCTATTATTCCCTTTTTGGAGATTCTATAACCGTCCGCGTTTAAACTCTCTTTGACTTTTTCTGCGGCGCTTCCATTTATGTAATAACTGCCTCCCTCTTGCCTGGTGACATCCGCCGGATAATAGCGGATTTCCCCCAAATCTTTTCCGGCTTCCGTCAAAGTAGACTCATCACCTTCTTCACGCATGATATTGGCAAGACAGATAATTTCATAAGCCGCACCTTCAACATCAAATTCATGAGGTTTTTCGGCATCCCTTTCCAGAATTCTGTAAAGCAGATCCTCCAGCCCGAGTATATTTCTTTTAAACAATTCTTTAGCGGCCTCCGTTGCCTGTCTGCCTAAAGATGTTCCATTTAAAGGGCTCCTTTCAAAAAATTTCTGGATTGTATCTTCATCGATTTCCAATCTGGCCGGCGCAGGCGGGGGCGAAGGAGCGGGAGTTGGGGTCGGCGCGGGAGAAGGCAGTACGCCGCCGGGGGTCACAACAATATCCTTTGGCTCCGGCGGATTAACAGGAACATCTTCCTCTAAATATTCAATTTCCGGACCAACCGCTTCTCTGATTTTCTCCCTTTTGATTACAAATTCCCTGGCTATCCTATATTGAGCGGCAAGATCCAACAGGTCATTTATCTCCCCCGTATTTAGTTTGGTTAGCAGGATGTGAACAATAACGTAATTTTCAGCGTCGAGATTCTTAGCCGCATACTTTTCAACGCTGGACGCTAATTGATCAATAGTTTCTACGTCTAAAGTACTTTGATGTCTTAACAATAAGGCAAAGGCGGAGACCGGAACGGAAATAAGGCCAACGTTGACGGTTTCGACCGCGTTTTCGATCTTCTCCACTTCAATGTCGATAGACGACAAAATGGTTTGGCGAACCCCGTTTAATCTTCTGGCAATATTATTATAAAGATCTATGAGCTGATAATCGGTCGGGAAAATTCCTTCTTTAACCTGCCCCAAAGCTTGCAGTTCAAGCCCGGCAGTTTTTAATAGGCGACTGGCTTCATCTTTAATTTCAGAAGATTCAATTCCTTCCAATGCCCTGGCATGACTGCCAAGAGCTTGAGATAAGTCGTTTATTTTGTCTATTTCAAAACCAGAAATTGCAGACAAGACCGGGAGAACGGCATCGCCTTGAATTTGAGCTGTCGAAAGTAGCTGCGCCCTGAAAAATGTTTCATTTGCACGAAAACTATCGGCTAAAGTGACCGACTCTCCTTCCGTCGGACTGGAGTGGAACACTTTCACTGCGATTGATCTTGCGCTTTCGGGATTTGCCGCCTGCCAGCTTATCAATCTTTGCGCTATTTTTTCGCTAGTTATCATACAAATACATTTCGCTTATATCTTGCGTAAATTTCAAGCCTGACAAAAGAAATCTGCTATAATTAGACATGCCCTCAAAGACTGAAACCCGCTTCTTTTGTCAGAATTGCGGCAATGATTATCCGCGCTGGTATGGGCAGTGCCCTTCCTGCGGCACTTGGAATTCACTGGTTGAAGAAAAAATCCGAAATTCTAAGTCAGAAAACCGAACAATGGGACCGGCCCACCCTCAAAAACCCCTTCTCATTAATGAAATAGACTTTAAAAAAGAAGATAGGCTCTCATCAGGTATCGCGGAAGTTGACAGAACGCTTGGCGGCGGGATCGTTCCCGGATCGGTCGTTCTTTTTGGCGGCGATCCTGGGATCGGCAAATCCACCCTTATGCTGCAGATCGCTAACTTGCTAAAGGGATCGGTGCTTTATGTTACCGGAGAAGAATCCGCTAAACAAATAAGGATGCGGGCGGAAAGACTGGGAGCATTATCTAAATCCTTAAACGTTCTTCCGGAAACCAACCTGTTTGCGATTGAAAAAGCAATCGAAGATGTGAAGCCCGATTTTTTGATAATTGACTCTATTCAAACAATGTACAGAGAAGATATTCCCGCGGCTCCGGGCTCCGTTTCCCAGGTAAGGGAATGCGCCGCTTATCTCGTCCGGATCGCAAAAACCACCCATATCCCGATATTTATCGTCGGCCATGTCACCAAAGAAGGCAATATCGCCGGCCCGAAGATACTTGAACATATTGTCGATACCGTCCTGTACTTTGAGGGCGACATGCACAAACAGTTCCGGATATTGAGAGGAGTAAAGAACCGTTTTGGCTCGATCAATGAGGTCGGGATATTTGAGATGAAAGACTCCGGATTGTCGCCGATCTTAAATCCATCGGAAATGTTTCTGTCGGAGCGGCCCGCCGGACAGAGCGGGTCCGTAGTCACTGCGGTGATCGAAGGAACGCGTCCTCTATTACTCGAACTGCAAGCTTTGACCTCCAAAACCTATTTAGCCATGCCCAGACGAACTGCTGTCGGCGTTGATTACAATCGCGCCAATATGATCATTGCCGTCCTTGAAAAGCGGATGGGGCTAAAACTAGGGACAGAAGATATATATGTAAATGTGGCCGGAGGCATAAAAGTAGAAGAACCCGCGATCGACCTGCCGGTTGCGGCTGCGATCGCTTCCTGCCATAAGGACAAGCCGGTCGATCAGAAAACTGTTCTCGTAGGCGAGATCGGCCTCGCCGGTGAAGTGCGCGCGGTCGATCATATCGAAGCCAGGGTGGCGGAAGCCGAAAAACTGGGCTTTAATAAAATGATTGTCCCCAAAGGGAATTTAAAACAGCTAAAGAAAACTAAAATTGAGATCGTAGCCTCGTCCGACCTGGCCGAAGCGTTTAAAGCATGTTTTTGACCTGATCGTGAATGTCTTCAAGGGCCTTCTCATAATTTGACCCGTACTTTTCAAGCGACACCGGCTTGCCAATCCTTATCGTGACCGGTACGATCCGGTAAATAATGCTTTTAGGCGGCATGATATTGAAGCTCCCGGCAATAGCGATCGGGACCACCTTTACTTTTGCCTTAAAAGCCAATAGCAGGCTTCCTCTTTTAAAAGACTGTATCTGGCCGGTCAAAGTTCTGGTCCCTTCCGGAAAGATCAGAATATTCTCTCCCGATCTTAAAACATTCTCGGCTTGAGAGAACATCTTGTGCGCTTTTTCTCCCGCTCCTCTGTCGACCGAAAGATATCCGGCCTTCTTCAAATACCAGCCGAAGAACGGGACTTTAAAAAGTTCTTTTTTTATGATGAAAAGAAAATAGACCGGCAGGTAGGCCATGAGAAAAAGAATGTCCATCGCACCTTGATGGTTTGAAACAAAAATTACCGGTTCATTTTGCGGTATATTCGACAGCCCTTCAACCTTTACCGGGATCCCGCTGACAAAAGCCAGAAATTTCGCCCAGATGCGCGCGGAACGCAGATAAATATGCTCTTTATCTCTGCTAAACCATGAAAGTACGATCGTTATTGCCGTGCCAATAATAAAACTCAATACCGCTATTAGGTAAAAACCCGCTGATCTTACAAAATTCATGTACTCAAGAATAGCCTGAAATTTTTGATTTGGCAAGACGATACATTTTTGCTATGGAAGTAGAAACGGTATCATTTGAAGAAACACAAAGGAAGCCGCTCATTCCCCACAAAAAGGATGACCTTAACTGCATCTTTTATAAGAAAGACGCCTGCAATCCCAACAAAATGAATTTTAAAATATGCGGTCGCTGCCATCGATCAAAAGCTATCACTATGGAAAATCTTGTCCCCAGGATCTTTGAAAGGATCGTCGGCATGGCCATACTGGTAATGGGCATGACTTTTGGGTCTGCCGGTCAGGGCGGGACCTCGACCGGTTCAGGGTCTGGATCAGGGGCAAGCGGGGGAAGCGGAGGTTCCGGGGGCGCGGGCGGCGGCGGACATTAATCAAAAGAAATAACTCTTTCTGCTTCTTCGCTTGTAGTCATTCCTTGTTTTACCAAATCCATTGCTCTTTCTTTTAGCCTGGCCATTCCGGCTTGCGGCTCCGTTCCGGTCATGACCTCAAAAATCGCGATTCTTCCCTTTGGTTTTACCCGTATCAGTCTTTGTGCTATCACCCCTATCATGCCGTCTTTTACCAGATAAGATTCGATCCCCATCTCACACAACCTTATCGTCGCCGAGGGCGCGTCTTTGGTGTGTAAAGTAGCCAGGACCAGGTGTCCCGTCAGCGCCGCCTGAATGGCGATCCTCGCCGTTTCAATA